>DASZIL010000036.1:0-21336 GCA_035949255.1 Beijerinckiaceae bacterium | reverse complement strand
AATCGCCGAGCGGCGATTGCTGCTGTTGAAAAAACTGCGTTTTATGCGTGTCGATCATCAGCACGGCGTGGCCGGTGAATTTGGGCGGCGTGGTAACGATGTAAATGATGGCAAGCGCCAGGATGAGCACGACTGTGAAGGCGACGACGGGAAAGCGCCGCCGCGCAAAGCCGATGACCACGGCATAAAGTTCGGCCGGTGAGATGAGTTCGGGCGTTGCGACGCCCGAATCCGCCAACGGCCGAGGCTTACTGATTTGGAGCATCTCGATCCTTGCTCGACAAAGTCAAAAGCGCCCGGTCATGTGCCCGCCGGTCTCAAGGTGCTGCGAGCCGATCTCGCGAACGAGCCCGCCGGGGATGCAAAGAACCCCGACGATACCCTCACGATATCGATTTCACATCTAACATAGCGCCTATCGCGCTACAACATAGAGCCTAGGTTCTACCTCGGGCACATGCTCACGGTGACCCCCGACCCGGAAGCGATCAGGTCGCGTTCGAGCACTATATCGCTGTTATTTAAGGCGTGTGTGTGACGTGACGCGCACCACCTGCATTTCTTCGGCTGTGCTCGCCGTCGTATTGGCCGTATTGACCGCAACCTGCAGTAGATTGAAGAACTTCGTGATTTCGACCGATGGAGCGTTGGCGGCGAAGACGATGTCCTTGTTGCGCATTTGCATCTTGGTGGCCAGGAAATAACCGGCCGGATCGCGCAGGCTCACATTATAGACGACCGGAACCATCGGGCCTGGGAAGTTGGAAACATCCACGCCCAGCCTTTCGGCGAGCTCGCGCGGCTCGCGGCGATAAAGATAGACGGAGGCGGGATCGGCCTGGATATCAAGCAGGCCGCCGGCCTTGGCCACAGCTTCGGCGAGCGTGATTCGCCACATGTCGAACGGGAACTGGCCTTGCTGACCGGACGCGCCGAAGGCCAGGAAGGTTTGCGGCTCGCGATACACATAGACAGTGTCGCCGGGCCACACCCAGATGTTGTTCTCAGGCTCGTAAACGAGGGCTCCGAAGGGCACGGAGGCACGTTTGCCTTTTCGCTCGAGCACCACCCAGGACTCATAACCCTGGTCCTTGATGCCGCCGCCGCGGGTGATGGCATCGAGGAGATGCTCACCCGCCGGTTGCGCCGGGAAGCGAGCCGGCAAATTCACCTCGCCGAGCACGCTGATGAGCGAGGTGTTCTGTGTCGCCAGCGCCACCACCGCTTGCGGATCGATGGCCCGGTTCTTGATAGCCGCGACGATCTCGTGCTGAACCTCGGACGGTGTCTGGCCCGCGGCGCGTATCGCGCCTGCATAAGGCACGGAGATGTTTCCAGCGGTATCGATCGGCTGGTTGGGCAGCGTCACGAAATTGCCGGGGCGCACACCCGCTTCGAGCGGAATGAACAAGCCACCCGCCGCCGCCTCGAAAATCGTCACGCTCACCACGTCGCCGATGCCGAAAGTGATCTCAGGCGGCGGCCGTTTGTCGCCGAAGGTCACAGCGATGCCGCCCGGCCCATACTCGCCGACCGCCTCGACGACCTCAGAAGTCAATCTGATGATGGTGTATTGGGGGCCGCTTTGCGTGGCGCCTGAGTTGATATCCCCGCTCGAGGGGCCGGAATCGGACAGGATCGTGCACCCGCTGACGGCCAGGAGCAACGCGCATAAGAGAGACTTTGCCCCCAGGCCGTCTATTCTCACGTTTGTACCTGACCTTACTCACGCCTTCCGCATTGATTGCCGACGACAATACGCATGCTTGATCGCCGGACAAGCGCTATCACATCCGCGCGCTGGTCGAATGTTATAATTGCGTCGCATGTTGCGTCGGCGCAACATTTTTTGCGGGTTAGGCCCCATGTTATGTATCATAAGGTGTAGGAACTCTTATCCCGAAGGAGTAGACATTTGCGCCAGGATGGCGCGCCACCGGGGGAGCACGCACGGGTGCGATTCACCTTGACGATGGGGCCGGCGCTCGCGGCGCTGAAAGCCGTGAGCGGGATCGAGCCCGCCAAAGATCGGCAATCGAATCAACAACCTGGATATGCGTCGCGGTAACGGAAAGGAGCGCGGCCGGCCTCGCGGGCACGGCTTTGGATGCAGGCGGATCTGGGTTGCCGGCCTGCGGGGCGCCTGGGCTCGCACCGAAATTACGCATGTCCCTGCCCCTGTGGACAAGTCCCGCCGCCGCCCGAGCTTCATCTGGCGCATTAACATTAACCAGCGATGGTCGATTTTCTTGATGAACAGAGCAGCAGTGAGAGCCTCGAGAAGCCGTGAGTTCGGGGTGAGGCGAGGGTCCATCGCCTCGAGGGGCTCCCGCACGCTCGTGCTGGCGCTCATCGCTCTCTTCATTGCAAGCGGCTTGATCGGGTTGAATGCCGCGCCCATGGCCGGAGCGGCCCCGAACGGCCCCTGTCCTACGCCACCCGATGCGACGGTGGGTTGCACCATGAGGCTTGCGGCCTCGAACACGCCCGGCGTGCCCCAAGCCCCATCCCGGCCCGCGGGAGCCTGGAGGCTGATGCGGGCGCCTAACCCTCACGGCGGTCCTGACGCCGTCTCCATCGTGCATACGGTCGATATCGCGCGGTCGGATGTGGATCTCGCAGGCTTGATGCTTCGCTGCGCTCCTGGCGGTATCGAGGCGCTGATCATCGTTCTTGATCCGCGTCCGCCGAGCTCGAGGCCTTGGGTGAAGGCGCGCGCCGCCGGCATGGAGGAACAATTCGAGGCCAGGATCGTGCCGCCCTTCACCGCGTTGCTGCTGCCTCCCGAGGCCGCCGCGCTTTTGACGGGCCGGTGGCGAACCTCCGATGAGGTTGCGATCGAGATCGAGGCCGAGCCTTCGGCGGTGAAAGGCACCGTGTCGCTCGCGGGGCTCGGACCGGCTCTCGACGATCTTCGCGCAAGCTGTCCGCCGCAATGAGCGTGATTTGCCGAAAGCCGAATGTTAACCCGCGTCCCCAATTCATTGGGGGGAGATGTCTTGTATCGGTTGCGTCGCAAAGGCATGCTCCGGCCGAACTCATCAGCAGCATGTCACCGCGGTGTTTGTCGTATTCCTGTTCTTGATGGCATTGATCGCGGCAGCGCCGGTCATTGCATTCCTCGACGTCTCCACAATCGGCGCGCTCATCGCAGCGTTGACGGCGGTGGCGGTCGGGATCATCGCGCGCGCCATTCCGCCGGAAGAAGCCGGATATGTGTCGAAGCTCTCGCGCCCGCTTGCGATCGGTCTTGCGCTGCCTGCGGCATGGATGGTGGTTCAAATCGTGCCGATGCCGTCCGCGGCGAGATTTTCGCATCCAATATGGGCGAGCGCAGAGGCTGCGCTCGCCATGCCGCTCGAGGGCAGCATCAGCGTCGATCCGGGCGTGACGCTCGTGGCGCTTGCCCGTTACGTGTCGCTGGCGGGGCTGCTCTTCGTCGCCGCGGCGGTGACCGTCGATCGCCGGCGTGCCGAATGGAGCCTGCATGGGCTCATCTTCGTCACCGCCGTCATGGCGGCCTTGTTGATCGTGCAAAGCCTTGCGGGCCTCCCCTTCGTCGGGAGCTCCGGCCCGCGCGCCAAAATGGTTCTACTCGGCGCTGCTTCGCTCGGCGTGATCGTCGCCGGCGCGGGGATGATCCGCGCCTTCGAGCGCCACGAGACGCGGCAGGTCAAGGCCGAGGCGTCGTTCCCGCGATTCGTTCAGGATTTCGGGGCCAATCTCGCGGCCCTGGTGATCTCGTGCCTCGGCCTTGGCCTTGCGGCGGCGAGGCCCGAGATTTTCGCGGCCGCCTGCGGCCTCGGCACCCTCGCGCTCGTGGTGATTGCGCGGCGCCTTGCTCTCGGGATTTGGGCAAGCACCGCAATGGCGGGTTTCGCCATCCTCATCGTGCTCGTGCTCGCCGTGCGAAACGACGGCCAAGGCGACCTCACCTTGCGCTATGCGAATGCGCCCGCACCCCTGATCTCGGATGCCGATCGCCTCATCGGCGACACCTCTTGGGCCGGCTCCGGCGCGGGGAGCTTCATGTCTCTCCTGCCGATCTATCGCGACATCGACGATCCCTCGGACGGAAGAGCGGCCCCAACTAGCGCCGCCCAAATCGCGATCGAGATGGGAGCGCCCGCCCTTTGGGTGATCGTGATCATGATGCTCGCGCTCGCGGGATTTTTGTTGCGCGGGGCGGTGCGGCGCGGCCGGGATTCCTTCTACCCCGCGGCGGCAATGAGCGCGGCCGTCGTGCTCACTCTTGAAGCCTTTTGTGACGCCAGCGCGCTGTCGACCGCAATCGCGCTCCTCGCCGCGACACTTCTCGGCCTTGGCCTTGCCCAAAGCCTGAGCCGTAGTGCCAGGCAGCAGCCGGCTTGAGACAATGGCTGGCGCAGCTGCGAGGCATAACAGCGTGTGGCGGTTCTTGAGGCCGCGAGCGAAGCGCCGCTGGCCGAGCCTCCCGGAGGGATTGCGAATCTACGCCATCGGCGATGTGCACGGCCGTGTCGACCTCCTCGACGCGACCTTTGCGCGGATCGACGCCAATCTCGCGCGTTCTTCGCCGCATCACGCTGTCCACGTCCTTCTCGGCGATTACATCGATCGAGGCCCAGCGTCTCGGGACGTTCTCGACCGCCTCGTCGAGCGGAGCCGCCTTCATCGCATGATCTGCCTGAAGGGCAATCACGAGAGCTATCTCGTCGAGTTTCTCCACAACCCCTCAGTACTCGGCGATTGGCGTCATTTCGGGGGTCTCGAAACCTTGCGGTCCTATGGACTCGATCCGAGCACCAATCCCGATAGTGCCGAAGAGCTGAGGCTGGCGCGGACTCTCGCCAGCGCTTTGCCCGCCGAGCACAAATCGCTGCTGAACAAGCTCGGGGCGTCCTTTACTTGCGGTGATTTCTTCTTTGCCCATGCGGGCGTGAAACCGGGCGTTCCTCTCGCTCAGCAAAGCGAGCACGACCTGCTTTGGATCCGCGACGATTTTCTCCTCTCCGAGCAGGATTTCGGCAAGGTCGTTGTGCACGGCCACACACCGGTGCTCGAGCCCGATATCCGCCCCAACCGGATCAATATCGACACCGGCGCCTACGCGACCGGCCGATTGACCTGCCTGATGATCGAGAAGGACACGATCTTCGTGCTTTGAGCCGGGAGCGGCCGAGATCGGGTTGCCTCATCCTCGAGACCCTTCGTCGCCTCGCCGTATCTCATCCGAAAGAGGTGATTTTCGGCAAGATCCGATAGAGTAGTCTGCGGTCGTGCGGGTGAGCGCTTGCTCGGTCTCGAGATTCAAGGATCGGCATGGGTGCCTCGGGTCTCACGCAAGCTTTTGCGATCGGTGTCATTTCCAGAGGCGGTTTTATCGGTCGACATGGGCTGATCGGATGAACCAGAACTATTTTCATCTGCACCTCGTATCCGACGCGGGCGAGGAAGGGCTCGCCGCCGCCGGTCACGCGGTGGCGAAGCTCTACCCGCATATTTCCGCTATCGAGCACATCCACACGCTCGTGCGCTCGTCCGATCGATTGCGCGAGGTCGGGGCGGCGCTCGAGCGGGAACCCGGCATCGTTCTCTACCGCATAGCCGATCCCGAGATTGCCCACAGGCTCGAACGCAAATGCCGGGCCCTGCGTTGTCCTTCGCTGTCGCTTCTCAAGCGCGCGTCAAGGAGCGGCGCCGTCGACCCCGATGCCTCCTATGGTGAGATGATCAGCCTTCATCTGAAGGGGAGGTCCCGAACGGGGTTCCGCGTCGGCGTGACGGTCCTCGCCGTCCTTCTCGCGATCGAGGCCTTGTGGATTTTGTCCGCCGAAGTGCTCCGTCCGAGGCTTGCCTCCTTTCCGGCGGCTGCCGCGGCGGCGGTGACGCCGAGCGAGCGCGACAGGGCGGAGCTGGCCGCCAAGATCGGCCTTGTTCGCGGCGACCTCTGGGCCGATTACGCGATGACGCTCATGCCCCAATTGCCGCAGGAAATCGCGAGGGGAGGCACGGTCGCGTCGTCGCGCCCGGCCGAGGTCGCCCGCGCCGCGGCCCAAAGGGCCGCGAGCCTTGCTCCTCATGATTCGCGCATTTGGCTTCTTCTTGCCGCGGTGGCTTCCGAGCTCGACCGGCGCGGGCGTGAATCGGACGGCGCGTTGAGGATGTCCTATTACACGGGGCCGAACGAGCTTGCCTTGATGCCTTTGCGCCTCTCGATCGCGGCGCGGTCGAACGCGATCGGAGATGCCGATCTGCAGCTACTGGTGGGGCAAGAGATTCGCACGATTCTCACGCGAAAGCCCGAATTGAAGCCCTGGATCGTCCTCGCTTACCGCAATGCTTCGCCCGAGGGTAAAGCCTTCTTCGAATCGACGGTTGGTGCGCTCGACCCCGTCCTGCTGACGGCGCTTCGCACGGCACCTCCCGCCAAATAGCGGGTCGTACCGCGCGGCGGAACGCGGCAGGTTGACGGGAGTTTGTCACCAAACGGTGGGAAGCCTCGAGTTTTTTGTTGGCGAGAATCCGCATGGCGCCTCGGGCTAATTGGAAAGGATATCTGAAGCTCGCCGAGCTCGCGTGCACCGTCTCGCTCTATACCGCCGTATCGACGTCCGAGCGCATCGTCTTCCACACCATCAATCGTGAGACCGGCCACAGGGTCCGGCGCCAATGCATCGATGAGGAGACCGGCAAGCCGGTCGAAGCCGCCGATCAAGTGAAGGGTTATGAGACGGGCAAGGGCGAATATGTCGTGCTCGAACCGAAGGAAATAGCTTCGGCGCTTCCGGAAAGCGACAAGACGCTCGCCCTCGACGTCTTCGTCGAATGCGACACGATCGACGACCTCTATTTCGACCGCCCCTATTACCTCGCTCCGAGCGATGCCATTTCCGAAAAGGCTTTCGCCGTCATTTGCGAAGGAATGCGGGAGAAGAAGGTCGCTGGCCTTGCCCGCACGGTGCTCTTTCGCCGCGTGCGGACCTTGCTCTTGCGACCCTATCGCGCCGGCATGATCGCGACGGCGCTCAACTTCGACTACGAGATCCGTTCCCCGAGGGGCGCGTTCGCCGATATTCCCGATCGGAAGATCAAGGGCGAGATGCTCGACCTCGCCAGGCACATCATCGAGACCAAGCGCGGCAAATTCGATCCGAGCACGTTCGAGGATCGCTACGAGGCGGCGCTTGCCGAGCTGGTGCGCGCGAAGCTCGAGGGCAAGCCGATCGAGGAGCGCAAGCCCGAGCCTGCATCGAATGTGGTCGATCTCATGGAGGCGCTGAGAAGGAGCGCCGGCCGGGCGGGCTCTGCCGGAAAGACGCAAGCTCGATCGTCCGGTACGAAAAGAAGCGGCAAACCTCGCAAGCCTTCGCCGAAGCCGTCCCGTCGGGTAAGTCAGCGGGCGGCGGCGACGCGGCGAAAGGCAGGCTAAGCCATGGCGCTTGAGGCCTATCGCCGAAAACGGCGCTTCGGCACCACGTCCGAGCCGCGCGGCAGTGTCAAGAAATCGGCGGGGGATGACGGCGGCAGCTACGTTATCCAGAAGCATGACGCTCGCCGTCTCCATTATGATTTTCGCTTGGAGATGGATGGCGTGCTCAAGAGCTGGGCCGTCACCCGCGGCCCGAGCCTTGTTCCAGGCGAGAAGCGCCTCGCGGTGCATGTCGAGGACCATCCCCTCGAATACGGTGATTTCGAAGGCACGATTCCGAAAGGCGAGTACGGCGGCGGCACGGTAATCCTTTGGGATCGTGGCCGCTGGACGCCACTTGGCGATGCGCACAAGGGCTATGCCAAGGGCCATCTCGATTTTGAATTGCACGGCGAGAAGCTTCGCGGGCGCTGGCACCTCGTGCGCATGGCCGGCAAGCCTCGCGAGAAGAAGGAAAACTGGCTTCTCATCAAGGGCGACGACGAGGCAGCGCGTGAGCCCGGCGCGCCCGATATTCTCGAGGAACGACCGGAATCGGTGACCACCGGGCGCGTGGTCGAAGAGGTCGCCGGTGAACGGCCGGGTTGGTCCTCGAAAACCGGGAGGATCGCGCAGCCGGCCGCCGGGCGGGGTCGCGCGTCGGAGAAAGCACCCGCCGATCCCTCCAAGGTGAAAAAGGCAAAGAAAGCCCCGTTGCCGAGCTTCGTCGAGCCGACACTCGCGAGCCTGGTGGACAAGCCTCCTTCGGGGGCGCGCTTCGTCCATGAGATCAAGTTCGACGGTTACCGGTTGCAGGCGCGGATCGATACCGGAAACCTGCGCCTTCTCACGCGAAGCGGCCTCGATTGGGCCTCGAAATTCGGCAAGGCGCTCACTGCGGCATTCAAGGCACTGCCGCTCGGCACGGCCCTCATCGACGGTGAGCTCGTCGTCCAGAACGAGAACGGCGCTTCGGATTTCTCGGCGCTGCAAGCCGATTTGAGCGAGGGGCGGCACGATCGCTTCGCTTTTTACGCTTTCGACCTACTCTATCTCGATGGATACGATCTTCGCGCGACGCCGCTTCTCGAGCGAAAACAGGCGCTCGCCTCCTTGCTTTCTGGCGAGACCGGGATCTTGCGCTTGAGCGAGCATTTCGAAGGGGACGGCAACCTCATCCTCGAGCATATCTGCCGGCTCGGTCTCGAGGGCATCGTCTCCAAATTGCAGAACGCTCCCTATCGCTCGGGACGCGCCAAGGATTGGTTGAAGGCGAAATGCTCATCGCGCCAGGAGCTCATCATCTGCGGCTATGTGCCCTCGACGACCTCGCGCAAGGCGATAGGCTCGCTCGTGCTCGGCTATTATTCCGGCGGTAAGCTCGTCCATGCGGGTCGCGTCGGCACGGGTTTCACGAGGGCGGTGGCCGAGGATCTCCATCGGCGGCTCGAGCGAATCCGGATCCCGTCGAGCCCTTTCGTTGAGCGGCTTAGCGCCGATGCGGCACGCCAGGTGCGCTATGTGAAACCGGAGCTCGTCGCCGAGATCGAGTTCCGCGGCTGGACCGCGGATCGTAACCTGCGCCACGCCGCCTTTCGCGGCTTGCGCGAAGACAAGTCGGCAAAGGAGGTCGTGGCGGAAACAGTCATGCGTGACACATCGCGAAAACCGTCTCCTGACAAGCCCGAGGCCACGGAACCGAAGGCCGGCACGGCAACCCGCCCGGCGGGCGTGAAGCTCACTCATCCCGACCGCCTCTATTGGCCCGACGTCGGCGTCACCAAGGAAGGCTTGGCCGATTACTACACGCAAATCTGGCCCCGCATCGCGCCCTTCGTCACCAAGCGCCCGCTGGCCCTGCTGCGCTGCCCGAGCGGCGTCACCGGAGAATGCTTCTTTCAGAAGCACGCCTGGAAAGGATTGAACCGCGCCATTCATCTCGCGCGCGATCCGCAGGACAGCTCAGGGGAACCGATCCTCTCCATCGATGATCTCGACGGGCTGATCTCGCTCGTTCAGGCGGGCGTGCTCGAGATTCACCCGTGGGGTTCGACACTCGCCCGGATCGAGGAGCCCGACATGATCATCATGGACCTCGATCCGGGCGAAACCGTCACCTTTGGGCAGGTGGTCGAGGCCGCGATCGAGGTCAGGGGCCGGCTGGCGCAACTCGGGCTCGGAGCTTTCGTGAAGACCTCGGGCGGCAAGGGCCTGCATGTGGTCTCGCCTTTGCGGCCGAAGGCCGATTGGGAGGTGGTGAAGGCGTTCTGCAAGAGCATTGCCGATGCGATGGCCGCCGACAGCCCCGATCGCTTCATCGCGACGATCACGAAATCGAAGCGGCGCGGCAAGGTTCTGGTCGATTATCTGCGCAATGGTCGCGGCGCCACGGCGGTTGCGGCCTATTCGACGCGGGCGCGCCCGGGTGCTGCGGTCTCGATGCCGCTCGGCTGGGAGGAGATCGGCAGCGTCTCGGGCGCCGCTTATTTCACGGTCGGCAATGCGGTCACGCGCCTTGCCCATTTGCGCTCCGATCCTTGGGAAGAATTCCGCCGTGCGGCGGTGCCGCTCTCGACCTCGAAGCGGCGCAAATCGCGGGCGACCTGAGATTCATTGCTGGCGGGCGTCGGCTCACCGCGCTTTCGGGCGCTTTCCATCCGCCCCGATGCTCTTGCGCAACGCATCCATGATGCTGATCACATTGCTTGGCCGCTCCGGCGCCTCCTTCGGCTTGCGGGCAGGGTGCCGGCCTTTCTTCTTCCTGGCGATGATGTCGAGAAGATGCTCCTGCACGGGGTCCTTCACCATCTTCGGATCCCAGGGCTTCGTCCTTTCGGCGACCACCGATTCGATCATGTGCAGGAGCTTGCCTTCGACCTTCTCAGGCCTGCTCTTGCCCAAATAGAGTTTCGGGTCGCGCACCTCATCACCGTAATGGAGCGTCCACAACACGATGCCGCGATCGCGCGGCTCGAGCATGACGGCGCGCTCGCGGCGGTAGAGGACCAGCCGCGAGATGCCGACCATCCTTGCGGCCCCCATGGCGTCGCGGATTACCGAGAAGGCCTCTTCGCCGACCGGGTCGTCCGGCATGAGGTAGTGAGGCCGATCGTACCAGATCCACTCGATGGAATCCTTCGGCACGAACATCTCGATGTCGATCGTGCGCGTGCTCTCGAGCGCCACCGACTGGATCTCCTCATCCTCGAGCATGACGTATTCGTCATCGCCGCGCTGATAGCCCTTCACCTCGTGGCTCTCGTCGACTTCCTTGCCGGTCTCGGAATCGACATAGCGTGTGCGGACGCGCTCGCCGGTCTTGCGGTTCAGCGTGTGGAAACGGACCTTCTCTTCCTCGCTCACGGCTGGCATCATGGCGACCGGGCAGGTCACGAGAGAGAGCTTGAGGTAACCCTTCCAGAAAGCGCGAGGTGCCGCCATGTCATGTCCATTGAGTTGAGGATCGTCCTGGCGTCGTGGTGATCCGCCGCGCTTCGCGAGCTGGGGCGGCGATTCTCTCGAAGATCATAAACCCGGCAATGAACCTGGGGGTTCCGCCGGCCCTTGAGCCTCCTTCACGCGTCACGCGCTGGCGCGCCAAGATGCGCGATGCTCAGGGGCGGAAGGATCGGCATTGGAGGTCGAGCGAGACGGGCTTAAAATCGCCTCCGCCATTCCATCCCGTTATTTCCACGCATAGAATTGGCGCAATAAAGCCTCGTGAAGATCATTTGCCGAGGATGCGGACGATTTCGGTTTCGGCCGCCTCATCCTCAAATCGCGTGTCGGGGATCTCGCCTCATGTCGACCTTCGATATGGCTTCCCTCGTCTTCGTCTTCGCCGCGTTCATCGGCATCGTGAATGAGCGTTATCTGAGATGGCCGCGTGTCATCGTGCTCTTGATCTGCGCGCTCGCGGCCTCGCTCGTCATCATAGCGACCAGCACGTATTTCACTTCCTTCAATCTCGAGCAACGTGCCGAGCACCGAATCGAAGGCGCTCATCTGCCGCGCATCCTTCTCGACGGCGTGCTGGCCTTATTGTTGTTCGCCGCAAGCCTCCATGTGAATTTGCGTGAGTTGAAGAGCCAGGCCTGGGCGGTCTTCGGCCTCGCCACGGTCGGCGTCATGGTCGCCACCGTGCTCCTCGCCTTTGGCATCTTCGGTGCGTTTCGCCTGTCGGGATCGGCGATACCCTTGGCATGGTGCTTCGTGCTTGGGGCCGTTCTCGCGCCGACAGATGCGGTCGCCGTCGAGGGTCTGCTCAAGCGTGTGCGATTGCCGGGCTCGCTGCGGGCGCTCGTCTCCGGCGAGGCCCTTTTCAACGACGGAACCGCGGTCATCTTGTTTTTTGCGGCCTTGGCGGCGGCTCAAGGCGAGACCGGTGTCATCGGTCACGGACATATCATGCTTTCCCTCCTCGTCGAGGGCGCCGCTGGGGCGGCGCTTGGTGTGATCGCGGGCTATCTCGCTCATCTCGCGATGCGCCGCATTCGTGATGAAAACCTCGTGCTGACGATCTCGCTCGCGCTTGCGCTTTCCACCTACCGGCTGGCGGTGGCCTTCGGCGTCTCCGGGCCGATCGCGGTCGTCGTGAGCGGCATCGTGCTCGCCAACCAACCGGCGGAAAACTTCGCTCTCGCGGGTTTGCGCGCCAAGCTCGTCGCCTTCTGGTCGCTCGTCGATGATTTGCTCAACACCTGGCTCTTCATCCTCATGGGCTTCGAGATTCTCACGATCGATGCGAGCCGAGCCGTCATCCTGCCTTTATTGCTCGCGATCCCGCTCGCCTTCGCGGCCCGTCTCATCAGCGTCTGCGCCCTGGTGCCGCTCTTGCCGCGCGGCTCACCTCAGAAAATGCGCGCCATCGCGGCGCTCACCTGGCTCGGCTTGCGGGGCGGCATCTCCATCGCGCTCGTGCTGACGCTGCCGCCCACGCCTTATCAGGCCGGGCTCTCTGCCGTTTGCTACGGCGTGGTGATCTTCACCATCGTGGTTCAAGGCTTGCTCACGCCGCGTGTTCTCGACGCGCTCTATGGGGTGAAGCTCGAACCGGTTTCCTCGTCGCCGCTCATGAATGAGGCCGAGCCGCCGTGAAAGCGCGTCGATCGCGAGGTCAGGCGGCTGGAGCGCCTGGCGCGGCAGAAGGCGAGGGGGCGGGGGCGACAGGCGGCGCGGCCGAAGCGTCGCGTTTCGCGACACGCCATTCGTCGAAGCGCTGCACGAGAACGAAGAAGGCCGGCACCGCCAGCACGGCAAGGCAAGTCGAGGCGATCATGCCGCTGAACACCGTGATGCCGATCGACGCCCTCGCGCTCGCGCCCGCGCCGCTCGCGACGACGAGCGGTGCCACGCCGAGGATGAAGGCGAAAGACGTCATCACGATCGGTCGGAAACGCGCGCGTGCCGCTCCAACGGCGGCTTCCAAAATCGGCATGCCCTCGGCGCGCATCTCGCGCGCGAACTCGACGATCAGAATGGCGTTCTTCGCCGAAAGCGCGATGAGCAGGACGAGGCCGATCTGGACGTAAAGATTATTCCCGATCTTGAGCGCGAGGAGCGCAAGCACCGGGCCGACGAGCGAAAGCGGCACGGCGAGCAGCACCGAGATCGGCGTGAACCAGCTTTCGTACTGTCCGGCGAGCACGAGATAGACGATGAGGAGCGCCAGCGCGAACACGAGATAAAGCTGATTGCCGACGATCTTTTCTTGATAGGAGATGCCCGTCCACTCGAAGCCCGTGCCGCGCGGCAGCGTGCGGGCGGCGATCTCCTCCAAGAGCTTGATCGCCTCGCCCGATGAGAAGCCTTGCGCCTGCAAGCCCGCGACGGTCGCCGACGGATAAAGATTGTAGAGACTGATGAGCGAGGCCCCGAGCGTCGGCGTGATCTTGGTCAGCGTGCCCAAGGGAATCATGGCTCCGTCCTTGTTGCGGACCGTGAGCTTCTCGATGTCCTCCGAACGCATGCGGAATTGCGAATCCGCCTGCACGTAGATTTGGAACACCCTCCCGAAGGCGTTGAACTGGTCGACGTAGCTCGAGCCGAGATAGCTCGCGAGCGCGCTGAACACCTGATCGGGCGTGACCTTGACGGTTTGCGCCTTCACCCGGTCCACCTCGATGTGGAATTGCGGCACATTGGCGCGGAAGGGCGCCATGACGCGCTGAATCGCGGATTGGGACTCGGCGGCCCTCACCACCGCATCGGTCGTCGCCTGAAGCTTCGCGAGATCGAAGCTTCCGTCGCGCAGCTCGATCTGCATGGCGAAGCCGCCGGCGTTGCCGATGCCTTGAATCGGTGGGGGCGGAAGCACGAGCACGCGCGCCGCGGCGACGGCGCCGAGCTCGCTGTTGAGCTTCGTGTACAGCGGCAGTAAGCCTTGCGCCTTGCCGCGCACGCTCCAATCCTTCAGCATGATGTAGGCGACGCCTGCGTTCGCGAGCGTCGCATTGTTGTCGAGCGCGGAGACGCCCGCGATGGTGATCACCTGCTCGACGCCGGGCGTGGCCTGCGCGATGCGCGACACCTCGTCGAGCGCCTTGTTGGTGCGCTCCAGGGAGGCGCCGTCCGGAAGCTGCACGATGGCGAGGAAATATCCTTGATCCTCGATCGGAAGAAAGGCGGTCGGCACGCGCGCGAGGCCATAGACCGCCAATCCGATCACGATGAGCGCCGCGGTGACCGTGAGGCGGCTGTGGCTCGTGATCCGCGCCACGAGTCGCGCGTAGCCGCGCTCCACCCGCCCGTAGCCCGCATTGAAGGCACGGTAGAAGGCATTGCGCTTCTCGGGTGGAACCGATGGCCTCAGCCACAGCGCGCATTGCGTCGGCTTCAACGTCGCGGCGTTGATGGCGCTGAGCAGCGCCGTGGCGGCGATCACGAGCGCGAATTGCGCATACATTCTTCCCGTGAGGCCGGGCAGGAAAGACGCGGGCAGGAATACCGCCATCAGCACAAGGGTGATGCCGATGATCGGGCCGAAAAGCTTGTCCATGGCGCTGATGGCAGCTTGGCGTCCAGACATGCCTTGCTCGATATTATGGGCGGCGCCTTCGACGACGACGATCGCATCATCCACCACGATCCCGATCGCGAGCACGATTGCGAACAAGGTGGACAGATTCACGGTGAAACCGAGCGCCGCCATGGCGGCGAAGGCCCCGATGATGGTCACGGGCACGGTCGTCGCCGGGACCAGCATGGCGCGCCAGTCCTGGAGGAAGAGCAAGATCACGATCAGCACCAGGATCGCGGCCTCGACCAGCGTCTTGTAAACCTCCGCGATGGATTGGCTTACGAATTTGGTGGTGTCGAACGGGATGCCGTAGACGATGCCCGGCGGGAATCCGGCGGCGAGCGCCTTCATCTTGACGTCCACCTCTTGGGCGGTCTGGAGCGCGTTGGCGCCTGGTGACTGGAAGATCGCAAGCCCCGCGGCCGGCGTGCCGTTCAACGTGAACACCTGGCCATAAGTCTGCGCGCCGAGCTCGACGCGGCCGACATCGCGCACCCGCGTGATCTCGCCGGAATCACCCGTCTTGACGATGACATCGGCGAACTCGCTCGGCTCCGATAGCTTTCCGCTGACGTCGAGCGTCAACTGAAAGGCGGGTTGATTCGGGGCCGGCGGCATGCCGATCTGCCCCGCCGTGACCTGCTCGCTTTGCTGCTGCAGGGCCTGGATCACGTCTTGCGCGTTCAACCCTCTCGCCTGCATCTTGTCGGGATCGAGCCAGACGCGCATCGAATATGGCCCGGCGCCGAACACCGTCACGTTGCCGACGCCCGGCAGGCGCGAGATCTCGTCCTTCAGCCGCAAGGTCGCGAAGTTGCTGAGATAGAGGCTGTCGTAGCGCTTGTCCGGTGAGGTCAGCGTCACGATCTGCAAGATCGCGGTCGATCTCTTCTGCACATTGACGCCTTGCGACTGCACGGCTTGCGGCAAGGAAGCGAGCGCGCTGGACACGCGGTTCTGCACGAGCACTTGCGCGAAGTTCAGGTCGGTGCCGATCTGAAAGGTGACGGTGAGCGTGTAGCTGCCGTCGGAGGTCGCGTAGGACTGCATGTAGAGCATGTTCTCGACGCCGTTCACCTGCTGCTCGATCGGGAGCGCCACGGTGTCGATGATCGTGCGTGCGTTGGCACCGGGGTATCGGGTCGTCACCTGCACGGTCGGCGGCACGATGTCCGGATATTGCGCGACCGGCAGCGAGAACAATGCGACGCCGCCGATCACCAGCATCATGAGGGCGAGGACGTTGGCGAGAACCGGCCTTTCGATGAAGAATTTGGAGATCATTTGACCTCGCCGCTCTCGCCTGAGCGGGCGAGCGTTTGCGGATCCGCATCGACCTTCTGGCCCGGCACGGCTCGCGCGATGCCCGACACGATGACGTTGTCGTCAGCGCTCAACCCTTGCGTGACGACACGCAGATCGCCGAGCGCTTCGGCGGTCTCGATCTTGCGTTGCTCGACGACACTGTCCTTGCCGACCACGAGGACGTAGCGCCCACCTTGATCGGTGCCGACAGCCTGGTCGGGAACGAGAAGCGCGTCGGGTTCCTTGGAAAGCGGCACGCGGATCCGAACGAAATATCCGGGCAAGAGAGCGCGATCCCCATTGGGCAGAACGCCACGCACCGCGAGCGTTCCAGTTGAGGATGTCACGCCCGGATAGGCGTAATCGAGCGTGCCCTTGTGCGGATACCCCGTCTCGTCGACGAGACCGACCTCGATGGGGATCTGCCTCAGATCCGTTTCGGTCATGCCGCGACGACGGATACCGGCGCGCAAGCGCACCACATCCTGTTCGCTGACGTTGAAGTTGACGTAGATCGGGTCGAGCTGGACAACGGTCGCCAGCACCGTGGGATTCCCCATGCCGACGAGCTCTCCGATGGAGACCTGGCGCGCCGTCACGATGCCGTCGAAAGGTGCCTTCACCTGTGTGTAGCTGAGATTGATTTCCGCCTGCTTCGTGTCCGACTGCCGCTGTCTTTGCACAGCAAGTGCTGAATCGCGCGTCGCGGTCGAGGTCTCCAAAGTCGCCTTGGAAGCGAACTCCTTGCCTTGCAGCTCGGTCTGCCGAACATAATCGGCTTGCGCTTGCGTCACCGTCGCAGCGGCGCCCGCCTCCGCGGCCTTCGCCTGAGCCAAGGCGTTCTCATAGGGCTCGGGCTCGATGACGAAGAGCGGCTGTCCGGCCTTCACGGTCGCGCCGTCAATGAATTTGATTTCCTGCACGAAGCCTGTGACGCGGGCGACGAGATTGGCAGAGTTTACCGAGGCGAGGTTGCCGCTCGTCTCGAGATAATGGGTGATTTCCTGCCGGGACGGATGGGCGACCGACACTTTCGGCGCAGGCGGCGGAACGTAGCGATTTTCGTTGCACGCCGCGAGTGACAGCAAGGTCGCCGAGACGACGATGATCCTCATCCGACCTCCTCGCGCTTGCCATCTCGTCGGGTGTGGCCCGATCTTTTGCGCCTTCCCCTCCCGGATCGCTATCGTTCTCGCCGCCTCTCTATCGCCGGCGCGCCGCCATCAGCACGGCCTGACAACGCGGCGAAAGCGAAGCCGCGTTCTCTCGCAAGCACCCGATGACGCGCCCGCCTCCCGGCGGCACGCCTGCGCACAGCGCGCGGTAATCGGGGCCGCAAGCACCTCGAAGCACGGCCATCTCCTGGCGCGGCGACATCGGCCGAAAGGCGTGAGCGGCGGGCGCGGCGGGCGTCGCGGGTGCCGTCTCGGCAGGGCTTGTGCTCGGCGCGGCTGACGGGGCTGCCGGGGCTGCCGGCGCGGCGCCTCCGCCGGCGGCCGAAGGCGCGGCGCCTCCGCCGGCGGCATTGACCGCCGTTTGGCAAGCCGCCGACAGCTTATCCACATTTTGGCGCAGGCAATTCAATGCCGGCATTCCGCCTGTCGGCACGCCGGCGCAATGGGCGCGATAATCCGCCGCGCAGGAACTGCGAATGGCGCTGATCTGCGCTTGCGAGGGTTGCTGCGCGTCGGCGGGCGCCCAAAGGCCAAGCAGGGCAAGTGTGATGATGGCGCTCGGCAAAAGCAGGTTGCGACGATGGATCATGTTTTTTGACACTGGTCCGGCTTTCTCGTTTTTCGCGCCGCTCGAGGCGCTTCGATCGCGGGGCATCACTGTTGAGCGTGCGCGTCCACGACCTTGCGACAGGCGTCGCCGAGCTGATCTCGCTGCTGAGAGAGACAGGCCAAGACGCGACCGCCACCCGGCTTGATCCCCTTGCAGAGTTTCTGGAAATCGCTTCGGCAGGCCGCGCGTTCGGCGGCTGTCTGCGCCATCGCGCTCGTCGCTAGCAAGCTTGCGGTCAGAAAAACGCAAGGCCTCAGCAAACGCATATTAGCCTCCATTGAAGTGACTGACAGCTTGGTAAAGGTCAACCTGCCGCTCGACAAATGTCAAGCGCAAGCTCTTTTCCAAGGAAAGAGAATTGCATTGTTCTAATACATGCTCTCAATCGATTTCGATCTTATGCGTTGGAACCAGAATCTTGCCAAAGCTGTTCGCCGCACGTGAGGTTCAACGCGCGGCGATGACGTGTCCCGGTCCATGCTTCAACCGTCGAATGAGGGATGGGGGAATTCGACGATCGGCCGACCCCCAAAGAAGGAGATGACGATGAAGCGGATCATTCTCACGGCTGCCCTTCTCGGAGGCTTTTTCGCCCTGAGCGCCAGCGAAGCCGGCGCTGTCGTGTGCGCACGCGGCGTTTACCGCGCCGGCTGCGCCGGGCCGCGCGGCGCGGTGGTGACGCATCGCGGCTATTACCGCCGCCCCTATCACTATCACGGCGGAGCGGTCATCTACCGGTAGGCCAAAAGAGCTATCGAACCCTCGGCATCGGTTATCCGGCTCCGCGACGCGGGCGGGACGAAGCGCATGTGCCGGCGCCTGATCCCGAATGGGGTCTGGGCGCCGATACCATGCGTGATCGCGCCGCGAAGCCGTCACCCTTTTGGTCGACTGGCCCTTGGCCGCTTGCCGGTTTGTATACGCTTTGTTACCCTGAGGCCTCATTGGGACGATCTCGGCTGAACTCTGCTCGGTCAGAGGAAATACAGGCCATGGCGGGGTTTTTAGGCACAGTGAAGAACCGGCAAGGGGTCATTGCGGCGGCGGCCGTCGGCGCTGTTTGCGCTCTCGCCGCCGGAGCCGGCTGGTACGCCTATGGGCCGAGCCTTTCCCCTCCTCGAACCCCCGCCGCAAGCACGACGAGCGGGCCGGCGCCAATGGCGGCGAACGACGCTCAGGGCACGGCGGCGGCCTCGAAGGGCACAAACGGAACCGATCTCGCTCCCGCTCCCGCGACGGGTGCCTCTGCCGCCCCGCCCGCCTCTGGCGCGCCGTCAAGCGCGGATGCGGAAGGTAAGCCGCAACCGCCAGAATTCGACATCGTGCGCGTCGAGCGCTCCGGCGAAGGCGTGATCGCGGGGCGCGGCGCGCCCGGGGCTACGATCGTGCTCAAGGATGGCGACAACGAGCTCGCGCGCGCGGTCGCCGATGCGAATGGGGAGGTGGTTTTCCTCCCGCCGCCGCTTACGCCCGGCGAACATGCGCTCACGTTGCAATCGACGCTTCCGGGTGCCGGCGCGGGCGCCTCGTCCCAGAGCGTCAAGGTCGTCGTGCCGAAGGCCGGCCAGCAAGCCGTGACGGTTGCGCGCGCGGCGCCGGAACAGCCCGCGGCCTCACGTTCGGATGCGGGCGCGCCGAAATCGCAACCCGGCACTCCGTCCTCCGCGGCGGCGCCGCCGAAACCTGCCCCGGCGGTGTCGATACGCACCGCCGAAGCCGAGGAAGGCGGGAGTTTCTACGCCACGGGCTCGGCGCCTCCGGGCAGCCAGAGCCGGCTCTATCTCAATGGTGCCTTCGTCGGAAAGGTGATTGCCGATTTGAACGGGCTCTGGTCGCTCAAAGTGGAAAAGGGCATGCAGCCCGGGCACTATGCGGTGCGCGCCGATGAGGTCGAGGCGGGGAGCGGCAAGGTCATCGCGCGCGCCGAGGTGCCTTTCGATTTCCCCGTAGCCGCGCCGACCGGACCCGTGTCCTCGCCGGCCACCCCCGGGAAAGGGCCCGTCGATCAAGCGCGAAAATCGAGCGTCGAGGCGTCCGCGAAAGACCAGCCGAAGGCTCAGCCGGCGTCGTCCCCGAGCGGCGGCACGGCAAGCGCTCCTGGGCCCGCGGCCGCCGTCGTCAAGGAAGTGCGAACCGCCACCGTCGTGCGCGGCGACAGCCTCTGGCGGATCAGCAAGAAAATGCTCGGCCGGGGCACACGCTACACGCAGATTTACGAGGCCAATGCGAGCCAGATCCGCAATCCGAGCCTCGTCTTCCCGGGCCAGGTCTTCGTTCTGCCGCCGGATCCAGGCTGAACCTCGAACGCGCTAACTGGTAAGATAGCGGCGGCGCAACCGCAAAAATCGCCTTGTCTTCGGCCCGGCCCCTCCGAGAGCGGCGCGGCTCGCGCATGTCATGCACCCGTGCGTCGTCGAACGCCGCGAATTTCAATCAATCAGCTCCTTTCGCGGCCAAACCGCAGCCAGGTTCACAGCGTCACGACCTGTCCCGAGCGGATCGACTCATCGGCCGCAAGCACGATCCTGAGGCTTTTCACCGCATCATCCATGGACGCGCCAAGGTCGAGGTCCTCCTCGATCGCTCTCAGCAGAAAACGCTGCTCGCGTTCGCACAGCGCGTCGTGGTCGGGCTCGTCCGACATATCGATCCGCTCGTCGGGGCGCGACATGTCGCTGTAGTGGCGCAAAATCTGGTTGGTTTTCGTGTGGGTGTTGATGTCGTCGGAGCGGTGCGCGCCCGCGCTCTCTCCCATGACGATCGACACCGATCCCTTCGGCCCGAAAACGTCCTTCACGAAAAAAGCAGTTTCGCTGATCATCGGCCCCCAGCCGGCTTCGTACCAGCCGACCGAGCGGTCGTCGAAGACCACTTGCAATTGACCGTAGTTGTCGATCGCGACTTCCTCGGTCAGCCTCGTGCCGATCGCATGGACCCGGATCGGCTTCGCGGACGTCATCTGGCACATCACGTCCACATAATGGACCCCGCAATCGACGATCGGCGGAAAAGAACTCATCAGCCGCTTGTGCCAGGCCCAGGTCTCCCCATTCGATTGCTGGTTCAAATTCATTCGGAAAACGAGCGGAGTGCCGAGCTCCCGCGCGATCTCAATGAAGCGCATCCAGGAAGGGTGGTGGCGCAGGATATAGCCGATCACCAATTTCCGGCCGATACGCTTGGCCGTTGCAACGACCTTTTCGGCATTGGCGACGCTGTCGGCCAAGGGCTTTTCGACGAACACATGAGCGCCTGCCTCCATCGCTTTTATGGCGAATTCGGCATGGCTGTCGGGAAGCGTGTTGACCGAGACGACGTCCGGCTCGAGCCGGGCAAGCGCTTCGTCAAAGTTCGCGAAGCGCGCCGCTCCCGCGAGCGCTTCCGGCAGCTTGCGCGTGGCTATGCGCCGCTCACACACGCCGACGAGCTCGAAGCCGGGGATGCGCGCATAAGCGAGCGCGTGGCTCATGCCCATGTTGCCGAGGCCGACCGCCAGGACCCTTCGTTGTGCCATCGCGCCCTCCATTTCTTGCATCCGCGGTGCGGGCCTCGAGGCCGTGCTCATTTTCGCACGGGGCCTTTCGCCGTAAAAGTCATCGGACGCGCTCCCAACCTTGGCTCCACGCCGGCCCTTGGCGTGGCATCTCGTTGTGTCGAGCTCACGATCGACGGCGGACTCGCCAGCGCGCGAGTGTGCGGGCAGGATACAGGGTTTGACCCCTCACTGTTTTTCGCCGTCCCGAATGGAGCGCCTCGTGAAGACATCGATAAAGGGGCTTCCGGCCACCTTGGTTTTCCTGTGCGTGGCGCTTGCTGGAATGGCGAATCCGCTCACAAA
>DASZIL010000035.1:0-15731 GCA_035949255.1 Beijerinckiaceae bacterium | reverse complement strand
CCGCGAGCCATAGCGTTTCGTCAGCGCTTGAACCTGACATTTGGGTGCCTGGCTCTGGATAACCTGGCGTTCGACGGCCATGGACGGGCTCGGTAAGAGAAAAGCAAAAAACGGAAAACGGTCGTCAAAATTGTCGAAATGATTGTTGACAATGTCAAGCCGCGAGGAAAGATCAGGCCCCGCGGCCGACTGAAAGGCAAGGGTGAGGCTCCGCCTCAACGGGGGTTGATGAGGGATAGCGAATGGGCAATGGGCCGAAGACCGAGCCGAAGAGTGGCCTGAACGGTGGCGCGAAGAGTGATGCGAAGAGCGAGCAAACGCCTTGGCACGCCATCGTTCACGAGGCGCTGAAGCGCAATGATGTTCGCCTCATCACCTATGTGCCCGATCGCGTGCTGACGCCCCTCATCGACAGCGTTCACAAGGATGCTTTCTTCACCGCTTTCGTCACGACGCGGGAGGAGGAGGCGCTCGGCGTCGTCACGGGCGCCTGGATGGCCGGGATGCGTGGCGCCGTGCTGATGCAGACGAGCGGCTTCGCCACCTTGCCGAATGCGCTCGCTTCGCTTGCCGTCCCCTATCAGATCCCGCTTCTCATGTTCATCTCCGAGCGCGGCACGCTCGGCGAGTTCAACCTCGGCCAGGCGCTGGTCTGCCGCACCATGCGCCCGGTGCTCGACGCACTCGGCATCGAGAACCATACGATCACGCGCTTGGATGAGCTCGATTTCATCGTCGACCGCTCGATCAAGCAGGCCGTCGCCACGCAAGCGCCTTGCGCGCTCATCCTCTCGCCGCTCCTTACCGGCGGCAAGACATTCGCTCACTAAGACATTCACGCATTGAGAAAGGCTCGACCGATGGATATCGCCTCGACGCCGGCCCATCACGCCAATCTCAAGGTGACGAGCCGTTTCGACCTGAGCCAAAGGCTTGTCGCGCTCCTCAAACGAGGGGAAGCCGTCATCGGCGGCATCGGCAACACGAATTTCGATCTTTGGGCTTCCGGGCGCCGGCCGGAGAATTTCTACATGCTCGGCAGCATGGGGCTCGCCTGTCCCATCGCGCTCGGCGTCGCTTTGGCTCAGCCTTCGCGGAAGGTCGTGGCCTTGGAGGGCGACGGCTCGCTCCTCATGCAGCTTGGCTCGCTCACGACCATCGCGATGCTGGCGCCGAAGAACCTCACCATCATCGTGATGGACAATGGCTGCTACCAGATCACCGGCGCCCAGACCACGACGACCGCAGTTTCGGCCGACATCGTCGCGATCGCGCAAGGCGCCGGCATCAAAGAGGCGCGCTGGGCCGCCGATGAGGCGATGTTCGAAAGCCTCGTGCGGCGCGCGCTCGCCGAGGACGGGCCGCATCTCATCGCGGCTCGGATCGACGACAAGCCGGCCGTCGCCACGACCGAGCGGGACCCTTCGCTTATCCGCGACCGTTTCATGCGCGGCATCGGCGCGAAGTCTTGAAGTTGCCGGCCGGCGTCACCGATCCCACGATCGAAAATCGCGGTATCTTGCGCTCTCCTATCCTGCCGAGGACTTGCCCAAAGCGCGCGAATATGCGGCTATAGTTAGGTTGAGTGGGGGCTTCGCGGCCTCGGCCGCTCCTTTACTTTCGACACGGCCTGATGCCTGCCGGCTTTCTCTCTTCGAGGAGTATCGAGCGAAAGATGAATGACGAGGACGCTCACGCTCTCAGCGCCGTCAATGGGGACGCGGAGAATCTGTCGCGCGCCGAGTTCGTCTACAAGAAGCTCTGGCAAGGCATTCAGGACGGTGAGTTTCACTCGGGCCAAAGGCTGCGCGAGGCCGAGCTTGCGAGCCGCCTGAAGGTGAGCCGCACGCCCGTGCGCGAGGCCTTGCGCCGCCTCACTTCCGAAGGGCTGATCGAGTTCGCGCCCTCGCGCGGCATGATGATCGTCGAGCTCGACAAGCAGCAGGTGCGCGAGCTTTATGCCTTGCGCGAGACGCTCGAAGGTGCGGCCGCGCGCTTCGCCGCCCAACACGCCTCGCCCTCGGAGATCGCCGCGCTCGTCGAGTTGCTCGAGCGCCAGGACCGCTCGACGCTTCCCTCCGAGGAGGCGGCGCGCCTCAATCGGCGCTTCCACAACGCCATTCACGAGGCGGCGCATAACCGCTACCTCGTGCTCTCGCTGCGCCAGCTTTATGCGTCGCTCGCGCTTTTGCCGGGGACGACATTCACGGCACCGGGACGCATCGCCTCGGCACGCGAGGAGCACGGCGCCATTCTCACGGCGATCCAGGACCGCGACGCCGTGCGCGCCGAGGCCGCCGCGCGCCACCACATCGAGAACGCCGGCCGCATCCGCATGCAGATGATGTTCGAGGGGTAGGGCACGACGCGCTTTCTTCTCCAGCAAGCGGGAGAAGGAGGTGGCTAACGATCAGCGCAAAGCACCCTCGGCTAGCCGATCGCCGCGAAGCCCCGATACTTGGCGAGGTACGGCACGAGGCCGCCTTCGACGAAGATCGAGGCGAGCTCCGCCGGCACGCCTTGCGCCGTGATGCGGCGGGCGCCGTTGCCGAGCACGAGAACGGTGCTCCCTTCCGTCATGGCGATCTCGATCCGCTCACCCTCCCTGATGCCACTGGTGTCGGCGATCACCGGCAAGAGGCCGTTGTTGATGGCGTTGCGATAGAAGGTGCGCGCGAAGCTCTTCGCCACCACGGCCCGGATGCCGGCGGCGCGCGGCACCGTCACCGCGACCTCCATGGCCGAGCCGCAGCCGAAGTTCTTTCCGGCCACGACGATGTCGTCAGCCTTCAGGCTTGCCGCGATCGCGGGGTCGATGTCCTCGAAGAGGAAGCGCGCCATCTCTTTTTCATCCCGCGCGTCGCGCTTGCGGCGCGAGGAGATGATGTAATCGGTGTTGATGTCATCGCCGAACACCCGCGCCCGGCCTTTGAGGGAAAGCCGCAAGCTCATGAAGCGATGACCTTGGGGTTCGTGATGCGCCCGGTGGCCGCCGCCGCGCCGCAGGCCGCGGGCGAGGCGAGGAAAATCTCGGCCGTTGGCGCGCCCATCCTGCCCTTGAAATTGCGATTGCCGGTGGAGATCACGGTCGCGCCGTCGCGCGGGATGGCACCGCTCGTGCCGCAGCAGGCGCCGCATCCCGGCGTCGTCAAAACGGCCCCGAGCGCGGTGAGCTCGGCAAGCGAGCCGTCCTTTATGAGAAGCTCGAGCTCGGCGCGCGAGGCCGGCGTGATCACGAGCTCGACGCCGGGCGCAATCCCTCCGGCCTCGCGGATGACCGCGAGCGCCGCGCGGATATCCGAGGCGCGCCCGCCCGTGCAAGTGCCGATGAAGACCATGTCGACTGGCCGCCCTGCCGCCTCGCCGAGCGGAACGACGCTGTCGACTTGGTGCGGCAAGGCAAGGCGTGCCGTGATCTCGGCAAGGTCGATCGTGAGGCTCTCGATGTAGCGCGCTTGCGCATCCGGCGCGACCGGCGCGCAATCCGAAATGCCGAGGTTGCGCAGGAAGGTTCGCGTCGCTTGATCGACCGCAAACAGCGCAGCCTTGGCGCCGGCCTCGGTTGCCATGTTGGCGATCACGATCCGCTCTTCCACGCTCAACGACGCGGCGCCGTCGCCCGAAAATTCGAGCGCGAGGTAATCCGCGCCATCGGCGCGAAGCCTGCGCAGAAGCTCGAGGATGATGTCCTTGGCTTGCGCGGGCGGCCTGAGCCTTCCCTGCAAGATGATCCGCAGCGTGTGTGGCACCTTCAGCCAGAGCTTGCCCGTCGCCATGGCGGCGGCGAGATCGGAGGCGCCGATGCCGATGCCGAAGGCGTTGAGCGCCCCATAAGTGACGCAATGGCTATCGGCGCCCGCGACGATCATGCCCGGCCGCACGCGGCCGTCCTCGATCATGCGCTGATGGCCGATCCCTTCGCCGACCCGGAACAAGGTGATGCCGCGCGCCTCGGCGAAGCTTCGCATCTTCTCGTGAAGCGCGGCGATCCGTGCGCTCGAGGCCGGCGCGTAATGGTCGCAAGAGAAAGCGATGCGCGATGCGTCGAACACGGCCTCGAAGCCGATGGAGGCGAAGAGGTCGATGGCCATCGGCGCCGAGCCGTCGGTGCCGAGAAGCTGATCGACGGAAACAATCGCGAATTCGCCGGCCTCAAGCTCTCGGTCCGCATGGGCGCCGAGAATCTTCTCGGCGATCGTTCGCCCTTTGGGGCTTTCCATATTGTCGACTCTCCTCGAAACGATGCACGCCGGCAACGCTCAGTCGCAAGCCCTATAGACGCGCGTTGCCGGTTTGGATAACGAAATTAGCGTGAGGCCATCAAGGGCTTCGCAGCCCGCGTTGGCCAGCGCGTCCTTATCCCCGGAAGGGAAGGACAGTGAGGAAAATCGTGAGCAACAAGCTTTCTCGCAGAGGCATTATCGCCGGCGCGGCGGCCCTATCGCTTTTCGCCATTCATCGGCGCACCGCAAGAGCCGCCGGCGAGCCCTTGCGGCTTCGCTGCTCGCTCGACACGGCGCCCTCGCATGGGCGCAATGTCTCAATCACGGGAAATTCGGTGACATCTTACTAATTTCCCTAATATTCCAAATGACATAGATGCGTGCGCTCAAAAGGGGAATTGGTAAGATGTCACCGAATTAGCGTATCGGAGTAGCCGCGAGCACGCCCTCGATGCTCTTGCAGCGAACGTTCGGCAGCTCGTGCTGGTAGACGAGGAGGCAAGGTGGCGACAAGCAGCAAACAGAGGATGCATTCATGGAGCCCTATCCCTCGGTTGGCGGACGCGGGATCAGGCGGCTGCCTGTGAGCGGCGGAGCCATTCGGCCAAGCCGATGCGGCCGAGGCGCGCCTCGCCCAACGGTACGAGCGAGCGCTCCTCGACCCGGCCGCCCCAGTATCGGGCCTCGGGGTCGCTCACCACCTCGCGCGGGTCGCCGACCGCCTTCAGATAGCGCGCAACGATTTCGTTGAATGGTGCTCGTTCCGGGCCGGCGATCTCGACGATGCCGTTTTGCGGTGCCGCGAGCGCCACATCGGCGACGATGACAGCAACGTCGTCAGCCGCGATGGGCTGGAACAGGCCGGGCGAAAGCCTGACTATGTTTCCATCCGCACTTGAAGCGGCGATGGTACCGAGGAATTCGAGGAACTGGGTCGCGCGGATGATGGTGTAGGGGATGCCGGAGGCCTCGATCAGTTTCTCTTGGGCGACCTTGGCGCGGAAATAGCCGTTGTCGGGCGTCCGGTCGGTTCCGACGATGGATAGCGCGACATGGTGCCGGACCCCGGCAGCGGCCTCCGCCGCGAGAAGGTTGCGGCCGGAGGTCTCGAAGAATTCCAGCACCGCCTTCTCTTCAAATGAGGGCGAATTGGCGAGGTCGATCACCACCTGCGTGCCGGCCACGGCCTGTTGGAGGCCCTCGCCGGTGATCGTGTTGATGCCGCTTTTGGGCGAGCCGGCGACGACCTCGTGGCCGCCCTGGCGCAGAATGGCGACGGTCTTCGAGCCGATCAGGCCGGTGCCGCCAATGACGACGATCTTCATGGATTACCCTCCCTTGTCGATGACCGGAGACCCTCAAACGGGTTCGTATGCGAATGAAGAAAATAAATGAGGAAAATATCCGGGCCTCAACGCGCGTGCATAATGCACACCCGTGAGGCGACAAACACCGAGGCGTCCCTGCCGAACACGCCGCTCGCCGTGCCGCTCTCAACGTCGAGCACGTCAAACGGAACCAACGCGGATGCGCGCAATTTGGTTCCGCGCGCCGCCGTCATGCTTGGCCTCAATGCTGTCGCTGCCTCTTCCGATCGCCTGTCGAACTCGAGGCTAGCATCAACGGCTTCCGCGCTCAGATCGAGTAGCATTCAAAGCTCTTCACTTGGCCGCCGGTTTGGACCCAATCACCGCCGCCGTCAGGCGCGGCCACCAAGTGTTGGATTCGATCCATTAGTCTGTCCCAAAGCTTAAAATCATCAAGTGTTTCGTGAAGCCCGAGCCTGAAAACGGGGAAGAGCAACGGCTTTGTCTTGCAAGGGTCCGGCTATCAAATAACTTCAGAGTTTTCGCCTTGCCGGATTTGGAGTAATCTTCACGCATGAGCGAAGCCGAAGCCTTGTTCTCGGTGTTGCGCCAATCCGCGGACGCGGAGGTCGTCGCCGCGATCGAGCGCCTCATCCGCGATGCGCCCGACCACGCCCTGAACCGGATTAACGCGCTCGATTTCGCGGCGAAGGAAAAGCTCGACGAGGAGCGGGTGATCGCCGCCTTGCTGCATGCCTCGCGGCTGGGCATTTTCGAGATGTCCTGGAACGTCATGTGCCCTGGCTGCGGCGGCGTGCTCGACGCCAACACCACGCTGAAGACGCTCAACCAGGCGGAATATAGCTGCGCGCTCTGCGCCGTCGGCTATGAGACGACGCTCGACAACATGGTCGAGGTGACCTTCACGGTGAGCCCTCGGGTGCGCAAAATCGCGGCGCACACCCCCGACGAGCTCCCCGCTCCGGAATACTATCGGCAGATCTTCTGGAGCTCGGGCATCGATCTTCCCGAGGACTACGCCAGGATGATGGAGGAGGTGGCGCTCGATGCCATCGAATTGCCGGCCGGTGAAAGGGCCATCCTCTCTCTGCAATTGCCGGCCGAATTCCTGATCGTCTTCGAGCCGGTGACCCATGGGGCGCAATTCATCGACGTGAAGGGCGAGCCGACGCGCGAGCGCCAGAACCTGTCGCTCGTCTTCAACAAGGTGCGGGCGCCGACCGGCACGATGGAGTTGCGGCCCGGGCCCTTGCGGCTCTCGCTCGAGAATCGCACCGACACGCGCGTGCTTCCCGGCGTTTGGATCGGGAACCAGAAGCTGCATGACCTTCTCGGAAGGCGCAAACCGGTGCTCACCGCGAAGCGGCTTTTGACCAACCAGACCTTCCGGGACATCTTCCACACCGATACGCTGAGCGTCGATCAGCGATTGAAGATCATCAGCCTCACCTTCCTGTTCACCGATCTCAAGGGCTCGACCGAGCTTTACGAACGCGTCGGCGATCTCGTCGCCTTCGATCTCGTGAAAGAGCATTTCCGCGTGCTGAACGAGATCATCGTGTCGGAAAGAGGCGCAGTGGTGAAGACCATCGGCGACGCCGTCATGGCGACCTTCGCGACGCCCGATCGCGCCGTCGCTGCTGCCATCCGCATGCGCGAGGCGATGAACGGTCTCGGCGAGCAGCGCCGGCAGGAGAGCCTGCTGTTGAAGATGGGCATCCATGAGGGGCCGTGCCTCGCGGTGACGCTCAACGATCGGCAAGATTACTTCGGCCAGACGGTCAATATCGCGGCGCGCGTGCAAGGGCTCGCGGCCTCACGCGCGATCGTGGCGACCGGGCAGGTGGTCGAGGACCCGGGAGCCGCCGCGCTTTTGCGCACGAGCGGCCTCACGCCGACGCTCCGGCGGACCGCCTTGCGCGGCATCGTCGACGAAATGTCGGTTTACGAGATTCCGTGAGGGTTGCCGCGTGGCGTAGCTGTCCTGGGCTCGGCCCGGCTACAAGACCTTCGCGGCCTTGCCGCCGAGATAAGCGTCGCGCACATCGTCATTGCGCCAGAGCTCCTCGGGTTTTCCCGAAAGCGCGAGTCTTCCGGTCTCGAGCACATAGCCGCGATCGGCGACCGAAAGCGCCATGCGGGCATTCTGCTCGACGAGCAGCACCGTGGTGCCGCGCCGCCGGATCTCGGCGATGATCGAAAAGACCTTCTGCACGATGACGGGCGCGAGCCCGAGCGAGGGCTCGTCGAGAAGCAAGAGGCGCGGCTTCGCCATAAGCCCGCGGGCCACCGCGACCATCTGCTGCTGGCCGCCCGAAAGGGTCCAGCCGAGCGCGTCGGCGAAAGGCTTGATGTCCGGGAAAAGCTCGAACATCCCGTCGGTTTCATCGGACATGACACGACGCGCCAATCGGCCACGATTGGAGGCGCCCAACATGATGTTCTCGCGTGCCGTCAAACCCGGGAACACCCGCCGCCCTTCCGGCACATGGGCGATGCCGAGCTTGACGATCGCCTCGGGGCCAAGCCCCGCGATCGAGCGGCCTTCGAAGCGGATGTCGCCGGAAGCGGGTTTCGCGAGGCCGGAGATGGCGCGTAGCGTCGTCGATTTCCCGGCCCCGTTCGCGCCGAGGAGCGTGACGACCTCGCCAGGCTCGACGGCGAGCGAGATGCCGTGCACGGCCTCGATCTCGCCATAGCGGACGGTGAGCGCCTCAAGCGCGATGAGCGGCATCGGGCTCGGCTCCGAGATAGGCGGCGATCACATCGGGGTTGCGCAGCACTTCGGCCGCGCCGCCATCGGCGATGCGCCGGCCGAAATTCAGGACGGTGATGTGCTCGGCGACGTCGCTCACCAGCGCCATGTCGTGGTCGATGATGAGGATGGTGAGGCCTTTCGCGGCGATGCGCTTGAGAAGCCCGCGCAGCTCGAGCTTCTCGGTCGAGTTCAACCCGGCGGCCGGCTCGTCGAGAAGGAGCAGCGTCGGGTTTCCGGCGAGCGCGCGGGCGACCTCGATGAGGCGCTGGTGACCATAGGAGAAGCTCGTGATGGGGTCGCGCGCCCGCCCCTCGAGGCCGACGAAGCCGAGCGCCGCGCGCGCCCGGTCGACCAGCGCCGCATGGCCATGACCCAACGCGTTACCGGGGCGCTCGGCCCCGATCACGATGTTGTCGAGGGCGCTCATCGAGCGAAAGAGGCGGATGTTCTGAAAGGTGCGGCCGAGACCGGCGGCAGTGCGCGCATGCGGCGGCAAACCCGTGACATCATGGCCGTCGAGCGCGATCTTGCCGGCGGTCGGCGTGTAGAGGCCGGAAAGCACGTTGAGCGTCGTCGTCTTTCCCGAGCCGTTCGGTCCGATCAGCGCGTGAACGCTGCCGCGCCGCACCGAAAAGGAAACGCCGTCCACGGCTTTCAACCCGCCGAAATGTTTCGACAGCCCCTCGATCTCGAGGGCCGAGGGCGTCTCGAGCTTGGCCGGGGCGAGCACGAGCTCGGGCGCCGCCTGCGCGAACGGAGGGGGCGTCATGAAGCGGCGCAGATAGGATTGCACGAAGCCCCAAATGCCGTCCGGCATGAAGCGGATGATAAGGATCACCGCGAGGCCGTAGATCGCGAGATAAAGCCCCGGCACGCTCTTGAGGAAGCGCAAGGTCTCCGGCAGCACGATGAGGAGGGCGGTGCCGATGAGCGCGCCGATCGGTGAGGCGACGCCGCCGAGGAGCGCCATCGTGAGGAAGACGATCGATTCGGCGAAGGAGAACTGGTCCGGACTGACATAGGCGAAGCCGCCGGCGAAGAGGCCCCCGCCGATGCCGCCGAGCAGCGCGCAGAGCGCGAAGGCGGCGACCTTGACGCGATAGACGTCGATGCCGGAGACCGAGGCGGCAAGCTCATTGTCGCGCACGGCGCGCATCGAGCGGCCGAGCTTCGTCTCGGGAAGATGCCAGACGAGATAGCCGACGAGCGCGAGGGCGACGACGCAAAGCCCGAGGTAACCGTGCCCAGAAGTGAAAAACGCTGGTCTTGCGATATTGCCGACGCCGTCGGGCCCATGCGTGACGGGGATCCAGTTGATCATCACGAGGGTGAGGATCTGCTGGAAGCTGATCGTCACCATCGCGAGGTAATGTCCGCCGAGCCGCAAGGTCGACATGCCGAGAAAGGCGCCCATGACGAGCGCGACGCAAGCTCCCGCCACGAGCGCGAGCCAGAAGCTCACATGCAGATCCGAGGTGCCGAGCCCGACCGCATAGGCGCCAAGGCCGAAGAAGGCGGCTTGCGCGAGGTTGATCTGACCGCAAAGGCCGAGCACCACGGTGAGGCCGAACACGGCGATCGCGTAAGTCGCGGTCTCGACGAGGATGTGCAGGATGTAATCGTCGAAAGGCGCGTAGATGGCGGCGAGCGTCGCGAGCGCGGCGACTGCCGCATAGGCGAGGGGGCCGCCAAAGCGGCCGCCAATCCGGCGCGCCGCCGCGGGCTTTGCCGCTTGCGCGGTCGCGCTCATGCCTTCTCCGCCACGCGCTCGCCGAAGATGCCTTGCGGACGGAAGATGAGGAAGAGGACGAGCACGAGGAAGGCAAAGCCGTCCTTATAGGGAACCGAGACATAGGCGGCCCCGAAGGTCTCGATGACGCCGAGCGCGAGCCCGCCGATGATCGCGCCGGCGACATCGCCGAAACCGCCGATGATCGTCGCCGCGAAGGCCTTCAAGGCGATCGTCGCTCCCATCTGGATCGACACGAAGAGGACCGGCGCGACGAGGATGCCGGCGATGCCGCCGAGCAGCGCCGAGTAGACGAAGGTCAGCATGATCATCGCCGACACGGGAATGCCGAGGAGGGACGCCATCTCCTTGTCTTGCGAAGTCGCCTGCAGCTTCTTGCCGAGGAGCGTGTGCTCGAAGAACCAGTATTGAAAGGCGACGAGCACGATGGTGACCGCGATGATCAAAAGATATTGGCTGTCGAGATAGACCGGGCCGAGCTGGATTCCAGGCGTGTCGAACCAGCCTTGCAGGACTTGCGGCTGCGGCCCGTAAAGCGCGAGGACGGAATTCGCGAGAAAGATCGAGGCGCCGATCGTCGCGATGATGACCGGCAGGAAGCTCCGGTTGCGCAAGGGATAGTAGACGCCGAGGTTGAAGAGCGCGCCGACGAGCGCCATGGCGCAAAGCGAGAGGAGGAAGGAAAGCCAATAAGGCCAGCCGAGGTCGACGGCGAGCACCACCATGACGAAGGCCGCGACCATCGAGAACTCGCCCTGGGCGAAATTCACCACGTTCGTGGCGCGGAAGATCAGCACGAAACCGAGGGCCACGAGCGCATAGACCGCGCCGATGCCGATGCCGGTGAAGAGGAGCTGAAGAGCGAGGTCCATTGCGCCGCGATAAGCCCCGGCGGGCTCAATCGGTGAAATCGATGTGCTTGTCGAAGATGATGTTGCCCTTTTCGTTCTTGACGATGTTGTAACCGTGCAGGCCGTCGCCATTGGCGTCGAAATTATAGACGCCCTCGGCGCCGTCATATCCCTTGGTCGCGAGGATCGCCTCGCGGATCGCTCCAGGATCGGTCTTGCCGGCCTTGTTGATCGCGGCCGAGAGAATATTCATCGCGTCATAGGTCCATGAAGCTTGGACGTCGGGCGCAACCTTGGCGACCTCCCGGTAGAGCTTGCCGAAGGCTTTCGCGGCCTCGCTCGATTCCTCGGCAAAATCGGAGACGCCGAAAGTGCCGTAGAGGGCGGGGCCGGCAAGCTTGAGCGCCGTGACGTTCACGATCGAGGGCGAGCCCACATAAGGGATGTTGACGCCGAGCTGTCGAAGCTGGCGCGCGAAGATGCCGAGATCGTTCTCGAAGGTGAAATAGGAGCCGAGGATATCGGCGCCTGATTGTTTCACGGCGAGCACGACCGGCGTGAAATCCTGGCTCTGGTTGGCGTAGCCCTGATCGAGCGCGACGGTCGCGCCGATCTTGCCGAGCGCGTCGGCGAGAGCTTTTCCGCCGGCGGTGCCGAAGGCGTCGGTCGAGTGCACGATGGCCCATTTCTTTTTGCCGAGCGTGTTGACGCCATAGTCGGCGAGCACGCGGCCCGAGTAGGAATCGTTCGGCCGGAAGCGAAACAGCCATTGATTGCCCATATGGGTGAGGGCGGGATCGGTGCCGCCGATCATCACCGGCTTGCCGAGCTTGAGTACGTCGGGCGCCATGGCGTGCACCTGCGTCGAGCGGATCGAGCCGAGGAAAGCCACGATATCCTCTTGCGCGGCGAGCTTGGAGAAGGCGAGCACGATGCCCGGATTGGTCGTCTGGTCGTCCTCGATGATGAGCTCCACCTGCTTGCCCAGCACGCCGCCCGCCTTGTTCACGGCATCGAGCGCGATCTTCGCGCCGGTCTGGGCGTAGCGGCCCTGCTCGGCGGCGGGTCCCGTCACCGGCGCGCACATGCCGATCTTGAGCGTCGCTCCCTGGGCGCCGGCGCGTCCGATGAAGGCAGGCGCGGCGAGACTTGCGGCGAGCACCCTTGAAAAACCGCGACGCGTCAGTTTCATCGTGTCCTCCAACTCTCGTTTCATCCCGAAAGCCCGTTGTCGAGCTCAAGTTTTTTTTCGGGGCTTGCCGCGCTTGCGCAAGCGGCGCCGGCGCGCTCGCCGCCCGTGCTATGCCTCAAACGAGTAAAGCGTATTCGAAAGAGTGTCCATCGCGGGTGTCTCGTCGACCGGCCGCGAAGGCTGAAAATCGCCTGGAGCTTACGAGGATGTGATCGATTGGCGGTGCGTCATGGCCAGGCTTGGCCTGGGCATCCATGCCTGTGATATGTCGACGACGTAAAGGAAAGACGTGGATGCCCGCACCAAGTGCGGGCAAGACGAAGGTCCCGCCTCCACAGGAAGCATTTGCATGAGCCTTTCGCGCCTCAACGCTGCCATCGGCAAGATCAACGACGTGCTTTGCGCCGCCTCCGTGCTGGTGTGGGACAGCCGCACCATGCTTCCCAAAGGGGCCGCGGTGGCGCGGGCGAGCCAGCTCGCGACGCTCACGCTCCTCGCGCGCGATCTCTTGCTGACGGATGAGACGCGCCAGGCGCTCGATGGCGCGCGCCGCGAGGTCGAGGCGTTCCCGCCGGACGATCCCTGGCGGCGCGCCGTGCGCAACGTCGAGGAAGCGATCGCGCTGCATCTTCGCATCCCGGCGGAGCTCATCGAGCGCAAGGCGAAAGCGCGCGCCCTCGGCGCCCAGATCTGGATCGAGGCGAGGGCGAATGACGACTTCGCGAGCTTTGCGCCCGCGCTCGGCGAGATCGTCGCCGTGACGCGCGATTATGTCGACGCGGTCGGTTGGAGCGCGCATCCTTACGATGTGCTCATCGGCCTCTACGAGCCCGGCGGCACGCTCGCCGAGGTCGGCGCCCTCCTCAACGAGCTCAGGCGCGGCCTCAAGCCGATCCTCGACGCGGCTCTCGGCCGTGCGCGCCCGGCGCGCGACTTTCTCGACGAGCCTTTCCCGGAGGAGAAGGTGAAGGCTGCGGCACGCTTGCTCACCGAGGTGCTCGGCTATGATTATGAGCACGGCCGGCTCGACAAGACGGTGCATCCTTTCGCCATCTCCTTCACGCGCGAGGATGTGCGCATCACCATGCGTTTGGGCGAGCGAAGCTTCGCCAACTCGCTCTTCGGCGCGATGCACGAGACCGGTCACGCGCTTTACGAGCAGAATGTGGGCCCGGCTTTCAGCCGCACGGCTCTGACCACCGATCTCATCGGCCTTCACGCCGGCGGCGGAGCGAGTCTCGGCACGCATGAATCCCAATCGCGCTTGCAGGAAAATCACGTTGGCCGCAGCCGTGATTTCTGGCGGGCGCATTTCGGCCGGATGAAGGAGGTGCTTGGCGGCCTCGCCGGCGTCGAGGCGGACGCGTTTCACCGAGCGATCAACGTCGTGGAACCCGGACTCATCCGCACCGAGGCGGACGAGCTCACTTACGACTTCCATGTCATGCTGCGCGTCGAGCTCGAGGCCGCCTTGCTCAAGGGCGACATCAAGGTCGCCGATATTCCGGGCGCCTGGAGGGAGGCGATGCGGCGCCATCTCGGCGTGACGGTTCCCAATGATCGCGAAGGCTGCTTGCAGGACGTGCATTGGGCGTCGGGCGCGATGGGCTCGTTTTGCACCTACACGCTCGGCAATGTGATGGCGGCGCAGCTTTTCGAGACCGCGAAACGGGACGGCGAAGGCGTCGCTTCAGGTCTCGCGAAAGGCGACACGGCGCCGCTTCGCCTTTGGCTCAAGGAGAACATCTGGCGGCACGGCAAGCGCTTCAGCCGCGACGAGCTTCTGACGCGTGCGACCGGCCGGGCGCTCGAGGCGGGACCTTACTTGCGTTATCTCGAAGGGAAATACGGGAAGGCAGCCTGAGACTTGAGAAACGATCGGCGGCGCGCCCCGTGATGGGCACACGAATGTCCGCATCCCTAACCCTTCTAGCACTCCCGGCGACGGCTCTTCTAAGATTTCTCAGGCGCGGCAAGGTTTCGTGGTGGATCGGAAAAGCCGGACCGCCAGAACGGACGCATCAACTCCTCCCGGACACGCTCGCGTCCGAGATCCCTGATCGACACCTCATCCAGCTCATAGAGGCGCTGGCGCCGCGCGTATCGTTTGGCGAAGTCCGACAGCCACCGCCAGAGGGCACGCACCTCAAATCCGGTCGATCCGGCCAACATAACAAACTCCAGCGGGCATGGAGGACATGAAGGCAGGAGACCTCGGTCCGCGCAAATCCGCTCTCCGGTTCTTGCGTTCTTGTAAAAAAAGTCCGCAACTTCCGTCACAAGCCAAAGCGGGTCAGGGGCGCGCACGATCGTTCAAGCCTGGCCTCATCGCTTTCGCGCATGATCTCGCTTAAGAAAATCCACGGGAGCCCCGATGGAGAGCGAGATCGCACTCACAGCCGGAATCTGGCGCCCTCTCGGAGCGCTGATCCTGGCGTCGGCCGTCATCATGGGAAGCCCCGGCCCTTCGACGATCAGCGTCACGGCGGTCGGCGCTGCCTTCGGCGTGCGGCGCTCGCTTCCTTACGCCTCCGGCCTCATCCTCGGCACGATCGCGGTGCTCTTGATGGTCGCCCTCGGTGTGGTCGCTATCGTGGTCTCGATCCCCTTCGGCGCGCGCCTCATCGGTGCCGTTTCGGCCCTCTATATCCTCTTCCTGGCCTATAAGATCGCCACGGCCCCGCCGCTTGAAGCCCGAAGGGCGCAAGGAGCTGCGCCCCCATTCGCCGGCGGCTTCCTCCTCGCCATCGCGAATCCCAAGGCCTATCTCGCGATCGCCGCCGTTTTCGCGGGCACCACGATCTTCGCGCAAAGCCATGGCCTCGACGCCGTCGCCAAAGCCGTGCTGCTGAGCCTCATGATCGTGATCATCCACCTCGCCTGGCTCCTCGCCGGCGCTTCGCTGTCGCGACTTCTTCGCGATCCGGTGAGCTCGCGCCTCATCAATATTTCGCTCGGAGCGGCTCTCGTGATCACCACTGTCCTCGCCTTTTGGAGCTGAAGGGCTTCTCGAGGCGGCGGCTTGACTTACCTACCCCCTAGGGGGTAGGGGGATGCCGCATGAAGCACGTCTCCCATCCCGAGATCATCAAGCGTTTGAAGCAGGCGCAGGGCCAGCTTGCTTCGGTGCTTTCCATGTTCGCGGACGGCCGTTCCTGCATGGAGCTCGCCCAGCAGCTTCAGGCCGTCGAAAGCATCATCCGCATGTCGAAGCAAACGCTCATTCACGACCATATGGAGCATTGCATCGGCGACGCGCTAGGCGAGGGCGGACTCAGCGCCGAACATGCACTGCGCGAATTCAAGACCTTGTCGAAATACCTCTAAGAAGGCTTCCGATGCCGTCTCTGGCCGATCTTCTCCAGCAGGGCACGTCCCATGCTTGGCTCTTCGTGCCGACAGCGATCCTGCTCGGCGCGCTGCACGGCCTCGAGCCTGGCCATTCCAAGACCATGATGGCGGCATTCATCATCGCCATCCGAGGCACTGTCTCTCAGGCGGTTTTGCTCGGCCTCTCGGCCGCGCTCTCGCACACGGCCGTGGTATGGGTGGTGGCGCTCGGCGGCCAATATCTCGGGCAGGACCTCAATGGCGAGGCGGTCGAGCCCTATCTTCAGCTCGTCTCCGCC
>DASZIL010000034.1:0-32711 GCA_035949255.1 Beijerinckiaceae bacterium | reverse complement strand
CAATTCCGCAAAGCTCTTTTCCTTGTCTTCATGCTTGGGCGCTTCGACGCCTGATAGCCTGGCGCAGCAGTTCTTGGCAAAATCGCAGGTGAGCTGCACCTGCCGGGTGAACGAAAACATGTCGGGAAAGAGCCGTGCGCCAAGAAGCGCTTCCGGGTCGATCTTGCGGGAGGTCGCATGCGCCTCCGCTTTGTCGAGAACGGAGGAAAGAGCCGGCAGCATGCGCTTGAAGGTCGCGGCGGAAGCTTCGTGCATCGACAATGACATGGGAATTCCCTGGAGTTGAGGTTGGGGCGCCGACGGGCGCGCCGGGGTTGAGACGAGAGCCATCCTCTCGGCAAGAGACTTTTGGCAAGAGGCTTTTGGCAAGAGACTCTCGACAAGAGGCAAGGCTCATGTCGCGGCGCAAAGTCAAGCCGTGCGTTCAAGCTTCCTAGGCACGAAAAGCATAGCCGACCCACTTTCTCCTGTTCAGAAATCGTAAATTTTGTTACGAAATCGGACGACGATTCGCGGGTCGCGACGGCCTGCGGCGTCACGGCGAGGCAAGCAAGGGGGATTGGTCATGAATTGGGTCGCATTGATCATCCAGCTCATCAGCGGGGCAGTCGGCGGCAATATCGTCGGGGCGGTGGCGAAGAATCTCGACCTCGGCACGGCAGGGAATTCCATCGCAGGCATCGTGGGCGGCGGAATCGGCGGGCAGATCCTGACGGCTCTCGTGCCGGCGCTTAGTGCGGCGGCAGCCGGTGGCTCATTCGACATCGGCTCCATCATCGGGCAGATCGTGGGAGGTGGCGTCGGCGGCGGCATATTGATGGCGATCGTCGGCGCAATTCGCCAGGCGATGAACAAATAGAGAAGCGATCGAGGAGAAGCTGGCCGATTGAAAGCGGTCGCATCGGCCAGCTGCCGATCCGGCTTGCCCCAAGCAGGCGCGATGCCTCAGCCGTCATGCCTGGGCGCGACCGTCGGTGGCGCGCCCGAGCGGGGCGGGGTCACCTCGACGCCGACCCGCTCGGCGATGATGTAGAGCGGCCGGCGCTTCACCTCGGCGAAGATGCGCCCGACATATTCGCCGATCATGCCGAGCGACATGAGCTGAACGCCGGCGAGCAAGGTCACTGCCACGATCAAGGTCGGAAAGCCGGGCGTCTTCACGCCGACGAGCAGCGCTTCGAGCACGAAATAGAGCGCGGTGATGACGGCGCCTAGCGAGATCAGGAAGCCGAGATAGGTCCACACCCGCAAGGGCACGGTGGTGAAGGAAGTGATGCCGTCCCAGGCGAAATGCAGGAGCTTGCGGTAATCGTAGCGGCTCCTTCCATGCAGCCGTTCGCCGACCTCGAACGGCACGCCGACGGATCTGAAGCCGATCCAGGAATAGAGGCCCTTCGAGAAACGGGCTCGCTCGCCGAGAAGCCGTAAGGCTTCGACGGCCTTGCGGTCGAAGAGCTGGAAGTCGCCCGCCTCCTCGTGGAGCTGGGTCTCGCCGAGCCGCGCGAAGATGCGGTAGAAGAGCCGCGTGAAGGCCCGCTTCACCGGCCCTTCGTAAGCCCGATCACGGCGCTGTGCATAGACGACGGCATTGCCTTCGCGCCAGCGCTTCACGAATTCAGTAATGATTTCAGGTGGATGCTGAAGATCAGCATCCATGACGATCACGGCCTCTCCCTGCGCGGCGTCGAGCCCGGCCGCGATTGCGACTTCCTTGCCGAAATTGCGCGACAGCGAGAGCGCCCGCACACGCGGTTCGGTGGCGTTAAGCCGTTTGATCGCCTCGAGGCCGCCATCGCGGCTGCCGTCGTCGATGAAGAGGATTTCCCATTCCGCCGTTTCGCGCGCCAGCACCGGCGTGAGCCGCGCCACGAGCGGGCCGAGATTCTCCGCTTCGTTGAAGACGGGAATGACGATGGACAGCTCGAAGGAATTTCGCGCGTCGTTCATGGGCCCATCATGACGGATTCGCTCGAAGATTTCGAGGGCGATGCGCGGGCAACTTTACCCGTCGAGCATCATGGAAGCTCGACGGACACCGGGCGCGCCGTAACTTCGTCGCGCCCTCGCTCCGTGGTAGGGTTCTTCGTGGAGGAGAACATGCGCGTCCATGCATTGATCTTTCGCGTCTTGCCGGCGCCCCTTGCCTTTGCATGCGCGACGTTCTTTTCGGTCGCGGCCTTCGCCTTTTCGGAAAGCGATCGCGCCGAAAGCCGCGCCGTGATCGAACGGCAAATCGATGCGTTTCGACGCGATGACGGAGCGGCCGCCTTCGCCTTTGCCTCGCCCGAGCTGCAAACGCTCTTCCAGAATCCCGAACGCTTCATGTCCATGGTCCGCAATGGCTACCAGCCCGTCTATCGGCCAAAGGCCTACAGCTTCTCCGGCGTCACCGAGAGCGAAGCTGGCTTGATCGAGACGCTCGCGATCGAGGACGCCGAAGGCCAGGCTTGGACGGCCGTTTACACGCTCGAGAAGCAGCCTGACGGATCGTGGAAGATCACGAGCTGCCACCTCCTAAAGACAGGTGTTTCTACGTGAGATTAATTCGGTGACAGCTTACTAATTTTCCATTTAGACGAATTGTCCTTCTTTCGTAAACAGGTAATTAGTAAGCTGTCACCGAATTAGGACGGCGATGCGCCAGCGCCATGCGCATGACGTTCTCGATGATCGCGAGCCCGGCCTCGGCGCCGAGCGTCATGATCGATTCGGGATGGAACTGCACGGCCGCGATCGGCAAGGACACGTGCTCGAGCGCCATCACGACGCCGTCCTCGGTGCGCCCGGTCACGGCAAGCGATGGCGGCAAGGTTGAGGGATCGACCACGAGCGAGTGATAGCGCCCGACCGCGATCTCGCGCGGCACCCCGGCGAAAATTCCTTCGCCCTCGACATGGATGCGCGAAGGCTTTCCATGCATCGGCACCCTGAGCTCTTGGAGCATGCCTCCAAAGGCTTCGGCGATGCCTTGCAAGCCGAGGCAGACGCCGAAAAGCGGGATGTCGCGCGCGCGGACGGCCTCGATCGCGGCCTTCATGTTGAAGTCGCATGGGCGGGCGGGGCCCGGCGAGAGCACCACGAGATCGGCCGGATATTCGTCGAGGAACCCTTCCGGAACCGGGGCGCGCAAGGTCGTCACCCGCGCGCCGCATTGGCGGAAATAACCCGCGAGCGTGTGAACGAAGCTGTCGTCATGATCGATCAGCAGAAGATCGAGCGGCTCGCGTCGAGCAGCGATCGGCACGGCCGGCGCCGATTGCGCGCCAGCGCCCGCTTCACGGATCGCGGCCAGCATCGCGGAGGCCTTGAGGCGCGTCTCGCGCTCCTCTTCCTCGGGGTCTGAATCCGCAAGCAAGGTGGCGCCTGCCCTGACTTCGGCGATACCGTCCTTGATGCGGATGGTGCGCAAGGTGAGCCCGGTGTTCAGATCGCCGTTGAAATGCACCATGCCGACCGCTCCGCCATACCAGGCGCGGGCTGAGCGTTCGTGATCCTCGATGAATTGCATGGCCCAGCGCTTAGGGGCACCTGTCACCGTGACCGCCCAGGCGTGCGACAGGAAGCCGTCGAGCGCGTCGAGGCCCTCCAGCAGGCGGCCCTCGATATGATCGACCGTGTGGATGAGGCGCGAATACATCTCGATCTGACGCCGGCCGATCATGCGCACCGAGCCCGGCTCGCAGACGCGGGATTTGTCGTTGCGATCGACATCCGAGCACATGGTGAGCTCGGCTTCGTCCTTCGCCGAATTGAGGAGCTTGCGCACCTGCTCGGCATCCGCGATGGCGTCGGCGCCACGGCTGATGGTGCCCGAGATCGGGCAGGTCTCGATGCGCCGGCCGCCGGTGACGCGCACGAACATTTCGGGCGAGGCGCCGACGAGATATTCGGCTTCGCCGAGATTGATCATGAAGCCATAGGGAGCGGGATTGATGCGCGCCAAGGCGACCGAGATGGCGGATGGTGGCGCGGCGCAGCGCTCGAAGAAGCTTTGGCCCGGCACCACCTCGAAGAGATCGCCGCGCTGGAAACGCGTCAGCGCCTCGCGCACGATGCCGGCATATTCGCCAGGCGCGTGATCGCAAGCGGGCGGGGCGTCTTTCGCGAAGCGGAAGGGCTCGGCCTTGCCACCGCGCGCAATGCCCAAGGTCGAACGGCCCGCGATCTCGAATTCGTAGAAGAAGCGGGTCGCCTTGGCGGCGTAATGGTCGACGACGACGATCTCATCGGGAAGGAAGAGCACGATGTCGCGCTGCCCATCGCGGCGGGCGAGGCGTTTCTTGATGGCGTCGAATTGGAAGGCGAGGTCATAGCCGAATGCGCCGTAGAGGCCAAGATGCGCGCATTCGCCATTGCCGAACAGCGCGACGAGCGCCCGCACCGCGGAAAAGGCGGTCGGCTGGTGGATACGTTCCTCCTCGGTGAAGCGCGCCATCGGTTCGCGCACTTCAAGGGTGAGCGTCTCTTCGCTTCGCGTGAGACGGGCGAGCCAATCCTTCGCCGCCATCGCCTCGCCGATGCCCGCCAACAAGACGGCGCCGCGCTCGTTGAGGGCCGCGATCTCGACCTCGCGGCCACGTGCCGTGAGGCTCAAGGGCGGGTCGATGAAGCCGACATCCCAGCGCGTGTAGCGGCCTGGATATTCGTAGTTCGAGGAGAACACCGCGCCGGGTCGCGTGTCGAGCGCCTCGCGGCAGGCGAGAATGGCCAGGGCCCCGTCACCTGCGTCCTCGGCGGCGCGCCGCACCTTCACGCCGCCTTGCGTGGTGAAGGAGATTTCGCCTGATGCTGCAATCATGACCTTCTTCCTTCTCGGCCTGGTTGTGCCTGAAGGAGCCGGTCGATCGCGATTTCACTTGAACCGCCGGAGCATCCTCCAGGCGGCCATTCCCGTTTTGCTTTGACGTTATCGGCTTGAATCGGGATGGCCGGCCGCTTTGCGCGACCAACGCCACATGACGCCTTGATCTTTCTGGCTCATGAAGCCTGCTTATCTCGGGAAGACGTGCGCGGCAAGCCGGTGGCTTTCGCCTTTCCGCGCGAGGATCGTGTCGCGACGGTGGTTCGCGCCTTCGAAAGGTTCGCGCGATTAGGCCTTTCGTTCCCCGAGCTGGCGGAAAACTTCAGGATCGAATGGAGCAATCCCGGAAACGCCTCTTCGAGCTCGGGCCGCAAGGAAACGAAGCAGCGCGTCCCATCGCCACGGTTCGAGATCACGCCCGCGAGGCGCAACACCTTCATGTGGTGGCTGAGCGTCGAGTTCGCGACGCAAGCGTCAAAGCCGCTCCAGCCGCGCTCACCACCTTTAGCGAGCGCTTCGACGATGGAGAGGCGCACGGGGTCGCTCAGCGCAGCGAGCACCTTGGGGAGCGTGATCTCGTCGCGGACGGGATGGCGGTATTGCCTCATCGAGGGCCTTCCCTTATATTCGATGTTCATCGAACATAGAACATCTTACCACCTTCGCTTCCCTTCCTCAACGCGGATCCCAAAGACATGGCCATGCTCTTCGACCCCATTGCCCTCGGCGATCTGCGGCTTCCTAACCGCATCCTCATGGCGCCCTTGACGCGCTGCCGCGCGAGCGGGGAGGGGCGTGTGCCGAACGCGATGATGCGCGATTATTATTCGCAACGCGCCTCGGCCGGGCTTATTCTCTCGGAGGCGACGTCGGTGACGCCGATGGGCGTCGGCTATCCGCGAACGCCGGGCATCTGGTCCCAGGAACAGGTGGCGGGCTGGAAGGCGGTCACGGAGGGCGTGCATCGGGCGGGTGGCCGCATGGTTCTGCAGCTCTGGCATGTCGGGCGCATCTCCGATCCGATTTATCTCAACGGGGCCTTGCCGGTCGCGCCAAGCGCGATCGCGGCAAAGGGTCACGTCAGTCAGATCCGGCCGCAAAAGCCCTTCGTCACGCCGCGCGCGCTCGCCATCGAGGAGATCGCGGGCGTCGTCGAAGCCTTTCGCAAGGGGGCCGAGAACGCCAAGGCCGCGGGCTTTGACGGCGTCGAGATCCATGGCGCGAACGGCTATCTTCTCGACCAGTTCTTGCAGGACGGCTCGAACCGGCGCACCGATGCCTATGGCGGCTCGATCGAAAACCGGGCACGCCTGATGCTCGAGGTCACCGATGCGGCGATAGGCGTCTTCGGCGCCGGGCGTGTCGGCATGCATCTCGCGCCCCGTCGCGACTCGAACGGCATGGGCGACAGCGACCCGGCGGCGACCTTCGGCCATGTGGCCCGAGAGCTCAAGAAGCGGCGCATCGCCTTCATCTGCGCGCGGGAATCGCTCGCCGAGCCCCGGCTCGGCCCCCTCATCAAACGCGAGTTCGGCGGCCCCTACATCGTGAATGAAGGATTCACGAAGGAGACGGGCGAGAACGCGATCGCCGCGGGCGAAGCCGACGCGGTGGCCTATGGCAAATTGTTCATCGCCAATCCCGAGCTGCCGCGCCGCTTCAGGCTCGGCGCGCCGCTGAATGCCTGGAACGCGGAGACCTTCTACGGGCCGGGGCAAGAGGGGTATATCGATTACCCAGAACTCGCCGAGGCGGCGGAATGAGGCTCCTGCGGAAGCCCTGAAGCCGTCGGCCGCTCGCTTATGTCGACGCCACGGGGAAGCAGCCCTCACTCCTCCCTGCGCCACGTCACTCCGCCGCCGCTCTCGCTCCTGAATAACCGAGCCGCCGGTTGAGCTCGTGCATGAGCTTCTCGGCGGCCTCGGCGATCACGGTGCCCGGCGGGAAGATCGCGCTCGCGCCCGCGGCGCGCAGCGCTTCGAAATCCTGCGGCGGCACCACGCCGCCGACCACGATCATGATGTCGGGACGCCCTTCCGCCGCAAGCGCCTCTTTGAGCTCGGGCACGAGGGTCAGATGCCCCGCCGCGAGCGTCGACACGCCGATGATGTGTACATCGTTCTCGACCGCCTGGCGCGCCGCCTCTTGCGGCGTCGCGAAGAGCGGGCCGATATCGACGTCGAAGCCGAGATCGGCGAAAGCGGAAGCGATCACCTTTTGGCCACGGTCATGGCCATCCTGCCCCATCTTCGCGACCAGGATGCGCGGCCTTCGCCCGTCGCGCCGGGCGAAGGCCACGGTCAGATCGAGGACGCGCCTCACCGATGCGTTCTCCATCCCGACCTCCCGTTTGTAGACGCCGGAGATCGCCCTCGTCTCGGCGCGGTGGCGCCCGAAGGCCTTTTCCAGCGCAAGTGAAATCTCGCCCACGGTCGCCTTGGCGCGCGCCGCCCTCACCGAAAGCTCAAGGAGGTTGCCCTTCCCCGATTTCCCCGCAGCGGTGAGCTCGGTAAGCGCCGTCTCCACCGCTCGTGGATCGCGCTCGGCCTTGAGCCTTGCGAGTTTCTCGAGTTGCTGGGCGCGAACGGCGGAATTATCGACCTTGAGAATGTCGATCGCCGCCTCCTCAGTGGGCTTGAAGTCATTCACGCCGATGATCTTCTGCGTGCCGGAATCGATGCGCGCCTGCGTTTTCGCCGCGGCCTCCTCGATGCGCATCTTGGGCAAGCCTTGCTCGATCGCCTTCGTCATGCCGCCGAGCTGCTCGACCTCGCCGATATGGGCGCGCGCCTTTGCGGCGAGATCCGCTGTAAGACGTTCGAGGAAGAAGCTGCCTCCCCAAGGGTCGATGATGCGCGTCGTGCCGCTCTCCTGCTGCAGTAGGATCTGGGTGTTGCGCGCGATGCGGGCGGAAAAGTCTGTCGGTAGAGCGAGCGCTTCGTCGAGAGCGTTGGTGTGCAGCGATTGCGTGCCGCCTTGCGTCGCCGCCATCGCCTCGATCATGGTGCGCGCCACATTGTTGAAGACGTCCTGGGCGGTGAGCGACCAGCCCGAGGTCTGGCAATGGGCCCGTAGCATGAGCGATTTCTCGGCCTTCGGATGAAGGCCGCCCATGAGCTCGGTCCACAACAGGCGCGCGGCACGTAGTTTCGCGACTTCCATGAAGAAATTCGTGCCGATCCCGAAAAAGAAGGAAAGGCGCGGCGCGAAGCTGTCGATGTCGAGCCCCGCCGCGACGCCGGCGCGCACATAATCGAGCCCGTCCGCAAGCGTATAGGCGAGCTCGAGGTCGGCCGAGGCGCCGGCCTCTTGCATGTGGTAGCCGGAAATCGAGATCGAGTTGAACTTCGGCATATGGCTCGAAGTGAAGGCGAAGATGTCGGAGATGATCCGCATCGATGGCGCGGGCGGATAGATGTAGGTGTTGCGCACCATGAATTCTTTGAGGATGTCGTTCTGGATGGTGCCCGAGAGCCGCGCCGGCTTCACCCCCTGCTCCTCACCGGCGACGATATAGAGGGCGAGCACCGGAAGGACCGCGCCGCTCATCGTCATCGACACGCTCATCTCGCCGAGCGGAATCCCGGAGAACAAGCTGCGCATGTCGTAGATGGAATCGATCGCGACGCCCGCCATGCCGACATCGCCCGCGACGCGCGGATGGTCGGAGTCATAGCCGCGATGGGTGGCGAGATCGAAAGCGACGGAAAGCCCTTTCTGGCCGGCAGCGAGGTTGCGCCGGTAGAAGGCGTTCGAATCCTCGGCCGTGGAGAAGCCGGCATATTGCCGGATCGTCCACGGTTGCGTCACATACATCGTGGGGTAGGGGCCACGCGGATAGGGCCGCGCGCCGGGGACGCTTGCGACAAAATCGAGGCCCTCACGGTCGGCGGCGCCGTAGCGGGGCTTCACCGCGATGCCTTCGGCCGTCAGCCAGGACTCTTCGGCACGAGCCAACGTTCTCCCTATGGACGCGGTCGGCGAAGGCGCATGCGTTCCAGCGCCAATGGGAACATCAAATGAGACCGTGGTGAAATCGGGCGTAGCGCTCATGAATCGCATTCTCGGACTTCGCCGCCGGGTCGGGAATTCGATCGAGACCTTCGGACCATTGTTCGCATGACCGGGTCGAGCCCGGCCATGACGCAATGAAACGTTCGCGTCACGGATCGATGCCCGGTCGACAGATGAAGCTTACGCCCTTTTTGCAACATTCGCCACGCCGAAAGCTCAACCGCGGAAGCTCTTGAGGGCGGTGCAAACGGCGGGCGCGAATTCTCTCGGGAGTCCGTCAACCTTGAGGCGGGTTGCCAAGCTTGGCGGTTGCCGTCTAATCGGCGCATGGCCAAGCCTTCCAACGAGACGGCGGAACTCGCAAGACGCGTCTTGCAAGGCGAGCGCGCGGCGCTCGCCCGCGCCATCACGCTCATCGAATCGACGCGCCCCGATCACCGCGCCGAGGCGCGCGCCCTCATCTTGGAGCTCATGCCGAACACCGGAAAGGCGATCCGTGTCGGCCTCACCGGCGTGCCGGGCGTTGGAAAATCGACTCTCATCGATCAGTTCGGCTCGAACCTCACTTCCCTCGGCCATCGCGTCGCCGTGCTCGCGGTCGACCCTTCTTCCGCAGTAAGCGGCGGCTCGATCCTCGGCGACAAGACGCGCATGGCGCGCCTTGCGGTCGACCGCAACGCGTTCGTCCGCCCCTCACCCGCTTCCGGTACGCTCGGCGGCGTTGCCGCCCGCACGCGCGAGGCGATCCTGTTGTGCGAGGCGGCGGGTTTCGATGTGATCCTCGTCGAGACGGTTGGCGTCGGCCAGTCCGAGGCTGCCGTCGCCGATCTCACCGATGTCTTCGTCGTCCTCTTGCTCGGCGGGGCCGGAGACGAGCTGCAGGGGTTGAAGAAAGGCGTGCTCGAGCTCGCCGATATCGTCGCGGTGAACAAGGCCGACGGGGAAGGCGCGGCGCGGGCCGAGGCGGCAGCGAAGGACTACCAGGCCGCGCTCCACATCCTCGGGTCTGCCTCACGGCCTTGGAAGGTGCCCGTCCTCACGGTCTCCGGCATGGCCAATCGCGGACTCGACCGGTTGTGGGACACCATCCTCGCGTATCATCGCCTCGCCGAGACGACGGGTGGAGGAAAAGCGCGCCGCCGGGCCCAGGACGTGAAATGGATGCATGCCTTGATCGAGGAACGCGCCACCGCGCGGCTGCGTAACGATCCGGCGATCCGCGCGCGCCTTGGTGCGCTCGAACAGGAGGTCCGCGAGGCGCGTCTCCTTCCCGAGGCCGCGGCGGAAGAGATCGCGGAAATGCTCGAAGGCAAGTAGCTGTCGGAAAACTTACTTGCGTCCGGGCGCCTTCATCGCAGATTTCGGCGTTCGAGAAAGCTTTGCATATCACGTCGGCCGTCGACGACGCAGTAAACGACAACATCCCAACCAATTATCCGGTAGATAATCCTATATGGCTTGTAATGAGTTTCGCGATATTCGGTGACGCCGAGATTCAGCAATTCCCTAGGCAGGTTGCCGCGCTCGGGCATGTCGGTCAGGCGAGCCCAACATTGCTCCAACCCTTCGAGAATTCGATCGGCGCTTTTAACCGAATCACGTTGAGCAATATAGTGGTAGATATCCTCTATATCCTTCTCCGCATCATCGATCAGCGTCACGCGATAGCGCATCTCGCACAATCAGCCTTTGAGGCGTGCGCGTATTCGCTTCATGGCTTCAGATGCGGGTTTCACTTTACCCTCCGCGACCTGCCGATTCCCGAGAGCGAGAATCTTGAGGAGCGCGAGCGTCTCCTGCGTTTCTTCGTAGCGCGCCACATCCTGAAGAACCGCCTTAGCCTCACCATGCACCGTGATGACGATGGGATCTTGTCGCTCGGCCAGACCACGAATCATCTCGGGCGCGTGCGCCTTAAGGTAGCTGATCGGCTTAATCTGTTCCGACAATTTCATTTGCAATCACCTCATTGACCAATATTTAGACCATATTTTGGACGAAAGCAAAGCCGTGGGGCTTGCGATCTACTCTTCGCCGGCCTCGCTCTTCTCACGCTTGGAACGAGCCTTTCTCGGCCACCGCATGGGCCAGGTCCTGATGTGCGAGAAGAGGCCGTCGGTCGATACCTCATCCTCGCTCGCCGCTATCCGTCCGGCGGCCGAGATGCCCGCCTCGACGACCGTTTCAGGGCGCCCCGAGACGAGAGGATGCCACCACGGAAGATCCTGGCCGCGCGCCACGAGGCGATAAGCGCAGGTCGGCGGCAGCCATTTCAGGGAACGGGCCAGATCGGGTGACAATTGGATGCAGTCGGGCACCTTGCGCTTGCGATTCTTGTAATCACCGCAGCGGCAGCTCGACTTGTCGAGCAGGCGGCAGCCGACATCGGTGGTGTAGACGCGCCCGTCGTCCTCGTCCTCGAGTTTGATGAGGCAGCAGCGGCCGCAGCCATCGCACAGGCTTTCCCATTCCTCGCGAGACATCTCCTCGAGCGTCTTGCGGCGCCAGAAAGGAGTTGAATCTTCGCTCATGGGCTTTCCTTGCAAACATTGCCGCGTTCTGGCCATGAGTTGATGGCATAAAGGTGTTGATGGCAGAAAGGGGGCGCGAACCACCCCAAACTCGTGGTTGTCCTTTTTTCCTATATCCTCAGGATTAGCCGCTTCCCCTGGTTTTGTCCCGATCGCATTGCTAAATATTCGTCTCGCGCGCGGCGGCCCGAGAGCCGAGGATCAGGCGTCAAAACAAGAGATTGAGAGCATGTCGCTGTCTCGGTCTGAACGCATCCGGCTCCAGGACAGCACGCGATGCTGACAAACCCGAGTTCGCTTTGGGCGAGGATCAGAAGGTCGCTGCTTGGGGTCGATTCCTTCATCGATTCGGGACTTTACGGCGCCGGCGAATGGCTGGCCGATGCCTATCGCCGTTTCGCGCTACGCATGGATAAGCTGCATGTCTCGGGGTTTCGCAGGTTTCTTGTCGAGCTTTTGAGCGAGGCGACGACGCTCGGCGCCGTCGGCTCGGTCGGGCTCTTGATGCTCGCCCAGCCGGCCTTTCACCTCACCAGCGATGATTTCCTGTCGCGCCAGGACCTCGCCGTCACTTTTCTCGGTCGCAACGGGGTCGAGATCGGCAAACGCGGTCTGAAGCAGGACGCGACCATACCGTTGAGCGAATTTCCCGACCATCTCCTGAAGGCCGTGTTCGCGACCGAGGACCGGCGCTTCTACGATCATTTCGGCATCGATCCCGTGGGTCTTTTGCGGGCCTTGACGGTCAATGCACGGGCCTCAGGCGTCGTGCAAGGCGGCTCGACGCTCACCCAGCAGCTCGCCAAGAACATCTTCCTCACCAATGAGCGCTCGCTTGACCGAAAGGTGAAGGAAGCCTTCCTCTCGGTCTGGCTCGAAAGGCGGCTCACCAAATCCCAGATCCTCAAGCTTTATCTCGATCGCGCCTATATGGGCGGGGGCACCTTCGGGGTCGCGGCGGCTTCCGAATATTATTTCGGCAAGTCGGTGAAGGATATTTCGCTCGCCGAGGCGGCGATGCTCGCGGGCCTCTTCAAGGCGCCCACCAAATACGGTCCCTACGTCAATTTGCCGGCGGCGCGCGCGCGCGCAAACGATGTCTTGTCGAACATGGTCGACGCCGGTTTCATGACCGAAGGCCAAGTGCTGGCGGCCCGCCAGAATCCGGCAACCCCCCTCGATCGCGGACGCGATTACAGCCCCGATTATTATCTCGATTACGCTTACGACGAAGTGCGCAAGCTCGCCGATGCCGGCAAGCTCGGCGGGGAGCGCTCCGTCATCGTGCGCACCTCCTTCGACGCCGATCTGCAGCGCAAGGCCGAGAGCTCGATCGAGGCGGCGCTGCGCGACGAGGGCGACCATTGGAACGTCGAGCAGGCCGCCATGGTGATCATGGAGCCCGACGGAGCCGTTCGCGTCATGGTCGGCGGGCGCGATTATGGCGACAGCCAATTCAACCGGGCGACCGATTCGCTCAGGCAGCCCGGATCGTCATTCAAGCCGATTGTCTACACGACCGCGCTCGCCAGCGGCAAATTCCACCCGGATACGATGATCGTCGATGCGCCGATTTGCATCGTCAATTGGTGCCCGGCGAATTTCGGCGGCAAATACATGGGGCGGGTGACGCTGACTCAGGCGATCACGCATTCGCTCAACAGCGTGCCCGTGCGGCTTTCGATCGCGCTCGGGGACGGCAATCCGAAAGCCGGGCGCGCCAAGATCATCGAGATGGCGAAGCGGCTCGGCATCACCACCGAGATCAATGACACGCAATCGCTCCCCATCGGCGCCGTCGGCGTGAATCCGCTCGAGATCGCCTCCGTCTACGCGGTCTTCGCCAATGGCGGGCACCGCGCGCCGCCTCATGCCGCGCTCGAGATCATGAATCCCAAGGGTCAGGTGATCTACACCTTCGACAAGGACGGCCCGCCGCGACCGCAAGTGATCTCGACGCAAGTCGAGACGGATATCGTCGGCATGATGCGCCATGTGGTGGCCGAGGGCACGGGGCGCGCCGCCATCATTCCGGGCATGATGCTGGCGGGCAAGACCGGCACGACGAATGCGAGCCGCGACGCGTGGTTCGACGGCTACAGCGCTTACCTCGTCGGCGTGATCTGGATGGGCAATGATGACTACGAACCGACGAACGGCATGACCGGCGGCACGCTGCCAGCCAAGACCTGGCATGAGATCATGGCCTATGCGCATCAGGGCGTCGACCCGAAGCCGCTGCCCTTCCAGCAATTCGACGACAGGCTCGACGGCACGCCGGCGGCGCGCGCCAAGGACGAGCAGGCGCGCGCGACCGCCGTCGCCGCGCCACGCTCGCAAACCTTGTCGCGGCGCTCGATGGAGGTCATCAACGGCATCGAGAATCTCCTGGCGCAACCCGTCGCTGTCCATGAGGTGCCTTCCGATCCCGTGCGCATCCTGCAGCTCGAGGACGGCCGGTTGAGCGCGGCCGCCACGCGGGCACTTCGCTGATCCGGACGACGCCCATGCTGCGCATCCTCTCGATCGTCGTGGTGCTCTTCGGCGGAGCGGTGATCGGCCTACGAAGCGCCGAGATTACGCTCGACCGCAATGTCTCGGGCGACCTCGTTCGCGCCGGCGCCTGGGAGATGCGGGTCTCGGAAAGCCTGGTGTCGGCCGATCCTTACGCGCAAGCCGAGCGGGCCCGCTCGGGCGTCATTCCGCTGGCCTCGGGAGAGGGTTTCACCTTGACGGCGCGGCATGATTCGCAGGGGCGCAGACTCGATGGGCGCTGTGCCTATTCGGTCTCCGGCGCCACGCCGGCCGCGCGCTTCTGGAGTGTCACCTTGTTCGATGAGGCGGGCCATCTTGTGGCCAACGCGGCGCAGCGCCAGGCCTTCACCTCGACCGAGCTGAGCCGAGACGCGAAGGGCAGCTTTGCCATCAATGTCGGCTCGCGAGTCATGTCGGGGGATTGGCTGCCCGCGCCCGCGGGCGGTTTCGTGCTGCTCTTGCGGCTTTACGACACGCCGATCGGCACCGGCGTCTCGGTGACGCCCGAGCAGGTGCCGGCGATCACGAGGCTCACATGCAGCTAATCGGCAGGCTCGCCGGGGCGATAAGGCTGATCGCTTGCCTCATCGTCATCGCCATCTCGGTGCACATCGTGAGCGTGCTTTCCGTGCCGAGCTTATCGCATGCGGATGCGTTCTCCCGCGTGTCGCGCCTTGCACCTGAGCTTCGGCTCGTGCCGCTCGACGGGCACGAGGCACTTCTCGATGCCATGGAGGACCCCGACATCGCGGCGGCCGTGTGCTCCTTCGATCTCACCGCCGGCCCGGTCAAGGTCTCGCTGCCGGCGGGGGCCGACGGCTTCTCGTCGATCGCGCTTCATCAGGAGGGTGGCGGCGCCTTCTTCGCCCTGTCGAATTCGGCCGCGGAGAACGGGCGCCTCGAAGTGGTGGCGCTGACGCCGGCCCAGGCGGTGGAACGCGCCGCCGATGACGACCCCGATAACCCGAGCGGTGAGGTGCGCGCCGTCTCGTCGCGCACGCGCGGCTTTGCCGTGTTCCGGGCGCTCGCGCTCTTCCCGAGCCAGCGCCAGGCGGCGAAGGCGCTCGTCGCGCGCGCAAGCTGCCAGCATGTCGAGTGAGCGCGAGGGCGCCTGACCCCGAAGCGAGACAGGTAGCTGAACCTCAATTGTCGCGGGAAGCGGCCGGGTTTCTCACTCGATCCGAACGCATCCGCCCCTAATCGAAGGGCGAGCTCGATCCTGCCGCTCGATTTTGAGCGCCGACAGCGCCTTGCTTCGGGCAACCCGATGTCAGGCCACGTCGGCCGTCGTGATCTCGCCTTGCGCCGGGATCGGCTCGGTGATCGCGGGCTCGCGGCCCGGGCCGTCGCCGCGTTTCAGGACATCGGCCGGCGTGCCCCAGCGCTCATAGCGCACGCCGAGGAAGAGGCTGATCGTTGCGCCGCCTTCGGGCACAGGCTCGCGGTGGCGAGACGGCACGGCCCGCGCGGCCTCTGACAGAGAGATGACGTGGCCCATGCGGTCCCCACTTGCTTGCGGTCGTCTTGCGCGAGAGGTTTGCCCGTCACCGGTCATCGCCTCGCCGCGCTCGTCGATCCTGACCATCAAACCGCGGACGGACACAACATGAGCCCAGCCGCGCTCCACTCGTCCCGGCCTTTATGCTGGGGGAGCTTGGTTAACGTGATGCTAACGGCGTCGAACGTATTTTCAGCGCATGTCCGACCACGCTCCTCAGGGTTTCGCCACCGCCGATGCCGCCTGATGCTTTCCCCGAGATCGGCCCCCTCATTGCTGCCGCCAAGGCGGATGGCATCGATGCGCGCATGGTGCTGGCGCGCGTGCTCACCGATCTTTTTGTCGGGCGAATATTGCACACCCGTGACGAGCTCGTTCAATTCGAGGCTCTCGTCGAGCCTCTGATCCGCATCGTCGACACGCGCACGGCGGTGGCGGTGGCGGACAAGCTCGCCCGCCATGCCGAGACACCGCGCGGCGTGATCGAGGCGCTGTTGGCGCGTGAGGATGAAGCGAGCTTTGCGGTGCTGCGCGAGGCGGCCAGGCTCGATCAGCGCACGCTCGACATTCTGGCGGAGCGAGGCTCGGGCCGGGTGGCGGCCGCCATCGCATCGCGCCACGCCATCGCCGAGGCGACCGCGCGCATCCTCGTCTATCGCGACGAAGTCCCGACCGATCTTGCGCTTGCGCAAAAGCCAAGGCGCGATCTGCCGGCCGATGTCTTGTCGCTTCTCTGCGCCAGGGCGCGCGGCAACGTCGAGCTCGCGAAGCTCATGCTCGCCCGGTCCAGCCTCGCTTTTCGCGAACGCTGCGCGCTTTTCCTCGAGGCCGAGCCGCAGGAGCGTGCCGCGATCGCGGCCGAGGCCGCACGCCGCGGCTTCTTGACGAGGGGACGCCCGAGCCCCTTCGCGCGACGAGATCACGACGAGGCCGTCCTCGCTCTCGTGGGGCAAGGGAAGGAGAAGCTCGCCGAGGCGCTCGCGGGGTGGCTCAGCCTCGGCTTCGACGATGCACGCGGAATCGTCGACGATCCGACCGGAGAGGCGCTCGTCCTTGCCTTGCGGGCTTGCGGGGCGCGGCCGGAACCGATCGTGACGTTGCTCTTGCGGCGCGGCCTCCATATCTCGCGTTCGGTCGAGCGCATTTTTTCGCTCGAGCGCCTGGCGCGCGAGACGAGCGGAGCGGCCGCCGCCATGATCGTCGAGGCCTTCGCGCAGATCAGGCCGCGCCCGCCGCGCCATCTGGCGGCGCAGCGCCTGGCGCGCGAGGCGGCTTTGCCGGGAGCGGAGCCCGTTCTCGTGGGGGCGTTCAAGCGGCGCGAGCGTGGTCGCTGAGGCAGCTTTCCGTTCGCTGTATCGAAATCGATTCGAGCTTTGTGCGAGGAAGCGCTTTCTCTTACGACCGAAAGGTCAGGCGCATCCCGACCCTCATGAGTTGCCGAGATCGAGGAACGAGCGGCCCTCCCGATCCTCGACCTCGACGACCCAGATGTCGGGATCGAAGCGGCGCTCCTTGGCGAGCCGGGCCTCGATCTCGGCCGGCGTCACCGTCAAGGGCGCGTGCAATCTCGTGAACAGGCGATCGACGCCTTGGGGGAGCTCCTCGGTGGGCGGAGCCGGTCCGTAAAGCGTGGCGGAGTGGTCGAGCCTGTCCACCTTGACGAAGATGGCGCCGGCTTCCGCCGCGCCTCTGCGGCGCAGCACGGCCGTGACGCCCTCGACGGCGCAACGGCGCAGATATGCCGAAACCCAGATGTCGCTGCGAAGCCGCATGGCGCTTCGATGCCTCGCAAAGTCAGGGCGGGTCAAGAGACCGGCGATGATCTCACGCCCGGTTGACTTTCGCCTTCCTCGAAGCAATCACCTTCTCAGCCGGTCGATTTCACTTCCGCCGATAATGGGATCGGGGGCGGGTCGCTACTCGCTCGCATAGCCGAGGCGCCTTCGATGTCGCATAACAGCTTCGGCCGTCTCTTCCGCGTCACCACCTTCGGCGAGAGCCATGGGGTTTCGATCGGCTGCGTCGTCGATGGCTGCCCGCCCGGCATTCCGCTTTCCGAAGCCGATATTCAACGCGATCTCGACCGGCGTCGGCCGGGCCAGTCACGCTTCACCACGCAAAGGCGCGAGCCGGACCGCGTGAAGATCCTTTCAGGCGTCTTCGCCGACGATCGTATGAAGGCCCAAGTGACCACGGGCACGCCGATCGGCCTTCTCATCGAGAATGAGGACAAGCGCTCGAAGGACTATGATGAGATCAGAGACGCCTATCGTCCCGGCCACGCCGACGTCTCCTATGATCTGAAATACGGCTTTCGCGATTATCGCGGCGGCGGGCGTTCGTCGGCGCGCGAGACCGCGATGCGGGTCGCGGCCGGCGCCATCGCGCGCAAGGTCCTGCCCGGCATGACGGTTCGCGGCGCGCTCGTGCAGATGGGGGCGTCGCGCGTCGATCGCGCCCATTGGGATTGGGATGAGGTCGAGCGCAACGCCTTCTTCACCCCTGACGCCGAGGCCGCGGCGCGTTTCGCCGAAGAGCTCGACGCGGTGCGAAAGCGCGGCTCGTCGCTCGGCGCGGTGATCGAGGTGGTGGCCGACGGCGTGCCGGCGGGGCTCGGTGCGCCGGTCTATGGTAAGCTCGACGCCGACATCGCGGCAGCTCTGATGAGCATCAACGCGGTGAAGGGGGTCGAGATCGGGGAAGGCTTTGCGGCCGCGAGCTTGTCGGGTGAGGAAAACGCCGATGAGATGCGTGCGGGCAATGATGGCATCACCTTTCTCTCCAATCACGCGGGCGGCATCCTCGGCGGCATCTCGACCGGACAGCGGATCGTCGCGCGCTTTGCCGTGAAGCCGACTTCGTCCATCCTTTCTCCCCGCCGCACGGTCGATCGTTTCGGCGCCGAGCGCGAGATCGCCACCAAGGGTCGTCACGACCCTTGTGTCGGCATTCGCGCGGTGCCGGTCGGGGAAGCCATGCTCGCTTGCGTGATCGCGGACCATTATTTGCGCCAGCGCGCCCAGGTCGGCGATCCGCCACGCTGGCCTTTTCCGCGCTGATCCCAAGTCGCGGTTAAGTCGCAGGTGCCCGGGCGGGGCTGACGCCGGCAATTCAGTTTCATTAAATTTGCTGTTAATCTCGAAGGCACTGATTTAGTTGCATTGAACTCGGCGCGCTTATAACCTTCTCCCATGAAACTCACCGCATGGCTCAAGGCGAAAGGGGTCTCGCGCGCGGATTTCGCGCGCGCGATCGGTGTCTCGGCTGGCGCCGTGACGCAATTCTGCAATCAGGACCGCCCCTGGATCTCGCGGGAAACGGCGACGCTGATCTTCAAGGAGACAAAAGGTGCCGTCACACCGAATGATTTCCTCGGACTTGCGCCCGGAAATGGGCTGAACGGGAAGGATAATGCCGTGGCTGACAGCGTGTCTTCGGCAATCGCGGCCTTCAAGGCCGGCGAGATCGTCGTCGTCTCGGACGACGAGGATCGGGAAGGGGAGGGCGATCTCTTCATCGCCGCATCCTTGGCGACGCCGCAGGCGATGGCCTTCGTCGTGCGTCACACCTCCGGCATCGTCTGCGCGCCCTTGCCGGCCGAAGAGGCGCGCCGCTTGCGCCTCGATCCGATGGTGTCGACGAATGATGCCCCACTCGGCACCGCCTTCACCGTCTCCGTCGATGTGCGCTGGGGACTCACCACCGGGATCTCGGCCGAGGAGCGGACGAACACCGTGCGCGCGCTCGCCAACGGCAATATGGGCGCGTCGGATTTCGTGCGTCCGGGCCATGTGTTTCCGTTGATCGCGCGTGACGGGGGCGTGCTCATGCGCTCGGGGCATACCGAAGCTTGCGTCGATCTTTGCCGCCTCGCGGGCCTGCCTCCGGTCGGCGTGCTCGCCGAGCTCGTGAACGACGACGGCACGGTGATGAAGGGCCGGCAAGTGGCGGAGTTCGCCAAACGCCACAGGCTCAAGCTCCTCACCGTTGCGGATCTCATCGCTTACCGCCAATCGCGCGAGAAGCTCGTCGAGCGTGTCGCCTCCTTTGCGGTCGAGACCGCGATCGGCTCGCTCCAAGGCCACGCCTTCGTTACCCCTTTCGATGCGGTGAACCACTTCGCCTTCGTGCATGGCGACCTCGGTGACGGGCGCGACGTGCTGACGAGGCTCCATCGCGCCCATATCCTTCAGGACGTTTTCGGCGGCGGGAAAGCCATCAATGCGTCGCTCGCGCGCTTCAAGGAGGCCGGGCGCGGCGTGCTCATCTATCTGCGCGACGGCACCTCGGGCGTGCCTGTCGCCAAGCTGCCGGATGGCGAGCGCTCAGGCTCGGAGGCCGAGCGCACGCGCCAATGGCGCGAGATCGGCCTCGGCGCGCAAATCCTGCGCGATCTCGGCGTCTCCTCGATCCGGCTCTTGTCGTCCCATGAGTTGACCTATGTCGGCCTCTCGGGCTTCGGCATCGAGATCGTCAAGACTGAGGCGGTTGACGGGTGAGGCGCAGTCACGTCATGCGCGGGCTTGGCCCGCGTAGCCACGCCTTCGACGAGGTGATGAAGAGCCTCGCTCAGAGAGCCCGGAAATGCTTCGAGAGCTTCAGCCCTTGCGCCTGGTAATGTGAGCCGAGGTCGCTCCCGTAAAGTGCCTTCGGCCGCTCGGAGAGGCGCTCATAAACGAGCCGCGCCACGGTTTGGCCGTCCTCGAGGATGAAGGGCACGTCGCGCGAGCGCACCTCGAGCACGGCACGGCTGCCATGGCCGCCGGCCGCCGCATGGCCGAAGCCGGGGTCGAAGAAGCCCGCGTAATGCACGCGGAAGTCGCCGACCAAAGGGTCGAAGGGCATCATCTCGGCCGCGTAATCGGGTGGCACATGCACCGCTTCGCGCGAGGCGAGGATGTAGAACTGGTCGGGATCGAGGATGAGCGTCCGGTCGGGCGCGGTGAGAGGCTCCCAGAACTCGCCGACGTCGTAGGTGTCGGCGCGATCGACATCGATGAGCCCTGCGTGGCTCTTGGCCCGATAGCCGATCACGGTCGAGGCGTTGGTCCCCGCGAGATCGACGCTCACCGCGATGCCCGAGGCAAAGGAAGGGTTGAGCCCCGCGACCAGCGTTTCGCGCTCGTGCAATTTTGCAAGCTCATCGTCGTCGAGCCTCGCCTCGCCGGTGCGCAAGCGAAGCTGGGCGAGCCTTGAGCCGCGCCGCGCCAGCACCGTAAAGGTGCGCGGCGAAACTTCCGCATAGAGCCTTCCGGCATAGCCGGGCTTGATGATGTCGAAACGGTCCGCGCGATCGGTGATGACGCGCGTGAAGACATCGAGCCGACCCGTCGAGCTCTTGGGATTGGCCGCCGCCGACAAGGAGGCGGAAAGCGCGAGGCTCTCCTCGACCTCGGCGATGTAGACGCAATTTCTTTCGAGCACCGCGCCTTGCTCGTTGTCGAGGTCGATCTCATGCGCATTGAGCTTCACGAGGCAATCCGAGACCTTGCGATGCGGTCCGGGCAGGAAGCTCGCGCGCACGCGCCAGGCGCGCGCGCCGAGCCGCAGATCGAGGCTCGCGGGCTGAATCTGCCCGTCGAGAAGCGGACGCTCGGCCGCGATCGCGCCTTTTGCGACGAGTGCCTCGATCTCATGTCCAGGAAGAATGCCGCCACACCTCTTCATGACGTGACCATTTCGCCTGGGCGGTTCGAGGTCAAGCGCCGGCGCCGCATCGGCCGCCGGGTCGGAGGCTGATTGCGTCATGACGGGCGCCGCTCGATGAACACCGATCCGATGAAGGAGTAGACGAGCTCGCCCTTCTGGTTGGTACCCATGTTGCGTGAGAAGATGAGTCCCCAGCGCGGCCGCGACGCGCTCGGCCGCTTCGAGACGAGCGTGCTCGCGAAACTAACCGTGTCTCCCGCATAGACCGGCTTGTGCCACACGAGATCCGTGAAGCCGGGGGAAGAGCCCATGGCCGGAGGCGTGAGGCCCTGCGCGAGCATGGCGTCGCGAAGCGCCATGCGCCTTTCGATCAGCTGGCGCATGCAAGCTGCGCCCGTATGCCAGCCCGAGGCGCAAAGCCCGCCGAAATGGCTCTTCGCCGCGGCTTCCGGATCCACATGGAAAGGCTGAGGATCGAAGGATTTCGCGAAGCGGATGATGTTTTCGGCGGTGAAATGGTAGGAGCCGATTTCGTTCGTTTCTCCTACCGCGAGATCGTCGAAATAGGGGAGCGTCGGGGAGAGCTTTCGGGCGACCGACGCCGGTTCTGCCAAGCTGCCCTCGGGCTCCCGCGAAGCGGCGCCCGCCTTGCGCTCGGACGCTGCCATGCCCGCGCCGTTCGAGCCCGACTCGAGCGGCGGAGCAATGTCGCGCCGCCCCGCCATCATCCAGAAGAGCTGCTCGCAAGCGATCTCGCCATGCTGGTTGAGAAGAAGGAGGCCGATCTTCACGAGCCCCATTTCCGGGCGCGAGCGGGAAGAACGCTTGTCGATGACGCTCCAGCGCACGGTGAGCGTGTCGCCGGGGCGCACGGGCTTTTGCCATTTCACCTCATCCATGCCGGGTGCGCCCATCGAGGAGGTATTGCGGATGAGCCCGTCGAACATGATGCGCATGATGAGCGCGCAGGTGTGCCAACCCGACGCGATCAGCTCGCCGACGAATGTGCCCTTGGCCGCCTCCTCGTCGAGATGGAAGGGCTGCGGATCGAATTCGCGGGCGAAGGCGATGATCTCGTCGCGCGTGACCGTTCTCGGCCCGCACTCGCCGCTCGCGCCGACCTCGAAGTCCTCGAAGAAGATTTTGGGCATGGCTCGACCGTAACGGAGCTGCGTTGTTGCGTCAGGCGTCAATTCGCAAATCTGAAATGCAGAACATCCCCATCGGCGACCACATAATCCTTGCCTTCGAGGCGAAGCTTTCCCGCGTCGCGCGCTCCGGCCTCTCCCTTCAGCGCGACGTAATCCGCAAAGGGAATGGTTTCGGCCCGGATGAAGCCCTTCTCGAAATCGCTGTGGATGACGCCGGCGGCCTGCGGCGCCTTCGCGCCTTCGGTCACCGTCCAGGCACGTGCCTCCTTCGGCCCTGCGGTGAAGAAGGTCACGAGGCCGAGAAGCTCGTAGCCGGCGCGGATCACGCGGTTGAGGCCGGGCTCGGTGAGTCCGACGGCCGCGAGATAATCGGCCTGTTCCTCGGGGGGCAAAAGCGCGATCTCGCTCTCGATCTTGGCGGAGACGACGACCGCCTTGGCGCCCTCCTGCGCCGCGCGCTCGAGGACGAGTGCCGAATAGGCATTGCCTTTGTCGGCGGCGTTTTCCTCGACATTGCAGACGTAAAGCACGGGTTTCGAGGTGAGGAGGCCGAGCATGCGAAACGCCCTCTCCTCCTCGGATTTGCGTTCGACGAGCCGCGCCGGCTGGCCCTCGCGCAGAAGGGCGAGGGCGCGCTCGACGAGGTCGAGCGTCTCTTTCGCCTCCTTGTCCGCGCCGCGTATCCGCTTCTCGAGAGGGGTGACGCGCTTCTCGAGGGATTCGAGGTCGGCGAGCATCAATTCGGTCTCGATCGTCTCGATATCGGCGATCGGATCGATGCGGCCCTCGACATGGGTCACGTCACCATCCTCGAAACAGCGCACCACATGAGCGATGGCATCGACCTCGCGGATATTGGCGAGGAACTGATTGCCGAGGCCTTCCCCCTTCGAGGCGCCGCGCACGAGGCCTGCGATATCGACGAAGGTGAGGCGCGTTGGAATGATTTCCGCCGACCCCGCGATCGTGGCAAGCGCGGCGAGCCGCGGGTCGGGGACCGCGACCTCGCCCACATTCGGCTCGATCGTGCAGAACGGGTAATTAGCCGCCTGAGCCGCCGCGGTCTGCGTCAGCGCATTGAAGAGCGTCGATTTTCCGACATTCGGCAAGCCGACGATGCCGCATTTGAAGCCCATGAACGAGTTTCCTTCATCAACGATGGCGTGCGAGGCGCTTCACGCGAGTTCATCCATCTTGTGGCGCCCCCTGGCCCCAGCCCTTCGCCTGCATGGCGAGATGGATCTTGTTTGAAAAGCTCGCTTCCTCACCCTGCATGAGAAGGGGGACGAATTGAGCGCAAGCCTCGGTGAGGTCCTTCACCCAGGGCCATTCCTCCTTGAAGAAGTCCGAAAGCACGTAAGGGTGGACGAGGTTCCTGTCGCCGGGGTGCCCGATGCCGAGGCGCACGCGCCGATAGCCGCTGCCGAGATGGGCGGTGATCGAGCGCAACCCGTTATGGCCCGCGTCTCCACCGGCGCGCTTCACCCTGAGCTTTCCTTCATTCAGATCGAGCTCGTCGTGAAACACGGTGATCGCGTCGAGCTCCGTCTTGAAGAAACGCGCCGCCTCGCCGACCGCACGCCCGCTGTCGTTCATATAGGTTTGCGGCTTCAGGAGGAGCACGCGCTCCCCCCCGATCACCGCTTCCGAGACTTCGCTCTGGAAACGGCGGCGCCAAGGCGCGGCGCGGTGCTCGCGCGCGATCGCATCGAGCACCATGAAGCCGATGTTGTGGCGGTTGCCCGCGTAACGAGAGCCTGGATTGCCGAGGCCGACGAGGATCTGCATGGCAAGATCCCGCTCCTTGGGGTCAAATTCTAACGGCTGTGGTGGCTTTGGAACGCGGCGCAGGCGAGCGCGTGCCCAAGAGAGGGCCCAAGAGAGGGCCCAAGAAATCAGGCCTCGGGAAGGGCTTCGCGGCGCGACGGCCGCGCCTTCCCGAAGTCTCCGGTCTTGGAGGTGCCCGCTTGATTCCCCTCGCGTTGGCACGAGGGGAGCCCGTCTCGGAAAGCCCGAAGATCAGCTCTTCTTGGCCGGGGTCGCTGCTGCCGGGGTGGCGCCGGGTGCGGCCGCCGCTTCGGGAGCGGCAGCTTCGCCGTCCTCGGCCGGCGCGCCTTCCGCCGCCGCGGCCGTCGGCTCGGCCTCGACGAGCACGGTCGGCGGCGCGATCGTCGCGACGGTGAAATCGCGCTCACGAATCACCGGGCGCACGCCTTCGGGCAGCGTCATATCCGAGATGTGGACACCGTCGTTGATATCGAGCCCATTGAGATCGGCGGTGAGATATTCCGGGATCGCCTCGGGCAAGGAGAGAACCTCGATGGTGTGGCGCACGATATTGAGCGTGCCGCCGCGCTTCAATCCGGGCGATGTCTCTTGATTGATGAAGTGCACCGGCACCTCGACGCGGATGGTCTGGCCCGCGGCGAGCCGCATGAAATCGACATGGATCGGAAAATCCTTGACCGGGTCGAGCTGAAAATCACGCGGGATCACCCGCTCGGATTTTCCGTCGACCTCGACCTCGAAGATCGTGGTGAGGAAGCGCCCGGCGCGGATGCGCAGGCCGATGTCCTTCGAGTCGAGCGAAATGGGGGCGGCCGGTGAGCCCGCCCCGTAAATCACGGCGGGAGTGCGGCCCATCCGGCGTTCGGCTCTGGCGGCCCCCTTGCCGCTCTTGGCCCGCGCCTGAGCCTTGATCTGCTTCGCAGCGGTCATGGTTCAAGTCCTTCGGTGCTGATGAAACGCTGATCCCGCCAATGTCCGAAGCCGGCCTTGCCGGCCGCGGAGCTTCGTCCATTCACGGAAAGCCGCGCGAAAATGCCTCCAAGGGTGCAAGTATTCCGCGCGCGCGCTCCTATAGCGAGGGTGCGGCGAAAACACAAATTTCGCCTCGGGATCCGTTCGCTTCGGGATTGGCTTTCGGCGGCTCAATCGTGCCAAACGACCGGCTTTGCGCGTTTACGCCTCCTGCGGGGCGGGCCAGTTCATCCGCGCATGGACGGTCTCGAGGATCATGCGATTGGCCCGCTCGACGATATCGTCGAGGGAGGGCGTTTGCGCGAAGATCGCCGAGGCGCGCGCGCGGATCTCCTCGAGCGTCGGGATCGAGGGGAGCGACATATTGGCGAAGGCGTCTGCCGCCTGGTGGCGCGCCTGGGCGAGCTTTTCCTGCAGCTCCGCGAAGCTCGGCGTGCCGGCGAAGGCGCCGTGCAGCGCGGCCGCGATGCGCTCGGGGTCGAAGGAGAGCGCGAGCTGAAGCGCTGCCCGTTCGATCACCTTGGTGCCGAGGCGCTGCTCGTTGCGCAGCACGGCTTTCGGCGGCTGCTTCAGATCCCAGACGACGCCGAGGAAGGCGAGCCCCCGCAAGAGATAATAGGTCGGGTCGTATTCCCACCAGCGGAAGCCCTGTCGCGCGCTCGCCTGATAGGCGTGGTGGTTGTTGTGCCAGCCTTCCCCCATGGTGAAGAGCGCAAGCAGCCAATTGTTGCGGGAATCATCGCCCGTCACATAGCGCTTCCGGCCGTGCACATGCGCCAGCGAGTTGATGCAGAAGGTGGCGTGATAAACGACGACCGTGCTCCAGAAGAAGCCCACGACGAGATAAGTCCAGCCGCCGATCAGGAAGACGAGCGTGCCGAGCATGACGGCGGGAAGAAGCTCGAATTTGTGCAGCCACATGAGCTCGGGATAGCGGGTGAAATCCGCGACCTTGGAGAGATCGGCCTTGTCGTGGCGCGCCGCGAAGATCCAGCCGAGATGGGCGTAGAGGAAACCGCTCTGCCGAGGCGAGTGGACGTCATCTTCCGTATCGGAATGCAAATGATGGTGGCGATGTTTCGCGGCCCACCACAAGACGCTCTTTTGAGTCGTCGTCTGCGACATGAAGGCGAGCACGAATTGAAAGGCGCGGCTCGTCGAATAGGCCCGATGCGAGAAATAGCGATGATAGCCCGCGCCGATCGCGAAGATGCGCAACCAGTAGAGGGCGACGCAGGTGGCAATCGCGCCCCAGGTTACTCCGGTCCAGATCGCCGCGAAGCAGACGAGATGGACGATGAAGAAAGGCACGATCGCGGGATAGATGATGTCGTCATGGTGGCCGCGCTCGGCCTTCTCAAGCATTGGGTTCACTAGTGCCTCTTTGATCAGCAGCTCCGGCGGGGTCGCGCGACCTCTTTGAACGAGATCAGGCATGACGTCCGAAGCTGGCGGAAGACAGAACGCGGTTCAAAGGCGATTGGGTCGTACCGCCATATCCGGTAATCGGAAGGAAATCACCATTATTCCGATCCGTCGCCGTTACAATTGATGCGAGATAACGGTCTTTTGATGGACGCAAGCTCGTTCGCTCTATGGGGCCCAGGGATTGAAAGAGCGCGCAGCCGCGCAGGCGGCGGCCATGGCGCGGTTTTCTCGCAATCGATTATCCGGCGCCCGAGCCCTGAGCAAGGCGGAGTTTGGGCCGTAACGAGTCCAACAGGCGTCTTTCGCGTGAGCCCTTCCCGGGAGCCTTTTGCGGGAGCTTTTGTAGGCCTTGGCCATCGCCTTTCTTTGCGTTAACAGAGGGCATGCCCGAACTTCCGGAGGTCGAGACCATCCGGCGTGGTCTTGCGCCGGTGCTCGAAGGCGCGAGCTTCGCCAAGGTCGAGCTGCGCCGGCGCGATCTGCGCTTTCCTTTTCCGAGAGGCTTCGCCAAGCGCCTCGAGGGCGCAAGGGTGACGGCGCTCAGCCGGCGCGCCAAATATCTCGTGGGGGAGCTCGACAGTCGAGAGGCTCTCATCATGCATCTTGGCATGACCGGCCGTTTTGCGGTCGAGCAAGGCGCTGGCGGGCGCTCGAAGGAACGCTTCGAGCCCGGTCGCTTCTATGACGACAACGAACGTCTCGCCGCGCATGATCATGTGGTGTTCCATCTCTCGACCGGCGGGCGCCTCATCTACAACGACGTGCGCCGCTTCGGCTTCATGACCTTGGCGAAGCTCGACGAGCTTGATGCCCACCCCTTGTTCAAGGGGCTCGGCATCGAGCCCATCGGCAATGAATTCGGCGCCGAGGCGCTCGCGCGGCTTTTCGCCGGCAAGGCGCGACCGTTGAAATCGGCGCTCCTCGACCAGCGCCTGATCGCGGGCCTCGGCAATATCTATGTGAGCGAGGCGCTGTTTCGCGCGGGGCTTTCGCCGCGGCGCTCGGCCGCCACGCTTGCGGGCAAGGGCGCGGTGGCGCGCGCCAGGCGTGAAGCGCTCGCCGAGGCGATCCGCCGCGTTCTCGCCGAGGCGATCGAGAAGGGCGGCTCGACCTTGCGCGATTACGCCAAGGCCGATGGCGAGCGGGGCGCCTTCCAGCACGAGTTTCGCGTTTATGGGCGGGAGGGTGAAGCCTGCCTTCGCCCGGGCTGCCGCGGCATCGTGGCGCGCCTCGTGCAGTCGGGGCGCTCGACCTTCTTCTGCCGGGTTTGCCAGAAATGAGAGGCCGACACGGAAGATGTCGCCGCCGCTGATCTTCGATCGCGCCTTGATCCGCCGCCGCCTGGCGCGCGCGGCGCAAGCGAGCCCGGCGGAATTCCTGATCGTCCATGTGGCCGACGATCTCGCCGAAAGGCTAAACGCCATCTTGCGCAAATTTCCGCTCGCGATCGAGCTTGGCGGCGCGACCGCGCACGGGGCTCACGCGCTTTCGCGAAGCGGCAAGGTGGAAACCGTGCTTCGCCTCGCCGCCTTGGCGCCATCCGGGCGGAGCGGCATTCCGGTCGCCGTCGCCGATGAGGAGGCGCTGCCGCTCGGCGAAGCCAGCGTCGACCTCGTGGCCTCGCTCCTTTCGCTGCAAGCCGTGAACGATCTTCCGGGCGCGCTTGCGCAAATCAAGCGGGCCTTGCGGCCAGACGGCCTCTTCATCGCCTGCCTCCTTGGCGGCGAGAGCTTGACCGAGCTTCGCCAATCCCTGGCGGAGGCAGAGGCGGAGCTGTCGGCGGGAATGAGCCCGCGCGTTGCTCCCTTCGCGGATGCGCGCGAGCTTGGCGCGCTCCTCCAGCGGGCAGGCTTCGCGTTGCCGGTGACCGATGTCGAGAAGCTCACCGTCCGTTATGGCGATGCCTTCGCGCTCATGCGCGACCTCCGCGCGATGGGCATGACGAACCCGCTCGTCGAGCGCGCGCGCCTGCCGCTTCGCCGCGCGACGCTTCTGCGCGCCGCGCAAATCTATGCCGAGCGCTTCGCCGATGCCGACGGGCGGCTTCGGGCGAGCTTCGATCTCGTCTGGCTCTCGGGCTGGGCACCGCATGAAAGCCAGCAGCGGCCCTTGCGGCCAGGCTCGGCGAAGGCCCGCCTTGCCGACGCGCTCGGCGTGAGCGAGCGCAAGGCCGGCGAGAAGGCGAAGCCGTGACGGTGGAGTAGGGCGGGGCAGAGTAGAGCGGAGCGGAGCGGAGGAGATCCCGCCGCCGGCGGCCGCCGCGAGTCGGGATTGCGGCAAAGCGCAGCCTGCCGGAGCTAGTGGCAGGCCCGATCATCAAACCTAAGGGCGTTGCGCGGATGCCGAAGTTGAGGCATAGAGGCGCCGCGGAGCAGCAGGACGCAATGCGTCATGCGGGTGTAGCTCAGGGGTAGAGCACAACCTTGCCAAGGTTGGGGTCGTGGGTTCGAATCCCATCGCCCGCTCCAAAATTCCTTTAATTTTCATCGCATTACGAACCCGGCGCGTCGACCGGACTCTAAGTCCTGCACTGGCGACGGCGCGCCGCCGCCAGCTCAGTGACTCGAAGTATTTCATCATGGGCGACCGTTGCTGCCTTTCTAAGCCTGGATGGTTCGCCTGGAGATGGGAACGACTTCGCCTTAATTGGAACTGAGACTGACGCGAAACTTGGCTACGAGGGAGGACGTCAATGGAGATGCGGGTTTTCGGCCGCACCGGGCTGCCTATCTCGATCCTCGGCTTCGGCTGCGGCGCGGTCGGGGGGCTGATGGTACGCGGTGATCCGGCCGAACAGGAACGAGCGGTCTCCGAGGCGCTCGAGGCGGGTGTGAATTATTTCGACACCGCCGTGCAATACGGCAATGGCGCGTCAGAGACCCATCTCGGCCGTATGCTCGCCAAGCTGCGAGCCACAAGCGCCATTGTGGGCACCAAGGTCGGATTGCCGCCGGAGGATTTCGGTCGCATCGGCGATGCCATTGCCCAATCACTGGAAGGAAGCCTGCGGCGCCTCGGCCTCGAGCGCGTGGGCATCTTTTATTTGCACAATCCGATTACGCCAGAAGGCGGGGAGGAAGCGCTGAGCGTTCGGCAAGTGTTCGACGAGGTGGTGCCCTCGTTCGACCGGCTGCGGCGGCAAGGCAAGGTGCAGTTCCTCGGCTTTACCGCCATCGGAGACACGCATGCGCTCCAGCAGGTCGTCGACTCGCGTCTCTTCGACGGCGCGCAGGTGGTTTACAATATGCTCAACCCCTCGGCTTCGAGCGGCGTGCCGGCAGATTACCCGGCACAGGATTATGGTCGTCTCTTCGACCGTACGCAGGCGGCGGGTGTCGGCGTGGTCGGCATCAGGGTTCTGGCCGGCGGCGCATTGTCAGGTGTCGCCGAGCGTCACCCGGTCGCCTCGCCCGCACCGGACCCGATCGGCTCGGCGCTGAGCTACGAGGGGGATCTCGAGCGCGGCCGCCGTTTTATGCCGCTGGTCGAAGAAGGTTACGCCGGAAGCCTCGCCGAGGCCGCGATCCGTTTCGCGATCTCGCATCCCGCGATGGGCACGATCCTGGTCGGCATGGCGAGCCTGCAGCAGTGGCAACAGGCCTTGGCCGCGGTGCGCAGAGGCCGCCTGCCGCGCGCCGCGCTCGATCGCATTGCGATGCTGCAAAAAGGCTTCGCCGGTGAGGTACGTTGAATTACGGTGACAGTGCACTTCATTGACGACACCACGCTGCTGAGACCATGATGGGCCATGGCTCGCCTCGCCCGCCTCGTCATCCCCGGCCTTCCCCATCTTGTCACGCAACGCGGCAACGGGCGCGCGCGCACTTTCTTCGGCGATGACGATTACGACCTCTACCGCGATCTCCTGGCGGAGCATTGTGGCGCCGCCGGCGTCGAGGTGTGGGCCTGGTGCCTGATGCCCAATCACGTCCATCTTGTCCTGGTGCCCTCCGACGCGGATGGGTTGCGGCGCGCGCTTTCCGGCGTGCATCGGCGCTATGCGGGCATCATCCACGCGCGGCGCCGGCGCACCGGGCATTTCTGGCAGGGCCGCTTCGGTTCGGTCGTCATGGACGAGGATCACCTCGCGGCTGCGTTGCGCTATGTTTCGCTCAATCCGGTGCGCGCGCGCCTCGTCGCCCGCGCGCGGGACTGGCGCTGGTCGAGCACCCGCGCGCATCTCACCGACAAGGACGATGGGGTCACGGCGCGAGCACCCGTGCACCGGCGCTTCCCGCGCTTTGCGGAGTTGCTTACCCTGGAACCGGACATAGACCTGTACGCCCGCCTGCGCGCCGCCGAGAGCATCGGCCGGCCACTGGGAGACCATCGTTTCTTGGCTCGCATCGAACGTCTGACGGGCCTCAGCCTCAAGCCGCGCAAACGTGGGCCAAAGCCGCCGGTTTCGAAATAGGGAGGTTGGGCTCGAAAATTAAGTGCACTGTCAGCGCAACTGCCGCGGCGCTATTCGCTTGCCTTGCTCTTCCCCAGAATCGCCCTGGAACTCATTGGCGAACCCAATTTTGCCGGTCAAAACCGAGTTCTCCTCCAGTGCGGCCAATATCAACCAGCTCTTGGCCGCGGCGAAGAAGCTCTGTCTTGTCCTAGGGCTGGGCGCAGCCCGCGCCAGCCTGACGCATTCGGCCGCACACTTTCGGTATCTGCGGAAGGCGACCATCGAGTGCATGGGCGCGGAGCTTGCTTTCACATCGTCACTGGCCATTCAATATAAATGGCGTCCATTGCAGGACTATCAACCGGCGGTCGAAATTGCCCGCCGATGCGTTAACCAAGGCGATGCTCTTCCCGTACGAAACAGCGAGGTCCCCCGCAGGTACGAAGTGTGCTCTCCACCTGGGAGGCCGTCTCGTGTGTTTCGCGTACTCGGGGCTTGCCACTGGCCGCCGCGTCGTAAATCAACTCGCGAGTTCCGAGGGATCGGTGATGCCGAGCGCCGGCTCGATTTGCGAACGAATCGGTCGACGCGCTGGCTCCACGATCCGCTGAACCTGAGCCGCTTGCCAGCCGGCAGGTCAACGAAGCATTCGCCGGTGCCAGCCAGCGCGCCGGCATCCTCGGTGCGACGGCGCAACGCCCGCGCAACAGCGCCTCAACCTTCCGAGCGACCTCTGTCAATGCCGGCATCGCGTGCCGCCAGCCCGCCGATCGCGGACCAGTCGAGCTTGTCGCCTCCCTGTGCGAGAAGAGCTACGAACCGATCATGAAGGAGACTCGCGAGGGGCAGGGGCACGCGCAAGTTCTCAGCCGCGGCGATTGCGAGGCGCATATCCTTGAAGCCCAAGGGCGCGGCGAATCCAGCCGGCTCGAAACTCCCCTCCGCGATCAATTTGCCATAGGTCTTGTAGGCCGGCGCGCCGAAGAGGGTCGAGGTCAGGATGTCGAGATACTGATGACGGTCGACGCCGCCCTTGGCCACGAGCGCCATGGCTTCTCCCAAGGATTCGATCACGCAGGCGATGAGAAAATTGCCGCTCAGCTTCACCAGGTTGGCAGCCTGAGGTGTGTCGCCGACAAGGAATGTTCTCTTGCCCATGGCATCGAGCAGGGGATTGGCGGCATCGATCGCATCGCGAGCGCCCGCGACGACGACGAAGAGCTCGCCCGCGGCCGCTACGTCGGGTCGGCCGAATACGGGAGCGGCGAGGAAACGCTGGCCGGCCGAGGCGTGGTCGGCACCGAGCCTCTGGGACAAGGCGGTGCTGATGGTGCTCGACGAGATGTGGATCGCCCCCTTGCGTAGGCTCGCGAGCGCTCCTGCGCTGCCATAGACGACAGTCTCGACCGCTGCATCATCGGCGAGCATCGTGATCACGGCATCGCCGCGGCAAGCGTCAGAGATGGTCGATGCCGCGGTCGCGCCTCTTCGCACGAGTTCATCCGCCTTCGAACGCGTGCGATTATAGACGGTTACCTCATGGCCCGCTTTGAGGAGGGATGCGACCATTCCGGCCCCCATGTGACCAAGTCCGATAAAGCCGACTTTCATGGCTACGGCCCTTTCTGCGATGGTGGTGAACGTGCTTTTCTCCCAGGTTCTGGTCCGAATCCGCAGATCCGAACCGGGCGGCTCTGGTTTGCCGGATGCGACGAGGTTCTCATCCACTCAAAAGGCATTGTGAACTTACCGGTCGTTGACGTCGATCACCTGCGAGACCTTGTCATTCGCCAGCTTCCGCGATCCTGTACGCCCGCCTGCGCGCCGCCGAGAGCATCGGCCGGCCTTTGGGAGATGACCGCTTGGCTCGCATCGAACGTCTAACAGGCCTCAGCCTCAAGCCGCGCAAACGCGGACCAAAGCCGCCGGTTCCGAAATAGGGAGGCCG
>DASZIL010000033.1:0-80831 GCA_035949255.1 Beijerinckiaceae bacterium | reverse complement strand
CGCAACTCGGTGATGTCCGTACCCTCGAAATGGATCGTGCCAGCCGTTGGATCGATCAGTCGCAGAACGCAACGCGCGGTGGTGGACTTGCCGCAGCCGGACTCTCCCACCAAGGCCAGCGTCTCGCCGCGCTCCAGCGAGAACGAAATACCATCCACCGCGCGCACCACGCCGATCGTCTTGGCCAGCACCAAGCCACGCCTGACGTTGAAATGCCTTGTCAGGCCTTCGACTTTCAACAGCGGAGTCACGACACCAGTGCCTCGACAGGCGCACGGATACAGGCCGCGAGGTGGTCCTCAGCCAGCAGCCTCAATTCGGGATTCTGCATCGTGCACGCCGCGTCGGCGAACACGCAGCGAGGATGGAATCGGCAGCCTTGTGGCAGGGCAAATGGCGCGGGCACCGTTCCCTCGATCGCCAGCAGACGGTCGCGCGTCTCCTCGATCTTGGGAATGCTACCCAGCAAGCCCAGCGTATAGGGATGCTGCGGATCATCGAAGATAGCCGCACCTGGCGCCCGCTCTACCACGCGGCCGGCGTACATCACCGCGACCTCATTCGCCATTTCAGCCACGATGCCCAGATCATGGGTGATCAGGATTATTGCCATTCCCGTCTGCTGCTGCAATTCGCGCAACAGGTCCAGAATCTGCGCCTGCACTGTAACATCCAACGCGGTCGTCGGTTCATCGGCAATCAGCAAATCCGGTTCACAGGCCAGCGCCATGGCAATCATCACGCGCTGCCGCATACCGCCAGACATCTGGTGAGGATATTCGTCGAAGCGGCGCTCTGGCGCGGGAATGCGCACCCGTTGCAGCGCGGCGATGGCGCGGCTGCGCAGCGCGCCAGACGAAGCTGTATGGTCGTGCGCACGCATCGCCTCGGTGATCTGATCGCCGACGGTGAAGACCGGATTGAGGCTGGTCATCGGCTCCTGGAAGATCATGGCGATCTCGGCGCCTCTGACGCGTCGCATCTCGCCTTCCGGGAGCCGCGACAAATCACGCGCGCCGCCGCCCTTCGCGGTGAGGCGAATGGCCTTGGCGGCGACGCGGCCCGGCGCTGCGATCAAGCCCATCACGGCGAGGCTGGTGACGGATTTGCCGGAGCCGGATTCGCCGACGATGACCAAGGTCTCGCCGCGGCCGATGGTGAAGGAAAGATCATCGACCGCGGTGACCGGCCCTTCTTCCGTCGGGAACGTCACCTTGAGGTTCTCGACCTCGAGCAAGGCGCCGCTCATGTGCGGCGCCTCGGATCGAACTGGTCGCGCAGCGCATCGCCGATGAGGTTGAAACCGAGCACGACGCAAAAGATGGCAAGCCCCGGAAAGGTCGCGATCCACCAGGCGGTGAGGAAGTAGTTATGGCCGTCGGCAAGGAGCGCTCCCCAATCGGGCGAGGGCGGCTGCGCGCCGAGCCCGAGGAAGGAGAGGCCCGCCGTCTCGACCACCACCGAGCCCGCCTGCAGCGTCGCCATCACGATCACCGGGCCGAAGCTGTTCGGCAGCACGTGGCGCAACATGATGCGCCAGCGCGGCGTGCCGATGGCGCGGGCCGCCCGCACATAATCGAGCGCACGCACCGCGAGCACCTGGCCGCGGATGAGGCGGGCGTATTGCGGGGTGTAGACGATGCCGATGGCGATCATCGAGTTGGTGAGGCTCGGGCCAAGGGCGGCGACGATGATGAGCGCGAGGAGCAGATAGGGGAAGGCCAAGAGCACGTCGACCATGCGCATCACGAGGGCGTCGACCGCCCCGCCGAGGAAGCCGCCGACGAGGCCGAGCGCGCTGCCGAGAAGGAGCGCGAGGCCGTCGGCGACGACGATCGCGAGCAGCGCCGTGCGCGAGCCGTAGAGCACGCGGCTGAACACGTCGCGCCCATATTGATCGGCACCGAAGAAATGTTGCGCCGAAGGCGGCGCGAGCGCGCTCGCGAGCTCCTGGTCGTAAGGATCGTAAGGGGAGAGGAGGGGGCATGCGACCGTCAAAACGAGGAAGCCGAGCACGATCGCGAGGCCGAGCTTCGCCTCGTGCCGGCGTAGGACGCGCGCCACGGGGGCGTACCAGCGCTCACTTGCGGCGCCGAGCGACGGATGGGGAGCGGCGAGCGTCACGCGCGGCGTATCCGCGGATCGAGCAGCGTGTAGGAGAGATCGACGAGGAGATTCACCAGCACGAAGACGAAAGCGATGAAGAGCGCGCCCGCCTGCACCACGGGGTAATCGCGCGAGAGGATGGAATCGACCATGAGGCGCCCGAGGCCGGGAAGCGAGAAGATCGTCTCGGTCAACACGGCGCCGGAAAGCAAAAGCCCGAGCTGGAGCCCGATGACGGTGACGATCGGGATCAGCGCGTTGCGCAGCACATGGCGCAAGATCACCCGCGCGCGCGGAAGCCCCTTGGCTCTGGCGGTGCGCACATGGTCTTGCGTCGCCGTTGCCATCATCTCGGCCCGCGTGATCCGCGCGATGAAGGCGAGCGGCACGGTCGCGAGCGTGCAAGCTGGCAAGATGAGGTGGCGAAGCGCATCCCAGAACATCGACGGGCTGCCGGCAAGCGCCGCATCGATGAGGCTCATCCCGGTGATGCGGGGCGGTTCCATGCCGACCTCCGAAAGCCCACCGATCGGCAGCCAATCGAGCGTCGCGCCGAAGAGAAGAAGGAGCATCAGCCCGAGCCAGAAGATCGGCATCGAGACGCCGAAGAGCGTGAAGGTCATCGCCAGATTGTCGAAAGCGCCGCCGGGCCTGAGCGAAGCGAATACGCCGGCCGGAACGCCGATGAAGGTTGCGAGCGTAAGGGCCGCGAGGGTGAGCTGCAAGGTCACCGGAAAAGCGGTGCTCACATCCGTGAAGGCGGCGCGATTGCTCGTCAAGGAGGTGCCGAAATCGCCATGCGCCGCGGCAACGACGAAGCGCAGATATTGGACGACGATCGGTTGGTCGAGCCCGAGCTGAAGACGAAGCTTCGCCAATTGCTGGGCCGTGCCGCGATCGCCGAGCAAGAGCATCGCCACATCACCCGGCAGCACATGCATGGTGAAAAACACGACGGCGCTGACCCCGATGAGCACGATGGCGAGCTGGACGAGGCGCCAGCCGATATAGCGCCAAAGCTCGGCTCGATCGCTCCGCCAGCGCGGGCTCATGCGCATCCGGGCAAAGGGACCGGCCGTGCGTCGAGGTTCAATCGGCATCAGGGTCTCATCATGGGATCAGCGCCCCGTGAAGAGGGATTCGCCATGCTTGTCTCGCGCCCGCATTCTTGACAGCTTTCGCCTCGGCAATCCAGCTTGTTGCAAGGCTCCTTGGCGAGGTCCGTCCATGGCTGAAATTCGCTTCGCGGTGATCGGTGTCAACCATGCGCATATTTATGGGCAGGTCGATTGCCTTCTTGGCGCAGGCGGGAAGCTCGTTGGCTTTCACGCGCCGGAGGATGATCTCGCCAAGGGATTCGGCGAGCGTTATCCGCAAGCCCCGCGCGTCGACGACCGGCGCCGCCTTCTCGAGGATCCGGGCATCGCGATGATCGTGAGCGCCGCGATCCCCTGCGATCGCGCCCCGCTCGGCATCGAGGCCATGCGGCACGGCAAGGACTACATGACCGACAAGCCCGGCATGACCTCACTCGATCAGCTCTCCGAGGTGCGGCGGGTGCAGGGCGAGACGAAGCGCATTTATTCCGTGTGCTATTCGGAGCATTTCGAGACGCGCTCGACCGTCAAGGCGGGCGGGCTCGTGGCGGCGGGGGCGATCGGCAAGGTCGTCAACACCAACGGGCTTGGCCCGCACAAGCTCAAGAATTTGCCGAGGCCGCGCTGGTTCTACGAGCGCCGGAAAACGGGCGGCATCCTCACCGACATCGCCTCTCATCAATGCGAGCAATTCCTCTTCTTCGCCGATGCGCTCGATGGGGAGGTTGTGGCCGCGGCGGTTGCCAATCGCGCAAATCCAGATCAGCCCGAGCTTCAGGATTTCGGCGAGATGCTCATGCGGGCAGGCGAGGTCACAGGCTACGCGCGGGTCGACTGGTTCACGCCCGATGGCCTTCCCGTCTGGGGCGACGGGCGCCTCGTGATCCTCGGCACGCAAGGCACGCTCGAATTGCGCAAATATGTGGATATCGGAGGAAGGCCGGGAGGCGATCACCTCTTCCTCATCGATCGCAAGGGCGTCCAGCGAATCGATTGCACCGGCGTCGGGCTTCCCTATGGGCGTCAGCTTCTCGCCGACATCCGCGACCGCACCGAGACCGCGATGCCGCAGGCGCGCTGCTTCAAGGCGATGGAGTTAGCGCTCACGGCGCAGACGATGGCGGAAGCGCGCGATTAGAACTTGATCGATGAGAGGTGACGTTTGGCCTCTCATTTCGTATGGGACGGAGCCTGCCGCATGCCGCGGCAAAGACACGGAGCCAAAAGATGATCCACGAACTGCGAATCTATCATTGCGCGCCCGGCCGCTTGCCGGCGCTGCTCAAACGGTTCGAGACCATCACGCTCAAGATCTGGGAAAGGCACGGCATTCGCCAAGCCGGCTTCTGGACCGTCGCGGTCGGTGATTCCAACAACGACCTCTACTATCTCCTCGAATGGGAATCGCTTGCCGAGCGCGAGAAGAAGTGGACGGCCTTCCAGAACGATCCCGAATGGATCGCCAAGCGCGCCGAGACCGAGAAGGACGGGCCGATCCTCAACTCGCTCGGCAACCTCATCCTCCAGCCGACCTCGTTCTCCTCGGTGAAATAGGCCAGCAAGGGCGTATTCCTTCTCCTGCTTTTTGCGGGAGAAGGTGCCTCGCTCTTGCGAGGCGGATGAGGGGTGGACATGCATCCCACTGCCTCTCGCCACTTGGACACGCATGAAAATCTATCTCGACTATGATCAGGCGGAGCTCGACCGCGCTTATACGCAGAGCGCCTGGGCACCGAATGCCGAAGAGATCATCCGCTGGTACGGGACGAAAAGCGCGGATGTGCGCGGCCGCCTGAAGCATCAGGCGAATATCGCCTATGGCGAAACCCAAGCCGAGGTGCTCGACTTCTTTCGGACCGACCGGACGAAAGCGCCGATCTGCGTCTTCGTGCATGGGGGCGCTTGGACGCTCCTCACCAAGGATCAATCCGCCTTCGCGGCGGAAGTCTTCGTCGAGGCGGGCGTGCATTTCGTCGCCATCAACTTCGCTGTCGTCCCTCAGGTGCGCTTGCCTGAAATGGTGGCTCAGGTGCGGCGCGCCACGGCCTTCGTGCACCGGCACGCCGAGAGCTTCGGCGCCAATCCCCGCAGGCTCTTCATGCTCGGCCATTCCTCGGGCGCCCATCTCGTCGCCGCCGCGCTTACGCAGGGCTCAGCCGAACTCGGCATGGGTGGCGACGCGATCGTGCGGGGCGCTCTTTGCGCCAGCGGCTCCTATGATCTCGAGCCGGTGATGCTCAGCCACCGCGGGAGCTATCTCAAGCTCGCTGCCGACGAGGTTGAGGCGCTGAGCCCCTTGCGTCATGTCCACAACCTCGCCACTGCGCTCAAGATCGCTTATGGCGAGCGCGAGAGCCCCGAATTTCAGCGGCAAGCGAAGAGCTTTGCCGAAGCGCTTGGCACCGTCGGGCGGCTTGATGAGTTGATCATGGGTCCGGGCCTCAACCATTTCGAGATCAGCACGACATTGGCGGATCCCGGCGGGCTCCTCGCCCGCGCCGCGCTCGAGATGGTGCATCGGTAAGGTTGATTGAGGGCGGATTGGCGTCCTTGACGGCCCGAGGAAGGCTCGGATGCGCGGGCCTGATCCTCGGATCAAGTCCGAGGACGCGCAGGACGATAGCGAGCGTCAGCTCCCGGTTGTGAAGCCGATCGCTTCCGTATATTCGCTCTCGTGAGCCGATGACGCTGCTTGCCGGTGGATAGGCCTTGGTATTTCACGAACCCAATGGCCAGCGTCTTTTGTCAGCCTCAGCTCGCGTTAGCCCTCTTGTTAGCCCCGATCCTCACACGTTCCTGGACAGCCCAACTCGCCTCTGCCCGGCCTGCCCCGCGCGGCACCGGCCCTCATCTTCGAAGGACGCAAATGATGAAGAGACTGAAGCATGCGGCAAGCCGGGTCATCCTGGCGGCGGGGATAGGCCTTGCCGGCGTATCGACGCCGGCGCTTGCCGGCAAGACGCTCGATGCGGTGCGCCAGCGCGGCGAGCTTAGCTGTGGCGTGAGCACGGGGATCGGCGGCTTCTCGATCGTCGACAGCAAGGGCGAATGGACGGGGTTGACCACGGATTTCTGCCGCGCCGTCGCCGCCGCGGTGCTGGGCGACGCAGGCAAGGTGAAATTCGTTCCCTTGACGCCACAGCAGCGTTTCGCGGCGCTGCAATCGGGCGATATCGATCTCCTGGCGACGCTCGCCACCTGGACCTTGACGCGCGACGCCTCGCTCGGCCTTCTTTACGCGGGCGTTTATTTCTACGACGGCCAGGGGTTTCTCGTGGCCAGGTCGGTCGGGGTCAAAAGCGCGCGCGAGCTCGACGGGGCGTCGGTATGCACCGCCTCCGGCACGACGAGCGAGCTCAATCTCGCGGATTATTTTCACGCCAACAAGCTCGCCTTCAAGCCCGTCGTCTTCGACTCGCAAAATGAAGCGCGCGCGGCCTTCTTCAACGGTCGCTGCCAGGCGCTTTCGGCCGACGTGTCCTATCTTTCCTCGGTGCGCGCTTCCGACGCGCCAAAGCCGGATGATTTCGTCATCCTGCCAGAGCTCATCTCCAAGGAGCCCCTCGGCCCGCTCGTGGCGCGCGACGATCTCGAATGGTTCAGCATCGTCAAATGGACGCTCTACGTCCTGATCGAGGCCGAGGAGAAGGGCGTCACCGCCGCCAATCTCGATGCGATGAAGGCGAGCGCCGACCCCTCGATTCAGCGCCTCCTCGGCGTTAATGGCGAGCTCGGCATGAAGCTCGGCCTCGATCCGACCTTCGCCTACCGGGCAATCAAGAAAGTCGGCAACTATGGCGAGATGTTCGAGCGCAATCTCGGCCCGAAGACACCGCTCCGGCTCGAGCGCAATCTCAACGATCTGTGGACCCGAGGCGGGCTGATGTACGCCATGCCGGCAAGGTGAACGGCGCGATGCGGCCGGCGTTGACGCAAACGTGACCCCATGGCGGCGCCTCGCGCCCTCGCTGTGAGCAGGAACGCGGCGCCTTCGCGCGCTTTCCTGCTCCAGGCGCTCATCTTCGCCCTCGTCATCGCGCTCGCCGGCTTTCTCGCCTTCAACCTTATCGGCAATCTCGGCGCACGCTCGATCCGCACCGGATTCGCGTTCCTGCACGGCACCGCCGGCTTCGACATCGGCGAGACCTTCCTCTCTTACGACGAGCACGCCACCTATGGCAGGGCGCTTCTCGTCGGCCTTCTGAACACCGTGGCGGTGAGCGCTGCCGGGATATTGCTGTCGACGCTGATCGGCTCAAGCGTCGGCCTCGGACGCCTCTCGCGCAATCCGCTCGTTGGCCCCCTGGCTGGCACCTATGTGGAGGCGCTCCGCAACGTGCCGCTCCTGCTCCAGCTTTATCTCTGGTACGCCGTCCTCACCGAGCTTTTGCCGCCGGATGGCGCGGCGCCCGCGCTTCTTCCCGGTCTCTACCTCGCAAAGAGCGGGTTGCATTTCCCCGTGCTCGGCGAGAAACCCGTCGTGCCGCTGGTCGCGCTCGGCGCCGGGCTCGTCGCGGCGATGGTTTTCCGTCACTTGGCGAAGCTTCACCAGGCGCGAACCGGGAAACGATACGCGGCATGGCTCGCTTGGGCGCTAGCGCTTTTGCCGGCGGCGCTTCTTCTTGCGCGGATGCTCGCCAGCTCTCCTCTCGACATTCCGCAAGAGCGGCGCTTCGGCTTCGTCGGCGGGGGTACGCTCACGCCGGAGCTCACCGCGCTCCTCATCGGCCTTTCGCTCTATAACGGCGCCTTCATCGCCGAAATCCTGCGCGGCGCCATCCAATCCGTGGCACCCGGCCAAGGCGAGGCGGCGGCGGCGCTCGGCTTGCGGCGAGGACAGAGGCTTCGCCTGGTCATCGTGCCGCAGGCGTTGCGCGTCGCCGTGCCGCCGCTCGCGAGCCAATATTTGAACCTCGCCAAGAACAGCTCGCTTGCCGTCGCCATCGGCTACCCCGATCTCATGTCCGTCGGTAACACCATCGTCAATCAGACAGGGCAGGCGCTCGAGGTCATCGGCATGGTGATGGCCGCCTACCTCACGTTGAGCCTTTCGATCGCAGGCTTCATGAATTGGTACAATGCCCGTGTAGGGCTCATCGGGGCGCCATGACCGGCGCGCTCGAAAATCTCTGGCGGCGCTTCTTCGGCAGCCTCGGCAACAGCCTCTTGACCTTGGCCGTGCTGGCGCTCCTCGCGCTCGCGCTTCCGCCACTCCTCAGATGGGCGCTCATCGATGCGAGCTTCACGGCGAAGACGCCGCTCGAATGCCGGGCGGCGGGCGGGGCCTGCTGGGCCTTCGTGCATGAGAAATACCGTCTCATCCTCTTCGGGCGATACCCTTACGCGGAGGCATGGCGGCCGCTCGCCGCCATGCTCGTCATCGTGAGCCTGATCGGGAGCGCTTGCGGCGGCTTCATTCGCCCGCGCTCCCTCCCCGTCGCGCTCCTCGTCGCATCGACCGCCGTCGCGGCCCTGATGTGGGGCGGCGTCTTCGGCCTCGCCTATGTGGAGAGCACGAGCTGGGGCGGGCTGCCGCTCACCCTCATTCTTTCCGTTTCCGGCATTGCGATCGCCTTTCCGCTCGCCATCGCGCTTGCGCTCGGGCGGCGGTCGCGGCTTTCGCTCGTGAGCGCCTTGTGCGCCGCCTTCATCGAGCTGATGCGCGGCGTTCCGCTGGTGAGCCTGTTGTTCATGGCTTCCTTCATGCTGCCGCTCTTCATGCCCCGCCATGTGCAGATCGACGAGCTCCTGCGGGCGCTCGTCGCGATCGCGCTCTTCAGCGCCGCATACCTCGCCGAGGCCATTCGCGGCGGCTTGCAAGGCGTGCCGGCTTCGCAAGAGGAGGCGGCCCGCTCGCTCGGGCTAAGCCCTGTGCGCGCGAACCTCCTGGTCGTGGTGCCCCAAGCGTTGCGCATCGCCATCCCAGGGATCGTCAATGTCTTCATCGCCTTGTTCAAGGACACGTCGCTCGTCGGCATCGTCGGCTTGATGGACCTCTTGCTCGCGACCAAGCAGGCCCTTGGCGACCCCGCCTGGAGGAGCTTTGCGCTTGAAGCCTATCTCTTCGTCGCGGCGCTCTATTTTGGCCCTTGCTTCTTCATGTCCCGTTACAGCCAGGCGCTCGAACGCAAGCTTCGCGCGGGCGAGGGCGCGAGCTGAAGGCTCGCGAGCGCTTAGCGAATGCTTGATCCCGCATTTTGGGATTGCACCTCGCGCGCAAGGCGCGCCATTCTCACCGCGGGCGCTGGAGGCTAAGTCAGTCGTGAATGAGCAAAGGCCCATCAATGCCGCGACGATCGCGGAAGCGGAGCGGCTTCTCGGTGTCGACTATTCTGACGCCGAGCGCCTGCAGATGCTCGATAATATCGCCGGTCAGATCGAGCTTGCGATCAAGCGGCGCGCGCTCCGGCTGCCGAAGGGCTTGGCGCCCGCGACGCGTTTCGATCCGAGGCTTCCGGGTTGGAAGCCGATCGATCCCGGCATTTTCCGTCCGGGCGACGGCCCGGCGCCGCCGTTGCCAGGTGGCGACATCGACATCGCCTTCGCGCCGGTCACCCATCTCGCACGCTGGATCCGCGGCGGCGACCTCACCTCGCTGCGCCTGACCGGGATCTATCTCGAAAGGATCGCGCAGCTCGGCGAAAAGCTCAAATGCATCGCCGTGGCGACGCCGGAGCTTGCGCGCGAGCAAGCGAGGCGCGCCGACCGGCTTCTCGCGGAAGGCATTTATCTCGGCCCGCTGCATGGCATCCCCTGGGGCGCCAAGGACCTTCTCGACACGGCGGGCATCGCGACCGGCTGGGGCGCCGAGCCCTATCGGGGGCGCATCCCCGAGAGCGATGCGACCGTGGTGAAGAAGCTCACTGAGGCCGGTGCGGTGCTCATCGCCAAGACGACGCTCGGCGCGCTCGCCTACGGCGACATCTGGTATGAAGGGCGCACCCGCAACCCGTGGAATATCGAGGAAGGATCGAGTGGCTCGAGCGCGGGCTCGGGCTCGGCGACGGCGGCGGGCCTCGTCGGTTTTTCCATCGGCACCGAGACCCTCGGCTCGATCGTCGCCCCCTCGATCCGCTGCGGGACCACGGGTTTGCGCCCGAGCTTCGGGCGCGTCTCGCGAGCGGGCGCCATGGCGCTCTGCTGGAGCCTCGACAAGATCGGGCCGATGTGCCGGACGGTCGAGGATACGGCGCTTGTCCTCGCCGCGATCAACGGCTTCGACGAGGACGATCCAGGCTCGATCGCGGCGCCCTTCGGCTATGACGCGGCGGAACCCGTCGAGGGGCTTCGCCTCGGCTATTTCCCCAAGGACTTCGCCTTGCCGGAAGCCGGTGAGCTCGACCGTGCGGCGCTCGAGGCCGCGCGGCGCCTCGGCCTCGAGCTCGTGGCGCTCGAACGGCCGGACCTGCCTTACGAAGCGCTCATGAACATCCTCTTCGCCGAAGCGGCCGCCGCCTTCGAGGAGCTCACCCTCGACAACCGGGACGATGAGCTTTCCTGGCAAGAGCCGGGCGCGTGGCCAAACACCTTCCGCAAGGCGCGCTTTCTTTCAGCGGTCGATCATGTTCAGCTCGACCGTTTGCGACGGCGCGTGATGCAGGACATGGAGGCGGCCTTCGGCACGGTCGATGCCATGATCGGCCCTTGCATCGTCGGCCCGATGCTGACCATCACCAACTTCACCGGCCATCCCTCTCTCGTCATGCGTTCGGGGTTCCGCCAATCCGAGACGCGTGGGCCCTTGTCGCTTGCGCGAGCGCGCATCGAGCAAGGCTCGCCGAGGAAGGGGCCGAGCTTCACGGTGCCGCATGCGATCTCTCTATACGGCCGTCTCTTTGATGAAGGCACAATCCTGCGCATCGGCAAGGCGCTCGAGAAGGAATTCGCGGTTTGGGATCGCCGACCGCCGCTCGAATAGCGTGCTTTATGTGTTCGTTTGACCGAAAAGGAGCGTGCACCGCCGCTCTGTTCACCAACCCCTCGGCAAAAGCCCCGGAAGCAAAGGGGCGTCGCCTTCGAGGTCCACGCCTTCTATCGCCAGCAGGCGCTCCTTTGTGAGCCTGCCGCCATGAGCCGAGAAGCCGCCGATGCGGTTACCCTTGGCCAGGATACGATGGCAGGGAATGATGATCGCAATCGGATTTCGGCCCAGTGCCTGACCCACGTCACGCGCCTCGCCGGGGCACCCGGCGAGAACGGCGAGCTCGCCGTAGCTTGCGGTGCGGCCCCAGGGGATCGAGCGCGCCGCCTCATAGACTTTTCGATCGAAGGCGCTGACCTCGGTCAGGTCGAGGGGGATGTCGGAAAACTCGGATCTCTCGCCTGAAATATGCCGGTCGATCTCCCTGATGGCCTGACGAACCATCGGGGTGGGGCTTGCCTGCACCCACGAAGCCGAGCGCCTCGCCTTCAGCCTGCGCAAAGTCCGAGCACGGTCGGTCTCCGGGAGTTGCAGCCTGAGCAACCCGCCGTTCGCCCATGCGATCCCGAGCGGGCCGAGGCTCGTGTCAAAGAGATGATAAGAGATTTCATCCGCCATCGCGCCATCCCCGAGCGATCACAGCTTCATCCGGGCCTCATCACATGAAACACGGGCCTTGCGATGTCCACAGCCGATCAACGCCCGCTCTTCTCGACGCGACCTGGCCCTCGGCTTCCGTAGCATGATCCGCAAAATGGGAACTATTTTTGCGGCAAGATCATGCGTCAAAAAAGGGATTGCGCGCATGTCGCTCACTCGATCCGAGGCAGCCGGGTCGAGCCTGATCGGGTCCGGTTGTCCTGAAGATTGCGCAAAATCATTGAACGGGGGGCCCTTATGGCGGCGAGACCTTGAGCCGTCAGGCTCGCGCAGCTCGCCGACTATCACGAGTTTTTGATCGCAAAGCCAAGGATATCTGAAGTTTTTCGTGCTATCTCCCACTCAAGCGAAAGAGATCGCATGAATTGAAAACGAAAATGAGGCATTGAAAGATTTCTGACTTTCCCCTCTCTTTCAAAGTCCGCCAATCTTTGTAGGCGTTCCAAAACGCTGGCGAGGAATAACGAACACGACCTAAAAGAAAAGTATTGAAGTAGGTCGAATTCATGGAAAGCAAGGGAATAAACCGGAGTACGTTTGGGTCTAGAGCTTTCGAGTGCTCTAGATTTGCAGCTTTGCTTCGCAGAAGCGCACCGAGTTTCATCGAATTTTGCGGTAATGCATGCATCTGCATTTAATTGGATGCAAATGCATTGACAAAGCAGAAGATTGATCTATTGAAACGATTTCTAGAAAGTCCAATACCCCGCTGTTTCCGTCGAGGTGAAATACAAGCGGCTACGGGCGAATACGAATGAAGTCGAGCGAATCGGACCAACTGCAAGTCTTGGTGCCGGGCCTCGGAACCGCGAAAATTGAACCTTGATAATAGGGAGATCGACGTGACGGAAACCAGCTTCTACATCGCCTTCTCGACGTTCAACCTTCTGTTGCTTCTGACAACGTCGATCGTCCTCTCGAACCTTTACGCGAAAGCATGCCAGTTGACGCAAAGCACAAGGGTGTTGACGGAGCTCGCGGACCAGATGGCACGCATCGATCGGCATTCAGCCAGTGAGGTTGCTCTGATTGCGCGCGAAATCTCATCCGATATCGGAAGATTGCGCGAGCTCGATGGCAGTAGCAAGACTGAAGATCCGGTCGGAATGTGGCAATTGCATCCCTTGGACGCGCACGACAATGGTCTTGAGACCAATTGTTTTTTCTGCCAAGCGCCGTGCTCCGACGCGCCCTGATCGAGCAAAGCCAAGATCGGGCCATGGCCGTGCTCGGACCTGTTCCGAGGATCAGTCATCCACGTCTTTCTTGCTAGGTGACCTGGCCATTAAGAATGCCGGCATGCGCTAGCGACCGGGGAATTGAATGGACAAGAACCATGGGACAATCCGTCGTTGAATTTTGGTAACGCGTTTTCGTGGGTGACTGCGCTGGCCCCAGAAACCGCAGCAACCTGTTCACGGGTACGTCTTACACAAAATTCAGGACACATCCGTAGCCTATTTACTGGCATAGCAACGGCGCCACTCTGCGAAACTGCTCCTGATAGTTAGCGAGATGGAGACCACCAATATCCATCGCCTCTGCGCTCGCGATACCGAAGCGGTCGGTTCGTAAGGACAGGAAGGGATCGATATAGGTGCAGCCCCTTATTGTGCAGAGTTGGCGTAGATATTCGGAGAAGCGCCGAATGGCATGGACGTCAAGCCTCGACTCGAGGCTTTCGGCAACGGGAGGGAGGGCAGTCACGACCAGATGATCGACATCACGTAACAGGCGGGGGATCAGGGCATTTATGTCCGCGCGAAACTCGTCAAATCTGTCTCCCGATGTCTTTCGGATAAGATAGTTTGTGCCGATCGTCAGGAGAGCAGCCCGGGCCGCGCGAACGAAATGCAGGCGGCCAAGCAATTCTAAATAGCCATCCGCTTTAATGCCGTTGATGCCCGCATTGATGACGCGCGTGCCGCAGGGCAGCTTCGGGGTGCCGAGATATGCAATGTGAGAGTCCCCGGCGAGCAAGACATATACCCCACCCTGCGCCAATTCTGCATTGATTCCGACGATTTGATCCCCGCTCACTAGATTGGCTATCGCCGATCGGGAGAAAGACCAAGCCATGAGAAACAGCAATGCTATAATGAAGGCCACCGCGCTAGTCGAAATCGAGACCGTGACAAGGAACGAACGCTCGGAACCCCGGCGAGCCCATGAGAATATCGTCACGAAGGGAGGCCCCTTACTAGCGCATTGTTCCGCGACGCTAAATTACGTTCAATTTAGCTAATTCGGGTTAGCGGCCTCGTAATTAGAAATCAAGCGGTATTGACGGGCGCGCGCGCCTAGAAAATTGGGCCGCCATCCAGGGTGATCCCGCCGCGGCGCCCGTGGTCGAGGCCCACGCTCAGTGAGATGATGTCGACATCGCTCACAGGAAAACCCGTCGATCTGGACGGCGAGCGGATCAAGCCGCGAGAGCCCGCCAGCGAAAAACTCCTCGAGCCTACTCGCCGACCGCGCCACCAAGTGCCCGTGAGGCATTGCGCGCTCCACCTTGATCACATGTACGTGGAGGGGGCCGTAGCCAAGGAGGTCTTGAGAGCGGCGATTGCGACCACAGCCGTGATGTGGACGCAACGGCATCCCGCGACTATTTTCCGCCGTCTCGACCCCTCCCTGCGGAAGGAGGTTGGAACCCGAGCCCGGACGAGCACTTCGCGGCTTGTCCAGGCCTGTCGGCCCCTGGCATAGCGCCCGAGACGCATGCCCCAATAGAAAAGCCCCGGCGCGAGGCCGGGGCTTTCCGTCAGATGTCCGACGCGGTCAGAACGCCCGAGAGATTTTCAAGCGGCTGAGCCAAGCGGCATCGCCGCTGGCAAGGAACGGATATCCGCGATTCGGATCGAAGTGGCGATGCGCGTCGTCGTTCGCCACGTAGATGACCTCGACGCCGATATCGAGATTCTTGACCGGCGACCAGGTGACGTTCGTGCCGATCTGCCACTGCGCACCGTCCGTGTAGAAGGGCGAGAACGGGTTGAAGTTCGCGCCGCTCGCGGTGGTGACCGTCCCGATGCAAGTCGGGCAGGCAGCGCCCTCGGCGAAGCCAGCGGCCGTACGAATCGCATGGCCGTAGCTTTGCCTGTAGTAGCTGCCGAAGAACGCTTCACGAATGCTCGGCGTCCAGTAGTGGAGATAGTCGGCCAGGACCGACCAGCTGTTGGTCAAGTGAAGCTTGCCCTGCGGGTTGACGATCCCGTCATAGAGGTTGAGCGTGCTCGCGCCAAACTGGTTGGCCGTAGCCGATCCCTGACCCGGGTAACCACCGTTCGTGTAGGTGGTTGCGCCGTGCGAGAAGGCACCCTCGACCCAGAGGTCGTCGCCGGGCGAGATGAAGGGCAGATTGACCTTCACGCCGCCCTGCACGGCGTAGCCTTCGGCCGTGAGCGCACCGAAGCCGCCATTCACGCTGCCTGCGCCGGGAGCGGCGCCGGCAATAGTAGTGACCGACCCTTGCGTGCTGACATGGTGCCAGGCACCCGACAGCTGAGCCGAACCCCAAGCCTGGTCGACACGCAACGCGCCCACGACATCGGGCGTGTTCTGACGCTGTCCGGGATCGAATGCTGGCACCAATCCGCCGTTCGCCACGGCCGCGGCGAAGAGCGGGTTGCCCGCCGCCGGGAAAGTGAGGGCAAAGTTCGTGGCTGCCGCTCCGGCGAAAACACTCGGGAAAATGGCACCCCCGGCAACCGTACCTACGCTGCCGATGACGTTGCGGCGCTCGGCCCCGTCTTCGATCGCCAAAGTCGCCGAGAAGCCGTTCCCGAAGGCGTAGGTGTATGCGAGACCTTGGGTCGTGGTGTCCGAATCGCCCATGCCGTGGTAGTTGTCGTTGTCGGCATAGAAGTCGAAGAACGACTGGAAGCGACCGGCCGTCAACCCGCCCCACTGGATGAACGCCTTATCGGCATTCACGCTCGACTCGAGCTGCACGCCGTATGACGGGGAGAAGCTGTTGACGCCGGCGAAGCTCGAGAACCCATTACCGGGGTTGACGCCGCCGCCGTAGACGATACCGAATCCTTGGCGGGCAGAAGTCCCAGAGCCATACCAAGCGCCGGTGCGGCGACGGATGTCTATCTGCACGAAGGCGCGCAGCAAGCCCCAATCGGTCGCGGTGCGAGCGTCCAAGTTCACGCGAGCGAGAGCGTTATAGCCGATGGTCGGATCCGAATGAGCGCGCGGCTCGTCCCATTCCAGATCGAACTCGGCCTTGCCGCCGAGCTTGATGCAGGTGTCGGTGCCAGGGATGTAGAAGAAGCCCGGGCCATAGACGTTACAGATCCGGACGTATTCCGCAGGTGCCGCCTTCTTTGTGGGAAGATCGGCGGCCTGCGCCCCGGCGACCGCGACGAGACCCGCGGCGGACCCGAGGAGAAGACTCTTAACGAGCTTCATTTAGACCTCCAAGGTTGAAGAACTTAGCTATCGCCGCTTGCTCCGCTTAAGGATAAGTAGGTCGACGACGGTGGCAGCAGGAATCTCCTGCCACACGCGCACCATACTCATGGCGATTGCGTGTTCAATCTAATTCGCCCGAATTAGGAATTATCGACCCGGTTTTCGACGCCTTGTTGCAAAAGCGCAACAAAGCGTGGGCCACCTGCATTCGCGTAGCTAAGTTGCATCTTATGTTAGATTAGCGTATCGGAGAACGAGAAGGCACCAAGCTGTTTGGGAGTGCTATGGAAACCAAGCACCAGGTCGAAGCCTCGGAAATCGTCAATCTTCTTCCCTTCGTCTCCATGCCGGAGCAATTGTCGATCGTTCGGCTGCGGACGGCCTTGCGTTTCAAGCCGGCGAGCCTGGATTTGGCGCGTGCCGGCACCTTCATCCACAACGGCGACGAGATCTGGAGCTTCACGCCCTTGCCGGCTCTTGCGGCTTCGCTCGAGGCGATCATGGACCCCGGCTTGAGCCGCTCGCGTCCACGATTCGAAATCGAGGCCGCCGCGCCGGGACGAAAAGTGTTGTCCTGGCTGTTGCGCAAGCATTTCGAGCGGTATCTCCTGCGTTTTGGTGCACAGGGCCTGTTCGTCGAGGGCGACCCCAACGCGCCGCGCGCCTATTTCCACGGGCAAGACGGCAAGCCCCGCACGATCTCTTACACCACGCGCGAATCAGCGCAGGCCTCGCGCAGCGTCGTCGCGCAGCGTTGCGGCGGTCGCCGCCCGTGGTTCAAGAATGAGGGGCTCGGCTATCAGGTGATGGCGCTCGGCGGCGTCTGGGGAGTGGCAATCGACCCCTTCTATATTTTTACAGGGTCCGACGCCAAGAAGCCGCTTCCCTTCGCGGCGCAAATCGAGCGCTCTAACCGATGGAACGGACGCGACGCCAAGACCGGGAGCGGCCATTTGACCTTCTGGGAGGACTTCCTGACCTTGGGCGAGCCTCTCGTCGATCTTCGACAAGAGAATGTCGACAACCTCTTTCTTGGACGATCTCTTCTCCAGCTTCCTCGCCGATCGGCGATCTAACGGGCTGTTCTTTCGTCTTTCGACGAGGATAGGGAATTGCGGCAGTCGATTTTCCCGTCGATGCATTGTGATCGCCCGCCCCCCGTCCAGCCATAGAGCTATCGAAACCTCAGGAGGGGCGCGCGAAAGTCGATGAAGCCCGGCCGCTGGGGAAGCGAGCCAAGTGGGGCGGAGCGGCATCGACCGAAGAGAGCCCGTTCGGCGCAGTGTGCGCCTCTCGGCCTCATCACGCCCGAGCACCGAATCAGGAAATTGCCGGGCGATCGCGCGCTCGACGAGCTTGCGGCCGCGCAGCGCCCGGCCTGTTCCCATTCGCTGGCGTCCTTTGCGACGCGCCGGCGTCAAGGGCAAGCGAAGGAAAGCGGCTCACTCGCAGTCTGCATCACTCTAATTCACTTCCCCGCACAGGCTCTCCCGAGAAGAGCAGGGGTCAGCGCTCGGCTGGTCCGAGACGCTTGCGCGTCGGATCCGGAGGCCTGCGCAGATAGATTCCGCGCTGTCTAGTTGTTGATGCCGTTAATCTATCGCAGATGCGTGGCTACTTTGTCTGGAACGTGGTTTTCTTTGCGATTCTATCGATGACCGCCAAAAATTTTATTTTTTCCTGTCGGATGGCGCCTCGAAATGGTTTTCTTCCTCGCTGTCCGTCGAGTGCTATGAATTCGGTAATGGATTTTGAGAATGGATAAAACCCATTATGTAACAGAAGTTTATTCGAATCAACGATTCCGGGGACACGGAATCTGGAGCCAAGTATTATGTCGAAATCGGAGTAAGCCTGCAAATTAGCTTGATCACGGTTTCGTGATCGCGTAGATTTCGTCCAGATCAAATCTCGTGAAAACCGCCTTCATGAGACTAGTCGCCGCGCTTCGAGTGGCATTCGCCGACGAAGCTCGCTCCTGAATTTCAATCCCGGCCGGTGCCAAAATATTGAGGACACACGATGAAGAAGAATCGAGAACGGAGGGTCGCCTACAACAGTGTGATACAAGATCTGTACGCAAAGCGTGTGCAGCTCAATCAGGCCATCGAGGCGCTCGAGGCCGTGGTGAACGAAGAGACGCGTGGCAGAGGCTCCGCGGCGAGCCAGGCCTTCGCGGCCGCCGAGCATAAGGTGAACGGCGGCGCGCGGGCGGAGGCGGAGGAAACCGGCGGGACGCTGATCGCCGCGATAAAATCCGTTCTGCGCCGCAGCGACCGGCCGTTGGGGAATGCCGAGATCTTCAGGCAGCTCAAGGCGGCGGGCGTCAAGTTTCGCTCGAGCAACCCGCAGCTCTCGGTTTCCCAGGTGCTCAGCAGGAATTCCAAGACGTCGGGCGCCCCGGTTCGCGTGGGGCGCGGGAGATGGGCGCTCCAGTAAGAGGAGGCGAGCGCGCCGAGCGCCCGCCGAAGCTGGCCGCGCTTAAATCGGCTGGCCCAATTTCCGCGTAAGGGTGGGATTGTCCCCCGTTCGGGGGCCGATTCTATCGGCCGTTGTCACCATGTCGCGGATCGATCGCCAAAGGCGCGCCCGGCGCGCCGCCCCCGCCTCCACCGCCGAAGATCGAGAAGAAGCTGCGCGTCGGCCGCGCGACAGGCGCTTGCACCGGGACGCCGAGCTCGGGCGGCGGCGCGATTCGGCCGTTATTGGCGACGCTCGGCGCGATGATCGACTTCTCCTTCGGCTGCTGAGCAGGCTTGTTGAGGCTGCCCTTGAGCTCTGGCTCCACCGCTTCCTCCTCCTCCTTGGCCTCGACGATGACGTCCTTTCCGCCTTTGCAGTCGGTGAGCCAGATGTCATAGATCGGGTGCTCGATCGCATGCAGGCCTGGGCTCGAGGCGAACACCCATCCGGTGAAGATGCGGCGGTATTCGTTAGAGAAGGTGACCTCGGTGACCTCGATGAAGGCTGTCGAATTCGCGGCCTCGGTCGGCGGGCGCGAGTAGCAGACGCGTGGCGTGAGCTGCAGAGACCCGAATTGCACCGTTTCGCCCACCGCCACATCGAAGGAGATGATGCGGCCGGTGATCTTGTCGAGCCCCTCGAAGGTCGCGCTCGGATTGGCGATCTTGTCGGCGTGCGCCGGAAGCACCGCCAGCGAAGCGGCAAGGCAGAGGATAAAAACGAGGGCTGCAGTCGTTGGTCGCGGCATCATGAGCCTCAAGCCATTGTTCTCGAGAACCGAGTCGACCCCACGCAAGGCGGAGCTCTCAGCGCCCATAACACCAGGAAGGAGGCGGAGAGATGGCGGCCTCAGGAGATGGGCTTGATCTCGACCTCGACGAAAGCCATGTGAGCACTCCCGCCGTTGACCACGTTATGCTCGACACCCTTGTCGCGGCTGTAGGCCGCGCCCGCCTTCTGCGTTACTCGTGTCTCTCCGGCGGCGCTTTCGATCAGAAATTCGCAATCGGTCAAAGGCACGACGACGTAAGGCATGTGGTGGATGTGCCAGCCGGTCTCCGCGCCGGGGGCGAAGTCATAGCGCGTGACGCGTGCGCGAGCGTTCTCGCAAAGCACGGCTGCGACGGCCGGCTCGCGGGCGGTGAATTTCTGTACCATGCGTTATCACCACTGTGTCACCCCCGGCGAGGTGAGCGAAGCGAGCCGAGGGAAGGGGGCCCAGAAACGGTAGTGAAATGGTTTCCCTTCCCCTCGCGCCCTTGCAGGGCGCGAGGCCAGGAATGACACAATGGGACTACTCCCCCGGCGTCCAGGCGTCGTAGTCGCCGGTCGCGGGCTGGCGAACGCCCTCCCGCAGCACCGACCCTTTCGGACGGTAGGCGAAAGGCGTGCCCGTGAGGTTGGGTTGATGCGGCCTTTGCCATTCGCGCGGCGTGTAGCTTTCCCGTGACGGCGGCACGTCGACGGTGTGGTGCAACCAGCCGTTCCAGCCTTCGGGAATCATCGAGGCCTCGGCCTCCGCGACATAGATGACCCAACGCCGCTCGATGCCGAGCGCCGGGTCGATCTTGCCGCCCTTCGTCCGGAAATAGACATTCCCGAGATGATCCTCACCGACGCGCTCGCCATGGCGCCAGGTGGTCAACTGCGTACCGAAGGTCTGGCGGTTCCACCAGGTGAAGAATTTCAGCAGGAACTGTTTCATGTCGAGGTCCGAGGCGCGCGTGCCGGTCACGCTGCTTAGCGTTTTGCCCTGCCGCCGCCCGCCTGTCCAGCCGATCGCTTCGTCCTTCTGGCTTCGCCCAATGGCGAGTCGGAGCGCCGCGCCTCGAGACTGCATCCCAGGACCGCCTGAGACTGCCCCCTAGGCTGCTCGTGACGCGCCAATGCCTTCGCGTGATGAAGGGAACGCGCGGGGAGACTTCAATTGGCCTCGCCGGCGAGCATCGGGCTTGCTGCTCCCGGGCGAGGCCGTTTCACGGAGGCCTTGTCGATTGGCCTCACTTCTCGAGCGAGACCTTCTCCATGTCGAAGAACATCTGCGTCGGGTTGAGGACGAAGCCCTTCACCTCCTTGCGGATGGCGCGCACCTGCAACACCGAGTTGACGAAGATCCAAGGAGCATCGTCGAGGATCTTCTTCTGGATGTCGCTGTAGAGCGCGAGGCGCTTTTGCGGATCGCTCTCGCGCGCGGCCTCGTCAAGAAGCTTGTCGACTTCCGGATTTTTGTAACGAGGCGTGTTGGTGACCGGGATGCGGCTCGAGTTGAAAAGCTCACCGACGAAATTGTCGGGGTCGCCATTGTCCCCGGTCCAGCCCACCATGAAGATGCCCTGGTATTTGCCGGAGCGGATAGTGGCGAGGTTCGCGCCCATGTCCACTTTGCGGACATCGGCCTCGATGCCGATCTTGCCGAGATAGCCCTGAATCGCGGTCGCGAGATCGGGGCCCGCCGGATTGTAGCCGCGTGGCGAGTTGTAGGTCAGGAACTCCACCTTGAGCGGCAGCTTCACGCCGGCATCCGCGAGCATCTTCTTGGCGAGATCGGGGTCGTATTTATAGCCTTGGATCGACTTGTCGAAGCCCCATTGGCTCTCCGGCAAGGGCGAACTCATCGGCACGGCGAGGCCCTGGAACAGGGATTTGTCGATGGCGTCGAAATCCACCGCGTGATTGAGCGCCTGGCGCACGCGCTTGTCGTTGAAGGGGGGGACGTCGCAAGGCAGGCCGACGCCGCTGACGGCAAGGCCTGGCTGGGTCACGATCTCGATATTGGGGTCGCTGCGCATCGCCGGCACGAGCTGGGTCGAAACGTCGCCGAGGATCTGGATGTCGCCGCGCTTGAGCGCCAGGAGCGCCGCCTGCGGATCGGGATATTCCTTGAAGACCAGGTGATCGACCTTCGGCTTGCCGCCCCAGTAATTGGGATTGGCGTCGAGCGAAACCTGGTCGCGCTGGCGCCATTCCTTGAAGACGAAGGGGCCGGAGCCCACCGGATGATTCCGGAAATCCTTGCCGTATTTGGTGACGGCGGTCGGGCTCACGACGCCGTTCCATACCATCGCAAGACTTGCGAGCAGGGCCGCCGAAGGCTGCTTCAGCTTGAACTCGACGGTGTCGTCGTCGACCGCCCGGTAAGAGGCGACGTCCTCATAGGTGAAGTCGATCATGCTCTCGACGGGACCCGTATTGTAGATCGAATCCGGGCTTTGCTTGTTGAGCAGCCGATCGAGACCCTGGACATAGGCCTTGGCATTGAAGGGTGTCCCGTCCTGGAAGGTCACGCCCTTGCGCAGATGGAAGGTGTAGGTAAGGCCGTCCGCGGAGATGTCCCATTTCTCGGCGAGCCCGGGTCCGACCTCGGTGGTGCCGGGCTTATAGCGAGTGAGGCCGTCGTAGATCGTCGCCATGACGAAACCCGACGTGTTGTTGAGCACGGCTTCGGGATCGAGCCCCGTCGGGTCTGCCGCGATGCCGATGACGAGGGTCGTGTCTGCTCGCGTCGGGCTCGAGGCGGCGAGCAGAGCCGACACGGCGCAAGCGGCCGCGCAAAGCCAAGACTTTTTCATCGCAATTCCTCCCGTGAACAGGATAGCAATTCTCTTTTCGCGCGCTCTTTGGCGCAAGTCCAGAGCGAGTTTCAAACCGCGGCCACGAAGCCGTCCCGGCGCGGATCGCAAGCGCCCGCAAGGACGCCCGTCTTCGGATTGCGCGTGATGCCGTGCATGCCGCCGACCGCCATGGTCCAGGCAAGCGGCGTCTCGACCTCGTGGCCGCGTTCGCGCAAGGCGTCGAGTGTCGCTGCGGGAAGCCTCGCTTCGATCTGCACGCGTCGTCCGTCCCAGAGCCGGGCGCGTGGCGCATCGATCGCGTCCTGAAGCGGCAGACCGTAATCGAGATGCTGCACCATCACTTGCGTCTGCGTTTGGCAGATGCCGTAGCTTCCGGGTGTCCCGAGGACGAGGGTGAGCTCGCCGCCGCGCGTCGCGATCGAGGGCGCAAGCGGCAAGGCGAGCTCGGCCTTCGGCACGAGATGGTTGCGCCCGCCCGGGGCGACCTCGCCCCAATTGAGGAAATTGTTGAGGCAGATGCCGTGCTCGGGCACGACCACGCCGCAACCGAAAGGCGAGCCGAGGCTTTGCGTGATGCACACGGCATTGCCCTCCCGATCGGCGGTGGAGAAGGAGGTCGTATGCTCATGCGCCATCAGCACCGGTTGAGGCGCGATGAATTGCTCCGTTGGCCCCTCGATCGGCTTGCCGTCACGCAGGCGCCGGCGCAGCCGGCCGACCTCGTCATCGCCAAGGAGCGAGTGGAGAAGCTCCGGATCGGGGTTGTTGTTCGCGATGCGAACCGCTGCCGCGAGCCTGATGGCGCGATACACCGTGTCGAGATGATCGACGCCGTCGCGCTCGAGCTTGCCGAGATCGAGGCCGTCGAGAATGCGCAGCGTCAAAAGATATTGGAAGGATTCCGCCGGCGGCGGAAGGGTGTGGACCTTAAGCCCGCGATAGCTCTCCGCGATCGGATCGAGCCAGCGCGTTTCAACCGCCTCGAGATCGTCGAGGCCGAGGCAGCCGCCGCTTTTTTCCGATTTCGCCACAAGGGCGCGCCCGAGCGCGCCGCCGTAAAGGAAGCCCGGGCCTTCCGAGGCGATGGCTTCGAGCGTACGCGCCAGTGCCGGCTGGCGCAGCACGTCGCCGAGCCCGACACGCTCGGCGCCGCTCATATAGAGCGAGGCCCATTCCGGCAGAAGGTCCGGGCGCGAGCGGGTGAACTCGGCCCTGACCTCGTTGATCGTCGCCACATTGTATTCGGCGAGCGGGAAGCCGTCGCGCGCGAGCTTGATCGCGGGCGCAAGCACCTCGGCGAGCGTCTTTCGCCCATGGGCGCGCACGAGTTCGCACCAGCCCGCGAGGTTGCCGGGCGTGCCGCATCCTTGCGCCCCGCGCGCGAGCTCCGAACGCTCCTTGAACTTCCCTTGCGGAAAGCGGCTCGGCACGCGCGTGACGAAATCGAGCGTGCGGATGCGCTTCTCGGCGGCGATGCGGCAGGTCGCCATGCCCATCCCGGCAAGGCCCGACATATAGGGCTCGACGACATTGAGCGCCGCGGCGGTGGCGGCGACGGCGTCGAAGGCGTTGCCGCCCTCGGCGAGAAGGCGCGCTCCCGCGAGCGCCGCATGCGGGTGCGCCGCCGCGACGATGCCGTTGAGCGACGCGACGGTCGGGCGCTTGCCATCCATGATCAATCCTCCAGCGGTGTTTCTCTTCTGTGCTCAGCTCGACCCCAGGAGATGGCAGGCCACGCGATGGCCTGCCACGGGCTCGGTGATCTTCGGCTCCTCGGCCCGGCAGATCGCCATGGCATGAGGACAGCGCGTATGGAAGCGGCACCCCGTCGGCGGGTGGAGCGCGCTCGGCACGTCTCCTGACAAGCGGGTGCGGCCCGCCCGCGCGCTCGCGCGGTTCGCGGGGTGCGCCACGGGCACCGCGGCGATCAGCGCTTGGGTGTAGGGGTGGAGCGGCTTGGCGTAGAGCTCGCGCTTCTCGGCCGTCTCGACGATCTTGCCAAGATACATCACCGCGACCCGGTTCGAGATGTGCTTCACCACGCTCAAATCATGCGCGATGAAGAGATAGGTGAGGCGAAGCTCGCTCTGCAGGTCCTGCAGCAGATTGACGATTTGCGCCTGGACCGAGACGTCGAGGGCGGAAACCGGCTCGTCGCACACGACGAGCTTCGGCCGCAGGACGAGCGCGCGGGCGATGCCGATGCGTTGGCGCTGCCCGCCCGAGAATTCATGCGGGAAACGGTCGCGGGAGTGCTTCGGGAGCCCGACGAGATTGAGCATCTCGTTCACCCTCTGGCGCGTTTGCGCGTCGCGCTTGGCGCCATGGATCAAGAGCGGCTCCATGATGATGTCTTCGACCGTCATGCGCGGGTTGAGCGCGCCGTATGGGTCCTGGAAGATGATCTGCATGGCGCGCCGCTTCTCGCGCAGTGCCTTCGCCGAAGCGCGCGTGATCTCCTCGCCTTCGAAGAAGATCGTGCCCGAGCTCGGCTCGGTGAGGCGGATGAGGAGGCGCCCGAGCGTCGACTTGCCGCAACCGGATTCACCCACGAGCCCGAGCGTCTCGCCATGCGCGATGCGCAAGGAGACCCCATCGACCGCGCGCAGCTTGCCGCCGCGGCGTGAAAGAAAGGCGCCCTCGCCCAAGGCGAAGTGCTTTTCGAGCGCCACGGCATCGACAAGGGGCGTCATGTGCGCGCCGCCCGGATGCAGGCGGCGGCATGTTCGCCTTCGATCTCGACGAGGGCGGGGATGGCGGCGGTGCACGCTTCGATGCGCAACGCGCAACGCGGCGCGTAGCGGCAGCCTGGCGGCCGGCTCGCCGGGTCGGGAAGCGTGCCCGGGATCGCGGCAAGCCGCGCCCGGTCCTGCTCGAGCGAGGGCACGCATTCCAGGAGGCCGCGCGTATAAGGGTGCATCGGCCGATCGAAGAGCGCCTCGATCCGCGCCTCCTCCACGACCCGGCCCGCATACATCACGAGCACGCGGTCGGCCGTCTGCGCGATGACCCCCATGTTATGGGTGATGATGAGGATAGCCATGCCGAACTCGTCGCGCAGATCCATCAAGAGATCGAGGATTTGCGCCTGGATGGTGACGTCGAGCGCCGTCGTCGGCTCGTCCGCGATGAGAAGACGCGGGCGGCAGGCGAGCGCGATGGCGATCATGACGCGCTGGCGCTGACCGCCGGAGAGCTGATGGGGATAATCGCCGAGCCTTTGCGCCGCCGAGGGGATGCCGACGCGCGTCAACATCTCGACCGCGCGCTCGCGCTGCGCGCTTGGCGAGAGCCGCTCATGGGCGCGCAAGGTCTCCATGAGCTGCTCGCCGATGGTGAACACGGGGTTGAGCGAGGTCATCGGCTCCTGGAACACCATGGCGATGCCCGAGCCGCGAATTTTCTGCATGCGCGTGTCGGAAAGGCGCGTCAGCGCCTGGCCGTCGAAGCGCACCTCACCTGCCGCGACGCGCGCCGGCGGGTTCGGCAGGAGGCCCATGATGGTGAGCGCCGTCACACTCTTGCCGCTGCCCGATTCGCCGACGATGCCGAGGATCTCGCGCTCAGAGAGCGTGAAGCTCACATCCTCGATGGCCGTGACCTCGCCGCGCCCGGTCTTGAAGGCGGTGGTGAGGCCTTTGACCTCGAGAAGGCTCATGGCTGGACCCTGAGTCTCGGGTCGAGCACATCGCGCAAGCCGTCACCGAGAAGATTGAGGCCGAGCACGGTGATCATCAAAGCCACGCCCGGGATGGTGATGATCCAGGGCGCCTCCGTCATGTATTGGCGCCCTTGCGCCATGATGTTGCCCCAGGTCGGCGTCGGCGGTACGGCGCCGAGGCCGAGGAAGCTCAGCGTCGCCTCGGACAAGACCGCATAGGCGAAGAGAAAGCTCAATTGCACGATGAGCGGCGCCATGGCGTTCGGCAGGATGTGGTGGCGCAAAATGCGCCAATGCCCCGCTCCGGCGGCGATCGCGGCCTGCACATATTCCATCTCGCGCAGCACGATCACCGAAGCGCGCACGATGCGCGCCGTGCGCGGGATATAAGCGATGGCGAGCGCGATCACGACATCGATCGTCGAGGGGCCGAGCACGGCCGTGATGCCGATGGCGAGCAGGATCGCCGGGAAGGCCATGAGCGCGTCGTTGATGCGCATGATCGGATTGTCGAGACGGCGGAAATAGCCCGCAAGCGCGCCGATGAGCGTGCCGAACACGGCGTTGAGGGCGACGACCGCAAGTCCCATGGCGATCGAGAGCTGAGCGCCGTAGATGACGCGTGACCATTGGCTGCGTCCGAAATTATCCGTGCCGAAGGGGTGTTCGGCGCTCGGCGGCAGGAATTTGAAGCGCATCGCCAGCCGGTCCGGGTCCTCGGGCGCGATGAGCGGCGCCAAAACCGCCGCGATGAGGATGATGCCGAAGAGGCAAAGCCCCGTGAGAAAGAGCCGGTGACGCAAGAGGCGCCCGAGCGTGGCGGCGAAAAGGCGCCTGCGGTGCCCCGGCGCCTCCACGGCGGCCTCGGCGGGCGTCTCGCCTTGCGCCTCGGCGCGAAGCTCAGGCGGGATCATACCGGACTCGCGGATCGAGGAGCGCGTAGCCGATGTCCACGACGAGGTTGACGAGCACCAGGAGGCCGGTGACGATCAAGAGGCCGCCTTGCACCATCGGATAGTCGCGATTGAGCACCGCTTGCGTCAGCAATTGGCCGATGCCGGGGATGGAGAACAGGGTTTCGGTGACCACCGAGGCGGAGATGAGGAGGCTCACCGTGATCCCGACCACCGTGGTGATCGGGATCAGCGCATTGGCCAGCGCATGTTTGAAAACGACGAGATGGCGCGGCAGGCCCTTGGCGCGCGCGGTGCGGATGTAATCTTGCCGCAGCACCTCGAGCATCGTCGAGCGCGTGATGCGCGCGAGCAAGCCCGCTTGCAGCAAGGCAAGCGAGATCGCCGGCATGGTCGAAGTACGCAGCCAGCCGACGGGGTCGTCGCTGAAGGCGATGTAGCCGCCCGTCGGCAGCCAGTGGAGATTGACGGCGAACACGAGGATCATCAAGAGGCCGAGCCAGAAACTCGGCATCGAGATGCCGAACATGGCGGCGACCATAGCGGCCTGATCCACCCATGAGTTTTGCCGAAGCGCGGCGATGATGCCGCACGCGAGGCCGAGGAGCAGCGTGAGGACGAGCGCATAGGCGGAGAGCGCCAAGGTTACCGGCAGGCGCAGGAAGGTCGCTTCTACGACCGGCTGGCCGAGGAGGAGAGAGCGCCCGAGATCGCCATGCAAGAGCCCGGCGTACCAGCGCCAAAGCTGGACCGGCAGCGGCTGATCGAGCCCGAGATCGGAGCGGATCGCGGCGACTTGCTCAGGCGTGGCGCTCAAGCCCGCGATCACCGCCGAAGGGTCGCCGGGGACGAGGCGCATCAGCGCGAAGGTGATGAGGCTCACCATCAAAAGGATCGGCAGCGCGCTAGCGAAGCGCCGCAGGATGAGGCGCGTCACGACCGGCCCCACTCGCCGGATGCGGCGTCATACCCTTTCAAGGGCGCCTGCCGGCGAGGGATGGCGTGCCGTCCTTCCCCGCGACTCATCCCTTCACGCGGACCGGCATTCACTTGGCGTTGACGTTTTCAATTCGCGAACCACACATTCGACATGCGCGGAATGCGGAACGGCTTGAAGCCTTGCACATTGGCGCGCGTCGCCTGGACCTTGGTGAATGAGCCGAAAGGCAAGGCGTAGACGCGCTCGAGCACGAGCTTCTGCGTGCGCGCGAAGGCCTCTTGGCGGGCTTCGGCGGTGGGCTTGGTGTTCATGTCGTTCCAATCGGCGACGAGGTCGGGATCGTCCTTGCCGTCCTTCGGCATGTAGAGGGAGGAGGGCGGCGCCAAAAACGCCATGGTGTCGAGCGGCCCGAGCGCCGGCTGCGTGCCCCAGCCCGTATAGAAGAAGTTCCAGCCCGTGTCGGGCTTGAGCGCCATGTTGACCGAGGTCGGCCAGTCCGTGACCTTGAGCTCGGCCTTGATGCCGATCGCCTGCAATTCCTGCTGCATGACGAGCGCCGAATTATACATCGGCGCGTAATCCTGATTGGTGAGAAGAACGACGGGTTCGCCCTTGTAGCCGGATTTCTCCAGATATTTTTTGGCGAGCGCCTGATCATGCAGGTTGTAGGTTTCCTTGCCGGCATCCGTATAGGTCGGCTGGTTGGGATATTGAAAGCCGACGTTGAGCTTGTAATTGCCGTCGGATGCCGCATCCATGATCTCGTCCATGTCGAGGGTCGCCTGCACCGCCTTGCGGAAATCGAGATTGTCGGTCGGCGGCTTCGAGGCGTTCGGCAGAGCGATCTGGATCCACCAATTGTTCAAGGGCAGGAGCGTGACGTTCTTGTCGTTCTTCAGATCGGCGACGGCTTTCGTCGGCACGTCCTCGACCCCGCTGAGCTCGCCCGTCTTCAAGCCCGCGACGCGCGCTCCAGGCTCGGTGACGATGCGGAACGTCACCGTGTTGAAACAGGCCTGTTTGTAACCGCCGAAGCCGGTGCGGTCCTCGAAGCTCGTGTTGGGCACATAGCCCTCGTAGCGCTTCAGCTTGACGAAGCTTCCCGGGACGAAATCGACGAGCTCCCAGGGGCCGGTGCCGATCGCCTTGAGCTGCTGGGGCGGCGTATCCTTTTCCTCGGCCGGAAAGATGACGATCGGCACGCTGAACGAGCTCAATTGGTCGATGAAGGTCGGCTGGGCCTTCTTCATATGCACCACGAAGCTTTGCGGATCGGGCGTCTCCCAATGGTCCACATTCGCCAGCATGGAGCGGATCAAGCCGACCTTGTTGTAGCGCTCGAACGAGGCCGCGACGTCGGCCGAGGTCAGCGGCTTGCCGTTGTGGAATTTGATCCCCTGGCGAAGCTTGAAGCCGTAGGTCAGATGGTCCGGGGATTCCTCCATCGAGGCGGCGAGATCGAGGATCGGGCGGTTGTTCTCATCGCGCGTCATCAAGGTTTCGAAGATGTTCATCGCGATATTGCGCGTGGAGATCGTCGACGAGGTCATCTGGTCGAGGCTGTTGACATTCGCCTCCTGGCCGAAAACGAAGTCGCCGCCCACATGCGGGCATGTGAAGGGCGCCGCAAGGGAAGGTGCCGCGAAGGCCAGGCCTGCCAAGAAACCCATCGGGGTCAAGAGGCCCATCGGTGTCAAAAGCCTTCGTGCCATGGTCATCTCCAGCGCTTCGGGTTCGGGAGGTGACACGAAGTCTGCGGACGCTCGCGCCCGCGGTCAAGTCGCACGGCTCTCTTGCCTTCGGGCGTGGCTTTGCCTGCGCCGGCGCTCTCGCCTAAAGTTTTCGCCCCAGCCATGAAGCATCCGCCTTCCTGTCGGTTGCCGTGGACAACTCAGCGAAGAGCGCAAGATGAACGCCGCCGAACTTCCGATCACCGGATATCTCGACCGCTTCTCGCACCGTCCGGGCGAGGCCTTCGTCGCGCATGTGGGCCTGCGCGAAGCCGGCCCCTATCGGGCGCGTCTCGTGCGCATCGTTAGCGGCGATCCCAATCCGGCGGGACCGGGAATGCGCATCGAGGATTGGTCGCGCGTCTTCGTGGAAAGCTTCGAGGGGAGGCGCCAAGAGATCCGCCTCGGCTCATACGCCCTCGTCGAGCGGGGGCCGGAGCGCGACCCGAGCCTTCCCTTCAGCTTGACCGCGCTGGTGCAGCTTCGTGCCGAGCCGCCCTCCGACGCGGAGGCGAAGGCCATCCTTGCGATGGAAGGCGGGGAGGGCGCGGTCGTGTTGTCGATCGGGCGGCGCGGCGCCGAGGCGCGCCTCGCGTCGAACGAAAAGCACTCGAGCGAAATGCGGTTTTGCGCCGAGACGCCGGCGAAACCAGGGCAATGGTATCGCCTGTGGCTCAGCGTCGATCCGGTCTCGGGACGAGTGGCTCTCGGCCAACAAGGGCTCGATCAGGCATCGCCCGTCGTCGTGAGATCGCAAGGGCGAGGGCTCGCCTTTCCTTCGAAGGCTTGTGTGCTCGTCGCGGCGGAGCGCAAGGACGCGCCCTTTCGCCATTTCACCGGAAAGATCGAGGACCCGGCGCTTCTCGGCGCCTTCATCGAAGGCTTTCAGCGCCCGCTGTCGCCGATGCACGAGCTCGGCGCCGAGCTTCTCGCCGGCTGGGATTTTTCCCTCGGCGTCGAGACTCAAAAGATCACCGATGTCGGGCCACAGGCGTGCCATGGCCGGCTCGTCAATCTGCCGACGCGCGCCGTCGTCGGCGCTCGCTGGAGCGGGCGCGAGATGTGCTGGCGGCACGCTCCCCGTGATTATGGCGCCATCCATTTCCATGACGACGATCTCGACGATTGCCGTTGGGAGCCGAGCTTCACCTGGACGGTTCCGCCTGGCTTGAAGAGCGGCGCCTATGCGTTCCATCTCAAATGCGAAACGGGCGAGGATTGGCTGCCCTTTTACGTCCTGCCGCCCCGGCAAGGGGCGTTTGCTCCGATCGCTTTCCTCGCCTCGACCTTCACTTACCAGGCCTATGCCAATCACGCGCGCGCCAACGCGGATGAGGCTTATCATCGGCGTGTCGCCGGTTGGGGCGCTTATCCGCACAACCCGGACCAGCACCCGATCTATGGCGCCTCGACCTATAACCGCCATGCCGACGGCGCGGGCATCGGTTTCTCCTCGCGCCGCCGGCCGATCCTCACCATGCGGCCGGGCTTCCTCACCTTCAACGATGCGCGAGGTTCCGGGCTTCGCCATTTTCCCGCCGACACCCATATCCTCGCCTGGCTGGAGGAGAAGGGCTTTGCCTTCGACATCGTGACCGATGAGGATCTCGACGATGAGGGCGAAGAGCTCATCGCGCCCTATCGCGCCGTGCTGACGGGGTCACATCCCGAGTACCATACGCTGCGCACGCTCGATGCCTTGCAGAACTACACGAGCACGGGCGGCAAGCTCGCTTACCTCGGCGGCAACGGCTTCTATTGGCGCATCGCGCGCACGCAAGCGATGCCGCATGTGATCGAACTCCGCCGTGCCGAAGGCGGCATTCGCGCCTGGGCGGCGGAGCCCGGCGAATATTACCATGCGCTCGACGGCGAGTTCGGCGGGTTGTGGCGCCGCAACCGGCGCCCGCCGCAAATGCTCGCCGGCGTCGGCTTCTCGGGCCAGGGTTTGTTCGAAGGCACGCATTATCGGCGCTTGCCGGCGTCCCGCGATCCGGCGAACGCTTGGATCTTCGAAGGCATCGAGGATGAGATCATCGGCGATTACGGCCTCTCGGGCGGTGGCGCTGCGGGCTTCGAGATGGATCGTGCCGACAAGACGCTCGGCACGCCGGAGAATGCGGTGATCCTGGCGCGCTCCGAGGATCCGCCGGCCTCCTTCGTCACCGTGCCGGAGGAGCTTTTGTCACATCTCCATACGGTTTCCGGCGAGCCGCCGAACGAGCTCAAGCGGGCCGAGATCGTGTATTTCGACACGCCTTCGGGCGGGGCTGTGTTCTCCGTCGGCTCGATCACTTTTTGCGGCAGCTTGTGGCGCGACGGCTTCGAGGGGCCGGTGTCGCGCCTCCTCGAGAACGTGGTCCGTCGCTTCAGTGCGGCGAAGGGCGATGAGGAGGGCGGGAGAAAGCTTGGCAAGGCGGGCGCGCCAGCCCATCATGGCGCGTGACAAGAAACCGCATCAACGAGGTCGCGATGCCCGCCATCGTCAAATCCCTGTCCTCTACGGAAGCCGAAACCGAGGAGTGGCGGCTTCGCTGTGACATGGCCGCCGTGTTCCGCATCAGCGCGCGCCACGGCTGGAATGAGCAGATCGGCAACCACAACTCCTTGATGCTGCCGCAAGCGCGGCCCGGTGATCCGCCGCTCTTCATCATCAATCCGCGCGGCTTGCGTTTCGAGGAGCTTACCGCGTCGAGCCTCATCGTCTGCGATCTCGACGGGCGGGTGGTCCGCGGCAAGGGCGAGCTTCGCAAGGTCGCCTTTCACATTCACGCCCGCATCCATTTGCGCAAGCCCGCCGCGGCTTGCGTGCTCCATGTGCATCCGCAATACCTCACCGCGCTCTCGATGCTCGAGAACCCCGAATTCGCCTTGGCGCATCACAACAACCTCGCGCTCAACGACCGGGTGGTGATCGACGAAGAGGGCGATGAGCCTGTCGACGACAATGCCGAGGGCGACCGCATCGCCGATCTCATGGGTGAAAGAACGATCATGATCATGGCGAGCCACGGCGTCACCGTGGTTGGGCCAACCGTTCATGATGCCTTCGACGAGCTCTTCATCGCCGAGCGCACCGCCATGTATCAGGTGACCGCGATGTCCACGGGCCAGAAGCTGCGCGCGCTGCCTGAGCGCTTGCGCCGCGGCCACACCGGCCCCTGGAGCGAGCGCTACGACGCGCGCCTCCATCTCGACGCCTGGCGGCGCATCCTCGACAAGGAGGAGCCGGATTACGCGTCGTGATAAGGAACGGCGAGCCAAGAGGCAGCATTTGCCTGTCCGAGGACGTCACCGATGCAACGGCGGCTAGCCCGCGTTGGCTTCTCTCGTGTCGCTCACTGAAAACCCCGCGATCCGCTTGTAATTCTCCGACAACGCGCGAAGCTCGGCTTGCGTGATGTGGTCGTCGAGATTGACGAAGGGCTTGTCGCCGACGAGCTCCTCGACCCTGATGTTGATGAAGTCCGGCGGATACTCACGATTGGCGCGCACCACCTTCGCGGTCGCCTCGCGCCGCTCGTCCTCATAGGCCTTGAACGCGCGCCTCGGATCGGGGTCACGAGCGAGGCAGTCGGCGAGCACGCGCGCATCGATCACGGCTTGCGCCGAACCGTTCGAGCCGCGCGGATACATGGGATGGGCGGCGTCGCCCGCGAGCGTCACGCGCCCGAAGCTCCAGCGCGCTATCGGATCCTTGTCGACCATCGGATATTCGAGAAGCACTTCGGATCGGCGGATCATCACCGGCACGTCGAGCCAATCGAAGCGGAAGCTCTCGTAAAGCTGGATGAAGTCGTCGAGATTGCCGGGCTCGTTCCAATCATTCTTCTCGAAAGTGTCGCTTTTGATTTCGGTCGTCCAGTTGATGAGCTGATTGCCCGACCCGTCGACATCGTCGACGATCGGGTAGATGACGATCTTGCCGGTGAGGATCGAGCCGATGCGCAAATAGGCGCGACCGCCGAGAATCGGCCTGTGACGCGTCACGCCGCGCCAGGTGTTGATCCCGGCAAAGGCGAGGCTTTCATCGGGATAGAAGCTCTTACGGGCGCCTGAGTTCACGCCGTCACAAGCGATCACTGCGGTGGCGCGCACCGGTTCGATGGAACGTCCGGTTGAAGTCTCGCGGCAATGAAGCGTGACGCCGCTCTCGTCCTGCTCGATGCCGATGCAGTCGTGATCGGTGAGAATGCGCTCGGGCCCGAGGCGCTCGCGCGCCGCCTCGAAAAGCGCCTTGTGCAGGCGTCCGCGATGCAGGCCGACTTCCGCGAAAGCATGGCCTGCGAATTTGCCGCGCGGCTCCTTGTAGATGAGTTGCCCGAAGCGATTGAAGAAGCAGCTTTCGCGGTTCTCGATGCCGGCTGCCAGGAGCTTGTCCGCGAGGCCGAGCGCCGCGAATTCGCGCATGCCATGGGGCAGCACCGTGATGCCGACGCCGAGCTCCTTGATTTGCGGAGCGCGCTCATAGACGTTGCACGCGATGCCGCGCTGGGCAAGATCGAGCGCGAGCTTGAGGCCGCAAATGCCACCGCCGACGATCGCGAGGGGGCCGATCGTTTTCGAGCTCATCTCTGTCATGCGACTTTCGAGTCTAATTCGCGCAAAGCAGCCGTGGCCGGCGAAAGTCGCTCCGAAGAGCAATCTCCTTGCTGCGCAAAACTTTACCCTTCATCGGCCTTGTGTCAATTTCGACCGCCGGATGGCGAAACAGCCCTAAAATGCCGGCGCGTCGTCGTTGCGCGCATCTCATGGGGAGAAGGCGCGGCGAGGGTGAGGGCGAGGCGATCCGAGCGATGATCCGGCACGATAATCGAGGCTTGACGCGATTCGTCGGGCACGAGACCAAAGGTTCGCCGAATGGGAGGATGCGTGATGCCGGCCGGTAAGCCCGCCCGCTACGAGCTCACGATCGTCGTGCTGCTCGCGCTCTTCTGGGGCTGTGTCGGTCTCAATCGCTTCGGCATCGGCTTGATCTTCCCTTTGATCGTGCCCGAATTCCATCTCGCGGGATGGCAGGTGGGGCTCTTGATCTCGGGCACATCCGTGACCTGGGCCGTCTCGAGCTGGATCGGAGGCTTCCTGTCCGATCGTCACGGCCGGCGCCGGATCTTGCTGCCGGCCGTCGGCTTCGTCGGCGTGATGACGGCAGCCATGGGCGGCGCCTGGGACTTCCTCTCGATGTTCGTCGTGCGCGATCTGCTCGGCATCGGCGACGGCGTCGGTTGGGCGGTCGGGCAAGCGACGATCAACGAGGAATCGGCGCCTTCCCGCAAGAGCATCAATCAAGGCGTCTTCACCGTCGGCTATACGCTCATCGGGGTAGGTGTCGGCAGCTTCATCATCACCCGGCTCACCGCGCTTTGGGGCTGGCGCCTGGTCTTCCCCATCATCGGCGCGGCGACGCTCGTCGTCCTTGGCGCTCTCTTCGCGTTCATGCGCGAGCCGCAAAAGCGCGAGGCGCAGCGGGCGGATTGGCGGCGCGCGCTCGGCCTCTTGCGCGACCCTTCCGTGGTCGCCGTCACTGTCGCGGGATGCGCCGCCCTCACCTGGCTGCAGATCTTCGTCGGCTTCAACCCGCTCTTCCTCACGAAAATCCGCGCCTTCAGCTTCGCGGAGACGGGGACCATCGCGGGGATCTGGGGCTTCTGCGGCGCTGCGGGCCAGATCCTCGTTCCGCTCGCGTCGGAGCGGTTCGGTAGACGGCCGGCGGCATTCGTGTGCGCGGCCGTGAGCGCCACAGCGCTCGCGCTCTACATCCTCGGCGGATATGATGTCTGGCCGATGCGCATCCTCGCCGGCATCTGCGGGTTTTGCGGCTTTGGCCTCTTGCCGATCGTGCTCGCCACTTGCGTGAGCGAGATCGTCTCGGACGATATCCGCGGCGCGGCGCTCGGCATGACGAATTTCTTCGGCGTGCTCATCGGCACCACGCTCATGCCGCTCGTCGGGGGCATGCTCTCCGACCACGTCGGGTTCGGCGTGGTCCTCGGATTGGGCGCCGTCGCGCAGGTTTTCGTCGCCGCCTCGATCCTCAAGGTGAGGGAGACCGCGCCTCGCATCGTCGCGGCAAGAGGAGCCGTCGTGCGAGAGTCGACGCCCGAGCTTCGGGCCGGGTCGTGAAGCTTCACCACCGAGGGCAGGCGCATCATCAGAGGCATTCATGAGCAAGCAATCGGCGGCGCATTATTTTCTTGAAGGCCTCCGCGATCTCGGCATCGACTACATCTTCGGCAACCTCGGCACGGACCACGTCTCGATCATCGAGGAGCTGGCGCGCTGGGACCAGGAGGGCCGCCCGCATCCTGGCGTCATCTTGTGCCCGCATGAGACCGTCGCCGTGCATATGGCGGGCGGCTATGCGCTCGCCACCGGGCGCGGCCAGGCCGTGCTCGTGCATGTCGATGCCGGCACGGCGAATTCCTCGATGGCGCTTGGCAACCTCTTGCGCTACCGCCTTCCCGTGATGCTGCTCGCCGGCCGCGCTCCTTACACGATGCGCGGGGAGTTGCCGGGTTCGCGCGACGCCTATGTGCATTTCGTGCAGGACCCCTTCGACATGGCGAGCATCGTGCGCCCCTTCGTGAAATGGGAATATTCGCTGCCTTCCGGCGTCGTCGCCAAGGAGGCGCTGCGGCGCGGCCATTCCTTCATGCAAAGCGATCCGCAAGGGCCCGTCTACATGATGCTGCCGCGCGAGACCTTGGCCGAGATGATCGACGACCCGCATCCCGACGGATTTCCCGAGGCGAAATACGGGCCGGTGCGCCGGGGTGGCGTCGAGCCCGCGCGTGCCGAAGCCCTCGCCGAAGCGCTGATGGCGGCGGAAAACCCGGTCGCGATCACCGCCTATCTCGGACGCAAGCGCGAGGCGGTCGCGCTGCTCGATGCCTTGGCGCGCGAATGCGGCATTCGGGTCGTCGAATACAATGCGCTCGACCTTTGCATTCCCCATGATTCACCCTGCTTTGCAGGTTTCGATCCGGTCGCGGCGATGGAGGGAGCGGACCTCGGCCTCCTGCTCGACGTCGACGTGCCTTTCCTGCCGAAATATGCGCCGCTTGCCAGCGCGATGCGCTGGATCCAAATCGACGTCGATCCGCTCAAGACCGATTTTCCGATGTGGGGTTTCGCCACGGACATGCGCATCGAGGGCGATTGCTCGATCGTGCTCCACCAGGTGCTCGAGACGGTCCGAGCGCGCGCCGACGACGCCTATCGGAGCCGCGTCGCCAAGCGTGTGGCGGGGTTCGCGAAAGCGAATGAAGCACGTCACCGGAAAGCGCAGGCGGCGGCAGCGAAATCCGGCGAAGCCGACGCCATCTCCCCCGATTATCTGTGTGCGTGCTTGAGCGCAAAGCTCTCGCAGGACGACATCGTGCTCAACGAATCGATCCGCAACACGCTCGCCGTGCAGGAGCAAATCCTGCGCACGAAACCGGAGACTTATGTGGGCCTCGGCGGGGCCGGCCTCGGCTATAGCGGCGGCATGGCGCTCGGCATCAAGCTTGCGCGCCCGGATCGCCGCGTCGTGCAGATCGTGGGCGACGGCTCCTTCCATTTCTCGACGCCCGACTCGGTTTACGCGACGGCCCAGCAATATCAGCTTCCGATCTTCACCGTCGTGCTCGACAACCGCGGCTGGCAGGCGGTGAAATCCTCGGTGATGCGGGTTTTTCCGAAGGGCGCGGCGGCCGCGAGCGACATGTTCCTGTCGCGGCTCGAAAGCGGGCGACAAGGCGAAGAGCGACGCTTCGAGGAAGTGGGCCGCGCCTTCGGCGCTTATGGCGAATGCGTGCGCGCTCCGCAGGATGTGCAAGGCGCGATCGATCGCTGCCTCGCGGCGCTTAATGACGGCCGCTCGGCCGTGCTCACGGTACGCATTCCGCCACTTTAGAGGATGGCGGCGTTGAAACGGGCGCTACAGGGAGCGCTTGCTATTCTATTTGAGGATATAGCGTGTCGCGGTGAGGCGCTCTGAGACCGCGCATGATTTGCTGTCCCGGAAGCCCCTCGCGCGCAGCGCGGTGCGAATCTTGCTCTCGCCGAAGGCGACATCGCGTCCCTTCGGATAGATCGCCCAAAGGGCGAGGCCTGGATGCGCCCCATGGATGGTCTGCGCCGCGATCAGATCATCAGGCCCCTCGATGCAGGCGATCATCATCCCGGCCGCCACGGCGTCCTCGACGAGAGCACCGTCGAGCGCCTCGGCAAGCGCATCATCGTCGAAGGATCCGATGAGCAGCGCCCGCTCGCCCCTGTCGAGCCCGAGCTTCGCGCGCAAGCTCCGCGGCGGCGTGGCGATGGCCTTGCGCCACGCATCGGCAGCGCGCGCGCCGAGATGAAGCCGCACCGCTTCGCCCGCATATCTGAAGCAAAGCACCCCACCCTCGACCGCCGCGCCCTCCAGCGCCGACTTCGGATAGCGACGGCGAATCGTCCCCCGGAGGATCAGCTCGCCGCTCTCGAGAAGCGCGCGCACCTCGTCGGTTTCGTTCCCGACTTCGGCATGGACCAATGCTTCGCGTCCCATTATGCCTCTCTTCGACCTTCGGTGGCGCGTGCCGCCGTCACGAGCACCGCAGCGATACTGACGCAGGGTCGCATTTCTCGGCAAGACCCTCCCGACAGTCGAGGGCCTGCTCCGACAGATGCAATTTGTTGGCGAAGCCGGCGCGTCTAGCGGCGAGCGGAAGGGTTTCAGAAGATGCAGCCGCTTGCCGGGATCACCGTCCTTGATTTCTCTACCCTTCTCCCCGGTCCGCTCGCGACGCTGATCCTCGCCGAGGCGGGCGCCGAGGTGATCAAGGTCGAGAAGCCGGGCGGGGAGGAGATGCGAAGCTACGCGCCGCGCTTCGGGCGCGAAAGCGCACTTTTCGCCCTCCTCAATCGTGGCAAGAAGAGCCTCCTCGCCGATCTCACGAAACCGGCCGACCAGGCCCGCGTGCTCGAGCTTGCGCGACGCGCCGATGTGCTCGTCGAGCAGTTCCGGCCCGGCGTCATGGAACGTCTCGGCCTCGGTCACGAAAGGCTCCGCGCCATCAATTCCCGCCTCGTTTATTGCTCGATCACGGGTTACGGCCAAGGCGGACCGAAACGCGGTCGCGCGGGCCACGACATCAACTATCTCGGCGATGCGGGCTTGCTCTCGCTCTCCTTCGGCTCGACGGATGCGCCGGTTGTGCCTCCGGCCCTCGTCGCGGACATTGGCGGCGGCAGCTATCCGGCGGTGATGAACATCCTTTTGGCGCTTCGCGCGCGCGAGGCCAGCGGCGCCGGTTGCCGTCTCGACATCGCCATGACGGAGAATCTCTTCACCTTCATGCCGCTCGCGCTCGCGGAGGGTTTCGCCGCCGACCGCTGGCTCGGCAATGGCGAGGGCAGGCTCATGGGGAAAAGCCCCCGCTACAATCTCTACGCGACGGCGGACGGCAGGATGCTCGCGGTCGGCGCGCTCGAGCAGAAATTCTGGGAAGGCTTTTGCCAAGCGATCGGCCTCGAGCCGAAGTGGCGCGAGGATGGTCGCGATCCCGAAGGCACCTTGCGCCGCGTGCGTGAGCTCATCGCGGCACATCCGTCGGAACACTGGCACAAGGTCTTCGAGGCGCAAGACTGCTGCTGCACCTTGCTCCAGGATTTGCGTGACGCCGTCGACGACCCGCACTTCGCAGCGCGCGGAGTTTTCGACCCCCGGCTCGAGAATGAGGCGGGCGCGACCATCCCGGCCCTGCCCGTTCCGGTCGTGCCGAATTTTCGCACCGGCAAGGAAGGAACGCGGATGGCCCCAGCGCTTGCCCAGGCCGAGCCTGAAATGTCCTCGACGAGTGGCGGTGAGCCGCCAGCGACGCGCCGGACGGAACCGGGCGACAAGGCCATTCTCCTCGACTTGTTCGAGGCGGCGCTCGCCGCGGCGCGCCCGGATGGCCAGTTCGAGGGGCGCCTGCCCGCACCGCCGAAGGGCCGCACCATCGTGATCGGGGCCGGAAAGGCCGCTGCGAGCATGGCACGCGCCTTCGAGAACGCCTGGCCCCATCCTTGCGAGGGGCTCGTGGTGACACGCTACGGCCATGGGGCACCGACGCGCCATGTCGAGGTGGTGGAAGCGGCGCACCCCGTGCCGGACGCAGCAGGCGAACGCGCCGCGGCACGCATTCTCGCGCTTGCCCGATCCGCGGGGCCTGACGATCTCGTCATCTGCCTGATGTCGGGAGGCGCTTCGGCGCTCCTCACCTTGCCAGCTCCCGGCATCACGCTCGAGGAGAAGCGTGCGCTCAATCTCGCCCTTCTCCAATCGGGCACGCCGATCGACGAGATGAACACGGTGAGGAAGGCGCTTTCCGCCATCAAGGGGGGGAGGCTCGCGGCGGCGGCGCGCCGCGCGCGCTTGGTGACCTATCTCATCTCGGACGTGCCGGGGGATGAGCCATCGGTCATCGGTTCGGGGCCGACCGTTCCCGGCGGGGCACAGCCCGGTGCGGCGCTCGCGATCCTCGAGCGCTACGGCATCGCCATTTCGCCGAAGCTCGAGCGCGCCATTCTGGCGAATGCGGCGCCGAACGAGACCTTTCCCGACCATGAGATCGTCATGCTCGCGACGCCCAAGATGGCGCTTGACGCCGCCGCCGCCGCGGCACGCCGCCATGGCGTCACGCCCCTCATCCTTGGGGATGCGATCGAGGGGGAGGCGCGCGCGGTCGCGACTGTGATGGCGGGCTTGGCGGAAAGCGCCGCACGCCATGGCGAGCCGGCGCGCAAGCCTTGCGTCCTGCTCTCGGGGGGCGAGACGACCGTGACCGTGAAGCCGGCTTCGGGCGCGTCGGACGCAAGCACGCACAAAGCGGCATCCCGGCCACGCGGCGGACGGAACGCCGAGTTCCTGCTCGCGCTCGCGCTTCGCCTCGGCGGGCTCGAAGGCGTCTCGGCCATCGCTTGCGACACGGATGGCATCGACGGCACGGAGGACAACGCCGGCGCCTGGATCGACGCCGGCGTGCTTGCGCAAGCGCAACATAAGGGCATCGACGCCGCTGCCCATCTCGCCCGGCACGACGCTTACGGCTTCTTCGCGGCGCTCGAGCGGCTGGTCGTCAGCGGACCCACGCTCACCAACGTCAATGACTTCAGGGCGATCCTGATACGCTGATCTCGGCTTTTTTGCTGAATCGAAGCGAGCCTGCGTCGTGAGGTGCCCAACCTCGGCTTAATCCTTGCAATCCATGCGGAGATTACCGCAATAGTCTCCGCAAGGCCCGCATCACTTGGTCGCAGCGATGTGGCCGAAGGCGTCGACGACCTTCTCGTAAACCGAGCGCTTGAAGGGGATGATGAGCTCGGGCGTAAGCGAGAAATCCTCCCAACGCCATTCGTCGAATTCGGAAGCGTGGTCGCCGCCTCCCGGGTGACGCACGTTGATCTCCTTGTCATCGCCGATGAAACGGAAGGCGAACCAGCGTTGCGTCTGGCCGCGATAGCCGCCGCGCCAGGAGCGCTGCAACATCTCGCGCGGCAGATCATAGGTGAACCATTCCGGCGCTTCGGCGAGCAAGGTCGCGTTGCGCACATTGGTCTCCTCGAAAAGCTCACGAACGGCGGCCGCCAGGGGTTCCTCGCCGGGATCGATGCCCCCTTGCGGCATTTGCCAGCGATAGGGGCCGCGCACATGTTCCGGGCCCGCTTCGCCTCGCCTTCGAGCAACGAATACTTTCCCTGCCCAATTGAAGAGCGCGATGCCGACGCATCGCCGATAAGGCAGGGTCGCCTGATCCATGATCACGCCGGGAACAACGCGGGCCATCCCGCAAGAGTCGCGTTCGGGAGCCCGGCTTGTCAAGTGTCGCCAGTGCCTCTGCGTCAGCCGCGAGCCTTGAGCTTGAGCGTCGAGGTCACGGGAACGAGATCGATGCCGCGCCCGCCAAGGCTTTCAAACCAGCGCGAAAGATGCTCGAGGGTCACCGGAAGCGCGCTTCCCGAGGCGGTGGCCAGCCCGTTTTCGCGCGCTAGCGTCTCGAGCCGCTGCAAAGCCTCGTCGATCTTGGCACCGTCGGGGGCGGCGTCGATCACGATATCGGCGCGCCGCACGGCGAGGTTGAGCGACGGCCCGACGATCGCGGTGATCGAACGGGCCGAAGAGCCGTCATCGACAAAAATGAGGCCGCGCTCGGCCAGGTCTTTGAGGACGGGCGAAAGCGCGGCCTCATCGGCGGTGAAGCGCGCTCCGAGGAAATTTTCGATCCCGACGAAGCCGGGCGCCCGCGCCAAGGCCCAGTGCAAGCGTTCGAGATTCCGCGCGCCGCCGGCATCGGTCGTGAGCGTCTGCGGCCCCGGATTGTTCTGCGCGTAATCGAAGGGCTCCATCGGCATCTGCAGAAGGATTTCATGGCCGGCTTCGCGCGCCTTGGCGGCTTGCACCTTGAGGTTGGCGCCGTAAGGCGCGAAGGCGAGCGAGACTTCGCCCGGAAGCTTCGTGATGGCGCGCGTCGTCGCCTGATCATTGAGCCCAAGACCGCCGATCACGAGCGCGATGCGCGGGCGCCCTTTCGCCAGGCTCGGCGCCGGCCTGGCATAGACCTGCGCCGGGCGGGCTCCATCCGGGCCGATGCGCGGGAGCGGGCCGAAGTCGCTTCGCTCAACGAGGCGCGGATCGGGTGCGGCGGCAAGCTTGGCAGCACCCGGCGCATCGGGAATGCGGATCACCATGGCGCCGGGAGCAGGGGCGCCATCCGGCCGCACGACGGCGACGCCGCTATCCGCTTCGATCTCCGTCGCCGTCGTCGACACCGCCGCGCGCTCGTCGTCACCGCCTTTCCCGTCAGGCTCTCGCCCCCCCGGAGCGCTCGCGTTCGAGGGGGCCACCGGCTCTATGCTTGCCGTGGCGAAGGGCTCGCCGGCGTGGTCGGCCTCGCCTGCAAGAAAGGTGAGGGCCGCGACCCCCGCCCCGACCATGGCCGCCGCGGCGATCGCACGAAGGTGAGGCGCAAAGCCGGCTCGGCTCCGATCAGCGGAGAGCCCGAGCGGCTTGTGCAGATCATCCGGCTCGGTCGGCAATCCCGCGGCTCCGGCGAAAATAATGGTGATGCGACGGCTTGGGCAGCAGAATCTTGGGCGAGAGCAGAATCTTGGTGAGTGCAGAATCCGCGAATCAGTAACATCTATTTTTATCACAGATGTGATGATTCGCGGTGGAATTTGCCGGCTTCCGTCGCGATTTCGGTGCCGAAGGCCCTTCATCTGACGGGAAAAAGGGCGAGCGCTGCGCTTTCGCTCGAGCCGCCGGGGTGCATCGGACGCGCCTCGGGTGCTAGGCTTTCGTGGCACGCGCCGAAATCGGCGTGATTCGCCAGCATGCGGAGCCGACGCATGAGCCCTGATTCCTTCATCGTCACCGTCGCGACCGGTGCCGTCGCCATCGTGCTTTTGCTCGGCCTCGCCAATATGTTGCGCGGTGGAAGCGCGAACCGCTCGCAGAATTTGATGCGCTTGCGCGTCGTGCTGCAGGCGGTCGCGATCGTGCTGATCGTTCTCGTCCTGTGGTGGCGCAGCCATTGAGGTGCAAAGTCAGCTGCACTCAAGACGAAGGGCGCATTGGAGTGGCCCTTGTTACCGGCCGTCGTAACCAAGCCGACGAATAAACCGAGCGCACGGTTGCAGTTGCGGAAAGCGCCCGCTATAGGCGTTGACGGGGCGTCGCATCGCGGCGAAAAATGGGTGATGTTGCGGATGGCGCAACCTTGGCTTGATGAGCAGGTGAGGCGATGCGGCTGACGACGGGGCTTGCTGGGGTATTTGCCGTTGTCTTGCTCGCTGCCGGCTCAGCAGGTGCGGCTGATCTCGGCTATCCCACGGGTTTTGCGGCGCCGCCCGCGCCCGCCCCGCAACCGCAGTTCTTCTTTCTTTCCGAAGTGCGGCTCGGCACTTTCGCGCATGATCCGACGAGCCCGGAACAAGGCAGCGCGGACCTCAACGGTGAAGTTCTTTTCGCCAAGCCCTTCAGCGCGCCGGGAAGCGCTTGGGACTTCCTCTTGCCGCGACCGAGCATAGGCGCGACCGTCAACTTCGCGGGCAAGACGAGCCAAGCTTATGCCGGGCTCACCTGGACTTACGACATCACCAGATCGATCTTCGTCGAGGGCAGCTTCGGCGGTTCGGTCAACAACGGCAAGACGGGCACATTCGTGCCCGAGGGGCACAGCGCACTCGGATGCAACGTCTCGTTTCGTGAATCGGGCTCCGTGGGCTACAGGTTCACGGAGAACTGGAGCCTGATGGCCACGGTCGAGCATATGTCGAATGCCGGTCTCTGCTCGCAGAATCGGGGCCTCACCAATTATGGCGCGCGCATCGGCTACACATTCTGACGGGGCTTGACCTTCGCCGAGCGTCGGGTCGAGATTCACGCGGCCGTGCGCCGCTTCATTCAGCAAGACGGGCTTCATTCGACAACAAGCCAAGCGTCGACTGGCCGGCGGATGGATGAGCCTCGCGCGGCTAACGCGCGGCCGGTCCTGGCCTAAAAGTTTTCAATCGAGCATGATCTTCTCGGGAGAAGAGGCTTTCCGCTCATTGAGATCATGCTCCGGGAGGCCGAAAAGCCGATGGTGGTGCTCAACCGCATCTATACGCGCGCCGGCGACAAGGGAAAGACGCGGCTCGCGACCGGGGCCGCCCGGCTGAAATGCGACTTGCGCGTCGAGGCCTATGGCACGGTCGACGAGACCAACGCATGCGTGGGTCTCGCGCGCCTCTACACGAAAAGCGATGCGAGGCTCGATGCCATGTTGGCCCGCATCCAAAATGACCTATTCGACCTCGGCGCCGATCTCGCCTCGCCCGAGCCGATGCGAAGCAAGCCAGGCCGGGTTTCTTTGCGCATCCTCGCGACGCAGGTCGCGCGGCTCGAAACCGAGATCGATGCCTTGAACGCGCATTTGGCCCCGCTCACCTCCTTCGTGCTGCCGGGCGGCTCGCCCATGGCGGCGGCGCTGCATCTTGCCCGAACGGTGTGCCGCCGCGCCGAGCGTGTCATCGTGGCCTTGGCGCAAAAGAAGGGTGAGAGCGTCGGCGAGGACGCGATCAAATTCATCAATCGCCTGTCGGATTTCCTTTTCGTCGCCGCTCGTTTCGCCAACGAGCTCGGCGCCAAGGACGTGCTGTGGATTCCCGGGCAGAACCGGTGAACCGTCGTCGCCGATAGCGTCTTCTGCCGCTATCGGGCGTTGACAGCGCTCGACCACCGGGATTTACCGATATTGCGGCGCCTGCGCGCGAGACACGACTAAGGGCGAATGGCGCCAATTGCGATTGCGGGTAGAGGAATTCGAGTGGAAAGTCGAAGACTATGAAAGTTCTGGTCGCCGTGAAGCGGGTCGTCGACTTCAATGTGAAGATCCGCGTCAAGCCGGATGGCACCGGCGTCGAGCTCGCCAATGTGAAAATGTCGATGAACCCCTTCGACGAGATCGCGGTCGAGGAGGCGCTGCGTCTCAAGGAAGCGGGCAAGGCCACCGAGGTGATCTGCGTGTCGATCGGTCCCGCCCAATCCGCGGAGACGATCCGTGCCGGCCTCGCCATGGGGGCCGATCGCGGCATCCTGGTGAAGACGGAACAGCCCCCCGAGCCGCTCGCCGTCGCCAAGCTGCTCAAGGCGGTCATCGCCAAGGAGGAGCCGGGCCTCGTCATTCTGGGAAAGCAGGCGATCGATGACGATTGCAACCAGACGGGGCAGATGCTCGCCGCCCTTCTCGGCTGGCCGCAAGGCACCTTCGCCTCGAAGCTCGTGATCGGGGAAGGCTCGATGGACGTGACGCGCGAAGTGGACGGTGGTCTGCAGACATTGACGCTGAAGATGCCGGCGATCATCACGACGGATCTGCGCCTCAACGAGCCGCGCTACGCCTCGCTGCCGAACATCATGAAAGCCAAGAAGAAGCCGATCGACGAGACGACGCCCGAAGCGCTCGGTGTCGATGCCGCGCCCCGCCTCAAGGTGCTGAAGACGGTCGAGCCTCCGGGCCGCAAGGCGGGCGCCAAGGTGAAGTCGGTGGCCGAGCTCGTGGCGAAGCTCAAGGACGAAGCCGGGGTGATATGAGATGACGACGCTTCTTTTCGCCAAGCACGACAACAAGACTCTGAACGAAGCGACGCGCAAGGCGCTCACCCCCGCGAAGGCGCTGGGCGCGCCCGTCCACATCCTTGTCGCCGGGCTCGATTGCCGTGCCGTCGCCGAGGAGGCGGCGAAGCTCGATGGGGTCGACAAGGTCCTGCTCGCCGAAGCGCCCGCCTATGAGCACCGTCTGGCCGAGCCGCTCGCGGCGCTCCTCCATGCGCTCGCGCCCGGCTATGACGCGCTCCTCGCGGCCTCGACCACGACCGGCAAGAACGTCATGCCGCGCCTTGCCGCGCTCCTCGACGTGATGCAGGTCTCCGACATCATCAAGGTCGTTTCGCCCGATACTTTCGAGCGCCCGATCTATGCCGGCAACGCCATTCAGACGGTGCAGGTGACCGATCCGAAAAAGGTGGTCACCGTGCGCACCGCCGCTTTCGCGGCCACCGGGGAAGGTGGCGCCACGGCGCCGATCGAAAGCGTGGCTTCGCCCGCCGATCCCGGCCTTTCCACCTTCAAGGGCGAGGCAGTCGCGAAATTGGATCGGCCGGAGCTCGCCTCGGCCAAGGTCATCGTTTCCGGCGGGCGCGCCCTCGGCTCGGCCGAGAAATTCCGCGAGGTCATCACCCCGCTCGCCGACAGGCTCGGCGCGGCTATGGGCGCCTCACGTGCCGCGGTCGATGCCGGCTACGCCCCGAACGACTGGCAGGTAGGCCAGACGGGCAAAGTGGTGGCACCCGACCTTTACGTCGCCGTCGGCATCTCCGGGGCTATCCAGCATCTCGCGGGCATGAAGGATTCCAAGGTGATCGTGGCGATCAACAAGGATGAGGAAGCGCCGATCTTCCAGGTGGCCGATTACGGGCTGGTCGCCGATCTGTTCACGGCCGTTCCGGAGCTCGCGGCCGAGCTCGGGAAACTGGGAAAATAGGGGCCCGGCGCATGCCGAACCCAAGTTCGCGCGAAAGCTCAAGGCTTTGTGCAGGTTCCCTCCGCAAAAACCAGTTCCATTTTTGCGGATGATGCGATAGCGAGTGATGCGGCATGGTTGACATCAGGACCGTCGGCGTGATCGGCGCGGGGCAGATGGGCGCAGGCATCGCCCATGTGTCGGCGCTTGCGGGCTACGAGGTCGTCGTCAACGACGTGACGCTCGAACGCGTCGAGAGCGCTCTCGCCACGATCAACGGCAACATGGCCCGCCAGATCGCCAAGGGAGCGATCACGGATGCCGATCGCAAGGCGGCTTTGAAACGCATCACGCCGGCAAAAAACCTCGAGGCGATGAGCAATTGCGATCTGATCATCGAGGCGGCAGCCGAGAGCGAGCCCTTGAAGCGCCAAATCTTCGAAAGCCTCAAGCCGCATCTCAAGCCCGAAACCGTTGTGGGTTCGAACACCTCGTCCATCTCGATCACGCGGCTCGCCGCGATCACGGGCAACCCCGAGCGCTTCATCGGCATTCATTTCATGAATCCGGTGCCGGTGATGCAGCTCGTCGAACTGATCCGCGGCATCGCCACGAATGACGAGACCTTCGAGGCGGCGCGCGAGTTTTGCGGCAAGCTCGGCAAGACGGTGACGGTGGCAGAGGATTTCCCGGCGTTCATCGTGAACCGCATCCTTTTGCCGATGATCAACGAGGCGATCTACACGCTTTACGAAGGCGTGGGTTCGGTCGATGCCATCGATACCGCCATGCGGCTCGGCGCGAATCACCCCATGGGGCCGTTGCAGCTCGCCGATTTCATCGGCCTCGACACCTGCTTGTCGATCATGCAGGTGCTCTATGAAGGCCTTGCGGATTCGAAATACAGGCCATGTCCGCTGCTGGTGAAATATGTCGAAGCCGGCTGGCTCGGCAAGAAGGCCAAGCGAGGGTTTTACGATTATCGCGGCGAAAGACCCGTCCCGACGCGCTGAGGCTCGCGCGTTCATTGCGGCGACGGCGCTCGACGCCTCCCGGGAAAGTGCCTTTCTTCCAGCAACATCGCACCGTTATTTCGCTCTTGTGCCTTCACAAGGATGTCATTGTCCCGCTAGATTAAGGAGGTTGGGGCGAATCTGCCCCGCCTGTTCGGAGAGCGTGGCTTGACGATCCATGTGGCGCCTCCCGTTTCGCCGGAGGCCTGTCCGGCGCTGGTGCTCAACGCCGATTACCGGCCGCTGAGCTATTACCCGCTCTCGCTCTGGTGCTGGCAGGACGCCATCAAGGCCGTTTTCATGGAGCGGGTGAACATCGTCTCCGAATATGATCGGCGGGTGCGCTCGCCGAGCTTCGAGATGCGCCTGCCTTCCGTCGTTTCGCTCAAGACCTATGTGAAGCCGCCGCGCCACCCCGCCTTCACGCGCTTCAACGTGTTCTTGCGGGACCGTTTCACCTGCCAATATTGCGGAGTCCGTGAGGATTTGACCTTCGACCATGTGGTGCCGCGCTCGAAAGGCGGACAGACGGTCTGGGTGAATGTCGTCGCCGCTTGCGCGCCGTGCAATCTTCTGAAGGGGGATTGGCTGCCCGCCGAATCGGGCATGTGGCCGCGCCAGAAACCTTATCAGCCGACAGTCCATGATCTCCATCAGAACGGCCGGCATTTTCCGCCGAACTATCTGCACGAGAGCTGGATGGATTATCTTTACTGGGATGCCGAGCTCGAGCCGTGAGCCGGCGCGCGTAACGCCGCCCTGTCACGGAGACGAGTGCGAGGACATGCGCAATGCCGCATTTTCGGCGCGCACGCGGATCATGAGCACCGCCGCGTTGGCAAGCGAGAAAAAAAGCGCATACCAGGGAAGTCCGAAGACCAGCGGCAGCACCGCGATTTCGCCTGCCACGACCACATAATTCGGATGCGCGAGGAAGCGGTAAGGTCCACGGCGCACGAGTTCGGCGCCTTGTGTCACGATGATGCGCGTTGTCCAGCGCCCGCCGAGGCTCGCGATCACCCAGATGCGCAAGAGCTGCAAAAGCACGAAGGCGGTAAGCCAGGCGATGCGCACATGCGCATCGAAAGCCAGGAACCAGAGGCCGAGAAGCCAAGCCGCGTGCAAGACGACGATGAGCGGGTAGTGGGCGCGAGCCGCCTCGACCGCGCCCTGCGCCAAGAGCCGTCTCGTGTTTCGCTCGGCGAGGATGAGTTCCGCGCCGCGCTGCAGCGTGACAAAGCCGAGAAGAATCGGCGCCGCCGTCACGGGGCTCTCTTCAGCGAGACGAGGCTTGCCGTGAAGCCGGGGCCGAGCGCGCTGAGCACGGCGCGCGGCGGCAAGCCCTGTTTCAAGACGCGCTCGAGCACGAAGAACACGGTCGGGGCCGACATATTGCCGTAATCGGCGAGCACCTCGCGTTCATGATCGAGCGAGCCTTGCGGGAGGGAAAGCGCGCGCTCGAGCGCGGTGACCACCTTGGCGCCGCCCGGGTGACAGACGAAACGGTCGACATCGGCGAGCGCGAGGCACTGCCTTTCGAGCACGTCGTTCACCGCGAGGCGTAAATTGGCCTCGATGAAAGGCGGGATGGCGCGCGCGAAGATCACGCCGAAACCTTGCGGGTCGACGTCCCAACCCATGAGGTCGAGCGTCTCCGGCCAGGTATATTCGCCCGCGGCCTCGATTTCGGCGAGGCCGCCGTCTCCCGCGCGCAGCACGCAGGCCGCGGCGCCGTCTCCGAAGAGGGCGGTCGCCACGATATTGGCCTTGGTGAGGCTGTCGGGCCGCGAGGCGAGCGTGCACAGCTCGATGACCACGAGGAGAATATTGGTGCCGGGCCGCGCCTCGGCCAAGCGCGCCGCGATCGAGAATCCCGACACGCCCCCGGCGCAGCCGAGCCCGAACACGGGAACCCGCGTCACGTCGCTGCGAAAGCCCATCCGGCTCAAGGCGCGCGCCTCGAGGCTCGGCGTCGCAATGCCGGTGGAGGAGACCGTGACAATGGTGTCGATATCCCGCACCGCGAGACCCGCCGCCTCCAGAGCGTCTTGCGTCACCCGAGTGAAAAGCGCATCGGCGCCGTCGAGATAGGCGGCGGTCCGCTCGGGCCAGCCGGGCTCCGAGAGATACCAATCCGTCGGACGCACGGCATACCGCGTCCTGATCCCCGAAGTTTCGAAGACGCGCGCCAGCCGATCGAAGGCGGGGTAGCGCTCGGCGAAGACCGCCTGGGCAAGCGCGGCCACCTCCTTCTGCACCACGACATGGGGCGGGACGGCGGTGGCGAGTGCCAAAAGCGATGCGGGCTGCGTCAAGTTGATGAACCCTGTTAACGCGGGGAAGGGGCGCCTCGCGAGATTGCGGTTTTTTGAAAAAAATATTCCGGTTCAACGACTTCTGGAGAGGCCCACCCCTTTCACAAAAGACGCCCTTTTCAGGAAAGCGACGATCGCGACGCCGCACATATAAGGGCTTGCGGCGCGATTGGCTCGATTTTTGATGGCCGCTTCTCGGAATCTTGATAATAACCGTGTTCAGCAAAGCTGGCTCAAGCCTTCTTGCATCCCCGCCGCAGTAAGGTCATCAAAGAGGGCCATAGAGGGGGAAGGCCAAAACAAAGGATCGGGAGAGGCAAGTGGCGAAGGTCGTCACCGTTGCAAAACCGCTCGAACGGACGCGGCCGGAGCACCATGCGCAAAGCCTCGCGCAACCGAAAGAGGTTGCCGAAAAGCCGGCCGCGGCACCGCACGCTCCCGACCTCTCGAATTCGCCCGAGCGTTTCGTCAATCGCGAGTTGTCCTGGCTGCGCTTCAACCGGCGCGTCATGGAAGAGGCGTCGAACCGCAACCACCCGCTCCTCGAGCAGCTCCGTTTTCTCTCGATCTCGGCGAATAATCTCGACGAGTTCTTCATGGTGCGCGTCTCGGGCCTGCGCGAGCAGCTTCACGCCAAGGTCGTGCTGCGCTCGCAGGACGGGCTGGACCCGGCCGAGCAGCTCGAGAGGATCGGTGTCGAGGTCGCGACGCTCGCGAGCGATCAGCAGCAGCGCTTGCGTGAATTGCGCGCCGGCATGGCCGAAGAGGGCATCGTCATCCTGGGCGCCTCCGAGCTCTCGGCGGTCGAGCGCAATTGGCTCGAAGGCCATTTTCTCGAGCACATCTTCCCGGTTCTGACGCCCCTCGCCATCGACCCGGCGCATCCGTTCCCCTTCATCCCCAATCTCGCCTTCTCGCTCGGCGTCAATCTCGTGCGCCAAGCGGACGGCCGTCCGCTCAATGCGCTCGTGCGCGTCCCGCAAAAGATCGCGCGTTTCGCGCGCCTCCCTGATCTTTCACAGACGGGTCAGACGCGTTTCGTGGCGCTCGAGCAGATCATCGGCGCGTTCGTCCACAAGCTCTTCCCCGGCCATCTGGTGAAGGGGCTCGGCGGCTTTCGCGTCATTCGCGACAGCGATCTCGAGATCGAGGAAGAGGCCGAGGATTTGCTGCGCATGTTCGAGACGCTGCTCAAGCGGCGTCGGCGCGGCGATGTCATCCGGCTCGAGGTCGAGGCGCGCATGCCCGAACCGCTGCGCAGCTTCCTCGCCGATGAGCTCGATGTGACGGCGGAAGAGACCTTCGTGGTCGAGGGGATGCTCGCGTTGAATGAGCTTTCCCAGCTCATCGGCGATGACCGGCCAGACCTCAAGTTCAAGCCCTACACGCCGCGCTTTCCCGAGCGCGTGCGCGAGCATGGCGGGGATTGTTTTGCCGCTATCCGCGAGAAGGATTTCGTGGTGCACCACCCCTACGAATCCTTCGACGTCGTGGTACAGTTCCTGCAGCAGGCGGCGCGCGATCCCAACGTCATCGCGATCAAGCAGACGCTTTATCGCACCTCATCGGATTCCCCGATCGTCAAGACACTCGCCGAGGCGGCGGAGGCCGGCAAATCGGTGACGGCGCTCGTCGAGCTCAAGGCGCGCTTCGATGAAGAGGCAAACATTCGCTGGGCGCGCGATCTCGAGCGGGCCGGCGCGCAAGTCGTCTTCGGCTTCGTGGAGTTGAAGACGCATGCCAAGCTCTCGCAGGTGGTGCGTCGAGAGGGCGGCCAGCTCGCGAGCTATTGCCATGTCGGGACTGGCAATTACCATCCTGCGACGGCGAAGATCTATACCGATCTTTCGTATTTCACCGCCAATCCGATGATCGCGCGCGACGTGGCGCGCATCTTCAACTTCATCACCGGTTACGCCGAGCCCGGCGAGCTCGAGCGCATGAGCGTGTCGCCAGGCACGTTGAGGAAGCGCCTCTTCGAGCATATCGAGGACGAGATCGCTCACGCCAAGGCCGGCCGGCCCGCCGCCATCTGGGGGAAATGCAATTCCCTCGTCGATCCGCAGATCATCGATGCGCTCTACCGCGCGAGCGACGCCGGGGTGCGCATCGAGCTCATCGTGCGGGGCATTTGCTGCTTGAGGCCCGGCGTGCCGGGCCTTTCCGAGAACATCCATGTGAAGTCGATCGTCGGGCGCTTTCTCGAGCACGGCCGCATCTATTGTTTCGGCGGCGGATATGGACTTCCTCATGAGAAGGCCCATGTCTACATCTCGTCGGCCGACCTCATGACGCGCAATCTCGATCGGCGAGTCGAGGCGATGCTGCCGATCGACAACCCGACCGTGCATGAGCAAATCCTCGACCAGATCATGGTGGCCAATCTGCGCGACAACCAGCAGAGCTGGCGCTTCACCCCGGAAGGGACGAGCGTGCGCATCGTGCCGAAGCCGGGGGAAGCTCCCTTCAACGCCCATCACTACTTCATGACCAACCCGAGCCTGTCAGGACGTGGACGATCTTTACGTGAATCAGGGCCGAAGCGCCTCTTTGAAAAGACCGGAAAGCGCTGAGCGCCTGCCGATTCGATTCCCCGGGCGCGCGCCGCCCGCGGAGCGCTTCGCCGTCGTCGACATCGGCTCGAATTCGGTGCGCCTCGTCGTCTTCGAGAAAGTGTCCCGCTCGCCCCTCGTGCAATTCAACGAGAAGGCCTTGTGCGGGCTCGGCCGCGCCGTGCGCTCCACCGGCCGCCTCGCCGATGATTCCGTCGCCAAGGCGCTCGCCTCGATCGCGCGCTTCCGCATTCTTTGCGCCGAGATGAATGTGAAGCAGGCGCGCGTCGTCGCGACGGCGGCGGCGCGTGATGCGCAGAACGGGCCGGATCTTCTCGCGCGGGTGCAGGATCTCATGGGCGTGAAGCCCGAACTTCTCTCCGGGGAGCGCGAGGCGGAGCTCTCCGCGCTCGGCGTCGTCTGCGGCTTGCATGAGCCTGACGGCGTCGCGGGCGATCTCGGCGGCGGCTCGCTCGAGCTCGTCTCGCTCAAGAAGGAGAAGATCGGGGAAGGCACTTCGCTGAAGCTCGGCGGCCTAGCCCTGATGGATGAGGCCGGCGGCTCGCTCAAGAAGGCTGAGAAGATCGTCCGCGAGACGCTCGAATCCTGTCCGGTGATGCGTCTCGTCAAAGGGCGGCCCTTCTACGCGGTCGGCGGCACCTTCCGGGCGCTCGCGCGCCTGCATATCGGGCAGCGCGCCTATCCGCTCCAGGTGATGCACGGCTACGTCATCCCGGTGCGCGACGCGGTCGAGTTCGTGAAGCTCGTCGAGCGCGTCAATGCCGACACGCTGGATTCCATCGCCGCGGTCAATGTGGCGCGCCGTCCCCTTCTCGCCTATGGCGCTCTGGTGCTCGACGAGATCATTCGGATCGGCAAGCCCAAGGAGGTCGTGATTTCGGCGACCGGCGTGCGCGAGGGCCTCGTCTATGAGCAGCTCACGGAGGCGGAACGCGGCGCCGATCCGCTCATCGTAGCGGCAAGCGAGATGAACGAAGCGCGCGCCCGCGATCCCGCGCATGCCGCCGATCTCATCTCCTGGAGCGATGAGTTCTTCGCCAGCTTGCCCTTCGACGAAACGCCGGGCGAGGCGCGCCTGCGTCACGCGGCCTGTCTGTTGAGCGACATCGCCTGGAGCGCGCATCCGGATTATCGGGGCGAGCAAAGCCTCAACACCGTCGCGCACGCGCCTCTTTTCGGCGTCGATCATCCGAGCCGCGCCTATCTCGCGCTCGCCGTCTATTTTCGCCACGCGGGCTTCTCGTCCGACGCGCGCAGCACGCCGAGCATTCGCGAGCTCGCAAGCGCGCGCGGGCTCGATCGGGCTCGCGTTCTCGGCGCTGCCTTCCGCGTCGCCTCGCTCATCTCGGCCGGCATGTCGGGAGTGCTCGGGCGCACCCCCTTGGTGCTCGATGGCGGCAGGCTGGTGCTCACGCTTCCCGCGGTGCTCGGCTCGCTCGCGGGCGAGCGCCTCATGAGCCGCATGAAGACCTTGGGCAGGCTTCTCGGACGCGAGCCGCTGTTCCGAGTGCTGCCCGGATAAGGCGCGGCGAATTCGCTTCGACTACTTCTCTCCCGGCACGCCGTAGAACGGCGCTCGCTCAGGGTTGAGCGCGCGCGCCACATAATCATCCATCTGCGGCTTATAGCGCTGCCAAAGCCTGGCGAGCTCGCCGATCGGGTCTGCGTCATGCCAATCGACGCGCAGGTCGGCGACCGGCCAGGGGACGTCGCGAACCATGACGAGGCCGGCCGAATGTACGGGTCCCGCCTCCCCGCCGGCGCTGAGGCCGGCGGTCAAGGCCTCGATGAGCCGGTCGCCGAGGTCGAGCGCCGCCGTCTCACCGAAGCGCGCCAGCATATGTGACGGCACCCCGGCGTCCTTGAGAAGATTGCCCGCGGCAGCGCCGTTTCGGGAAAGCGCCACCCCATGGGTGCCGAGTGTCTTCGTTCCGGAGAAGCCCGCGCTCTTTCCGTTTCGATCGAGCAGCACGAGCTGGCGATACTCGATATGGGGGGCTCGAGCCTTGAGGCGCTCGAGCGCGCGCTCGGCATCGAGGCCGTCCTCGAGGAGGGCCAGGCCTTTCGGCCCAAGCGTCGGGTCGGTTATGTTCTGCGTCGCGACCACGCCGATACGGGCGCGTGCATGGGCGCAGCGGGCGGCGACAGCGGGGCTCGAGGAGGAGACCGCCATGCCGAGCATGCCGCTGCGCGGGCAAAATCCGAGAATCGAGAAGGTCATGCATCCGCCAGGCTTCGTGAAGTCGAAATCGAGATTATTCCTTTGGCCTGAAACATGCCAATCTCGATAAGTCTCAAGCATGGAGGTTGCCGATGTCGAAATTGACCCTCTGCCTTCTTGCATCGACGCTTGTCGCGCTCAGCTCACCTTGCCTCGCTGAAGGCGGTGGTGGCGGCGCTGGTGGTCATGGAGGCGGTGCGGGCTTTGGCCCGGCGAGCTATTACAACATCTGCCGGCATGAGGTGCGGGCGAAATTCTGCCCGACAGGCACATGCCCGAAAGGAACGAAGACGATCAGGGATGCGCAGATCGCGCGTTGCGCCCGCCATTATGCCGGGGTGCGTATCAAAGGCTATTGACTCGAACGGGCGACCGTCCTGCGCAAGCGGGATCGTCCTTCAAGGCAAGTGCGCGTTCATGGGATGCTTCGGCGTGAAGGCAAGATGACGATGATTTGCCCAATCGCCGCCCTTCGCTCATCTTGCGGCCGTCCATCGAAGGTCTTTCTGGGGCGGCCGGCTTGATTTCGTGAGGAAATCGGCCGGGCTCTCCGATAAGGTCCTTCCCGAGAAGTCTCGTGCCCCCGCGCGACAGCGCGGTCAGACAATGGTTTGCAACGAAATCGCCCGTCAAGGCGGCGGCGGAGTAGCCTCATGACGCATAAACGTATCCGCAAGTTCAACACGCGCGACACCTATCCCGAGCAGAAGCTCGACAACGACCTTTGTCAGGCGGTCGTCGCGCGCGGCACGATGGTGTTCGTGCGCGGCCAGGTCGGCCAGGATCTCGAAACCTCGAAGAGCGTCGCCATCGGGGATCCCGCGGGCCAGACCGAAAGGGCGATGGCGAACATCAAGATGCTGCTCGAAGAGGCGGGCGCAAGGCTCGAGCACATCTGCAAGATCACGATCTACATCATCGATCCGCGCTATCGCGAGCCGGTCTATCGCACCGTCGGCAAATGGCTCAAGGGCGTGCATCCGGTCTCGACCGGCATCGTCGTCTCCGCTCTCGCGCGTCCCGAGTGGCTGGTCGAGGTCGATGCGACGGCGGTGATCCCGGACGGCGAAGCTTGAACGGCAGCTCTCGTTCGCGGCAGCACACGCGAGAGCAAACGAGCGGGAACGGCAAGCCGACCGAGCTTGTCCGTCCTCGGCAAACGAGCGCGAAATCCGCCGTCTTCTCCTTCAACCGTTTTGCATTCCCCAGCGACGGATGGTGCGCGATTCGAGGAAGCGGAAGATCACGCCTTCCACCACAAGGCCGACCGCCATCACGGTGAGGAGGCCGGCGAAAACCGAGGCGGTGTCGAGCGTGTTGCGGTTCTCGAAGATGAACCAGCCGAGCCCACCTTGACCGGATGAGACGCCGAAGACGAGCTCGGCCGCGATGAGCGTGCGCCAGGCAAAGGCCCAGCCGATCTTGAGGCCGGCAAGGATCGCCGGAAAGGCGGCGGGCACGAGAATCGTGAAGACGAAGCGCATGCCCCGCAAGCCGAAGGTGCGGCCCGCCATGCGCAAGGTTTCCGACACCGAAAGAAAGCCCGAATGCATGTTGAGTGCCACCGCCCACAGCACCGAATGCACGATCACGAAGATGAGCGAGGGGCGCCCGAGGCCGAACCAGAGGAGCGCGAGCGGCAGGAGCGCGATCGCGGGCAACGGATTGAACATGGCCGTGAAGGTGGAAAGGAGGTCGGTGCCGACCCTCGTCGTGACCGCGGCCGTGGTGAAAAGCGCGGCGGCCGTGAGGCCGATGGCATAGCCGGCGACGAGCGTCTCGAGGGTCACGGAAAGCCGCTGCGGAATGACGCCGGAGACGATGCCGTCGCGAAGCGCCTGAAGCGTTTCGAGAAAGGTCGGGAAGGTGAGGGGGCTCGCGAGCCAGCGCGCGTAAAGTTCCCAGGCTAGCGCGAGGACAATGAGGATCACGCCGCGCCGAAATGCCGGATTCGCGCCAAGCCTCTCGGTGAAGGAGAGGGGCTTCGCCACATCGCCGAGGCCGACGGGTGCCGTCACCTGCCGCTCGAATTCAGGGCGCGGCGAGGCGAGGCTCATGCTGGTGTCGCTCATGGCTTTGACCCCTTCTCTTGGGTGGCCGTTTCGCCGTCGAAAAGCATGTGCGAGATGCGTGTCGTCAATTGCTGGAACCGTGGCGCATCCCTGTCGCTTTGCGCGAAGTCGCTGTTGAGCTCGGCGCGCACTTGTCCCGGATGCGGGGAGAGCACGACGATGCGTGAGCCGATCACCACCGCCTCCTCGATCGAATGGGTGACGAAGACTAGGGTGAAGCGCACATCCTGCCACAGCTGCAACAGCTCATCTTGCATCTTGCGCCGGGTGAGCGCGTCGAGCGCCGCATAGGGCTCGTCCATGAGAAGCACGTCGGGCTTCATCGCCATGGCGCGCGCGATGGCGACGCGCTGCTTCATGCCGCCCGACAGCATATGCGGATAGGCGTCGGCGAATTTCGCCAAGTTGACCTTGGTGATGGCGTCGCTCGCCCGCGCCCGCGCTTCTTCCCGTGGCACGCCGTTGACGGTCATTGGAAAGATGACGTTGCCGCTCACCGTCTTCCACGGGAGAAGCTGATCGAATTCCTGGAACACCATCATGCGATCGGGCCCGGGCCCTTCGATCGTCCTGCCCTTGAGCGTGATCGAACCTTCGACCGGCTTGAGGAAGCCGGCGATGGCCTTGAGCAGCGTCGACTTCCCGCAACCTGAAGGCCCGAGCAGCACGAGCCGGTCGGTCTTGCGGATGTCGAGGCTCACGCGATAGGTCGCGGTGACGAGATGGTTCGGCGTCTTGTATTGAAGCGTGACGCCTTCGACGCTCATTAGCGCGGGCTCGAATTGTGCGAGGGTTGTTGCGCTCTCGCTTTGGGTTTCATTCATTTATGCGTTCTCGCAATGCACGGCGGGCGATCCTGCCGCGGGGCTGCTCTTATCAGTTGCGGAGCGTGAGGTGAATTGCCGCGCGCCGCTGGCGCGAAAGCGAGGCTCGAGGCTTCTCTCATAAGGAGCGCCCGCCGTCGACTCGGATGGTCGTGCCGGTGACGAAGGTGAGATGGGTGGCGCAAGCGAGGATGGTCGCCGCGACATCCTTGGGGCTCGCGATGCGCCTGAGAGGGGTCGCGGCGGCGGCCTTGGCGTTGAATTCCGCGCCACGCCCGGGCACGAAGCGCGTCTCGACCGCGCCGGGCGCGACGCCGACCACCCGCACTTGCGGAGCGAGCACGCGGGCGAGCGATTTCGTCATGACGTCGATGCCGGCCTTTGCCGCGCCATAGGCGATGTTCGAGCCGTTGCCCGAGCTTCCGGCGACCGAGGAGACGGAGACGATGAGACCATCGCCGGACGATTTCAGAAGGGGCGCAAAGGTGCGGATCGCGGCGAATTGGCCGCGCCAATTGACCGCGAACATCCGGTCGATGAATTCATCCTCGAGCGCGTCGAGATCGCCATGCGGCACGGGCTTGGTGAAGCCCGAGGTGTTCACCAGAATGTCGAGGCGCGAGAAAATCGTCTCGATCGCCGCGCGCAAGGCGATGAGCGATGCGGTGTCGGCGACATCGGCCGGAAAGCCCGCGTGCCCCTTGCCGGGAAGCTTGGCGATGATCGCGCGTGCGACGGCTTCCTTCTCGGTGCCGGGACGATGCGTGATCGCAACCCTCGCGCCCGCCCTCGCGAAGAGATCCGCAGTCGCCGCTCCGATGCCTCCTGAACCGCCGATGACGAGCGCCGCCTTCCCGGCGAGCGAAGCGGGATCGATCATGGGGTGCAAACTCCGGTTTCAATGAGGCCGCATCGGGTGCGAGCGAAAGGCGAGACGCGGCTCTGGCATGTCCTGGACCTGTGATGTCCGCGCAAATCAGGTTTTTGTGAATGCCCGGCCGGATTATCAGGGCTGAGCCGCGTCAGCGCCCCCTTCGTCATGCGGCGGCGACCACCTTGACCTCAATCAACCAGGCGGCATCGAAGATATCCGCGATGATCGTGGTCGATGCGGGGCATAAATCCCCCAGGACTTGCTTGCGGATCACGCGGTTTTCCAGGCCATACGCCCGATCCGCCAGGAATGTCGTGACATCCACGACATTGTCGAGCGTCATCTCGGCCGCGTGAAGCTGGGCTTCGACATTCGCCCATACGAGGCGACATTGAGCGGCGAATCCGGAAGGCACTGTGCCGTTGATGTCGACAGGTATCTGTCCGCTGACGAAGACGATCCGCTTGAACTGTGAGATCTCGAGCGCATTCGAATAGCCGCCGCCCGCGGGTGGGATGGCATTCGCCGCATTGATCATTCTTCGCTTCATGTCGAGCCCTTCCGTTGTTCCATGGCCTCGCCACGACATTCCGTTGCCGTCCCCTGGAGCACTCGAGCCTCGAACCGTGATAGGGAGGAACCTCTAAGGGAGATGACGATGGGCCTTCTCTTACCCGTTCTCCTCGGATCCGTCCGTTCGGATCGTCAGGAGATCAAGGCTGCTCGTTACATCATCGGTAAGCTGAAAGCGCGCGGGCACGAGCCCGTGCTGATCGACCCCTTGGAGAAGAAGCTCCCCCTGCTCGACCGGATGTACAAGGAATATCCGAAGGGGCGCGCACCGAAGCTCCTCGAGGAGCTCGCGGCGCTCTATCGGCGCGCCGACGGCTTCGTGATCGTGACGGGTGAATACAATCAATCCGTCCAACCGGCGCTCAAGAACCTGCTCGACCATTTTCTCGAGGAATATTTCTGGCGCCCCTCGACGATCGTCTCCTATTCGGGCGGGCGCTTCGCCGGCGTGCGCGCCTCCGTCGCGCTGAGACCGATCCTCGCCGAGCTCGGCATGCCGAGCCTGCCCTCGGTGCTTTCGATACCGACGATCGGGAGCACGCTCACCGCGGAGGGAACCTCGAACGAAGCCCGGATCGACAAGGCGGCGGAGCGTTTCCTTGCCGAGTTCGAATGGTATGCGGAGGCGCTCGCCGCGAAGCGAAAGCAGGGAACGCCTTATTAAAGCGACTGGCGCTCTTAAAATGACATGGCCTTCTTGAACGAGCTCTATGGTTCCTTGACACCATATGGTATCTATAGCCATATGGCGAAGCAGATGAAGGCCGAGCTGCTGTTCCATGAGCGCATTGATTACGATGACGGTGGCATCGTCGAATTGGTGCTTTGGCGCGTTCCGGTTCCTGTTCTGCCGTCAATGCACCGTCTGAAGTATTCCCTCTTCTACGGCCGTCCAGGCGTTCGGGAGGTAGGCTACGATAACGAGCGCGGCAAAGGGCGATCATCGCCATTTTAGGGGCGTCGAAACAGATTACGTCTTCCGAGGCGTCGAGCAAGTGATGGCTGACTTCTGGTCCGATGTTTGGAAACTGCGAGGTGGTGGGGAATGAGCACTGTAAAAATCACCGTTGGCGGCGCGATGGAAAAGGAAGCTTCGCGCCGATTCATTGATGCTTGGCACCGAGCCGAGAGCGGTAAGAGGTTCCATGAGCGTCAATTGGCCTTCGAGAGCTGGGATGCTCTCACCCGGGTTCTTACCAGCAAACGGATGGAGCTGTTGCACCACGTTCATAGGCACAATGTGACCAGCGTTCGCGCCTTGGCTAAGGCGCTGGGGCGTGACTACAGCAATGTCCACGCGGATGTCCGAGCATTGACGGCGGCGGGTCTACTCGACGCGCCGGGCGGCGGTAGCATGCGCGCGGACTATGACCTGATCGAAACCAAGATCGCCATCTAAGCGGCAGCAGACGGGACGAGACCGGGAGGGCTCACGAGATTCCAGGCTCACGGATTTCGAAACGCGGATTGTAGAATTTGTTCCTGGCGACCCCGGATTCAAATTCGCAGAGGGTCTTGACAGACAGGCGATCACCTCGTGCTCACGAACCCGATTGCGGCTTCGCGGGCAAGGGCTGGACCGGCGCTCCGGGGCCGATCTTCTGGAGATTGCCGGTGATGATCTGGTCGCCCTCGCTCACGCCCTTTTGCACCACGACGAGCTCGCCGGCCGTGGGGCCGAGCGTGACGAGCCGTTGCTCGGCCGTGTTGTTTGCGCCCACCACATAGACATATTTGCCGAGCTGGCTCGACCCGAGCGCCGTCTGCGGCACGAGGAGGGCGTCGGGCTCATCCTTGAGATGCAGCCGGGCACGCACATATTGGCCGGGCAGAAGCGTGAAATCCCCATTGGCGATGGTGGCGCGCGCCGTGATGGTGCCGGTCGCGCGGTCCACCACATTGTCGAGGAAGGTGAGCTCGCCCTTGTGGCGCGCCTCGGTCTCGGGCGGCACCAAAACCTCGACCTCGACCTTGCCGGCCGCATGGGCCTTTTGGATGTCGCCGAGCTCGGCCTCGCTCGGGTTGAAGGTGACGTAGATCGGGTCGAGCTGGACGAGCGTGTTGAGGGTCGTGCCGGCGACACTCACAAGCGTCCCGATCGGCGCCTGGTTTCGCCCGATGCGGCCCGAGAAAGGCGCGCGGATCTCGGCGTAGCCCAAGTTGAGCAGCGCCGTGCGGATCGCTGCCCGGTCCATGGTGACGGCGGCTTGTGCCTGACGCATCGCGCTCTCGCGTTGATCGAGCGTATCCTTGGCGACGAAGCCGCTTTTGACGAGCTCGTCACCGCGATTGAAATTGGCGCGCGCATATTCGAGCGCCGCGGCGTCCCGTTGCTCTTGCGCCGTCGCCTGGTCGAGCGCCGCCTGCAAATCGCGCGGATCGATCCGGTAGAGGAGGTCGCCCTCCTTCACTTCCGTGCCATCGGGCGCGGGCTGCGCGGCGATATAGCCGGTGGCACGCGCCTGCAAGGAGATGTTGCGGATCGATTCCGTCCGCGCCGCATATTCGAGAGCGATCGGCACCGTCTTCTTCACCACGGCCGTCACCGGAACCGGCATGACGAAGCCGTGTTGCGCGGAAGCAGGGGCGCCGGCTGCGGCGCCCTTCTCCTGGTTGCGATCGAGAAAATAGGCGGTCGTGGCAGCGGCCGCGGCGAGGAGCACCACGCCCGTCAGGATGATTCTCGAGCCGCGCATCGTGTCCTTCTCCCTTGCTATTCCGCGGCCTTGGCTTCGGGCTCGAAGCGGTAAGGCACGGGCGCGGGCACGGGCTTATCAGCCTCGCGCCCCTCCCGCAGCCGCTCGATCATGGCGTAGAAGATCGGCACGAAGACGAGCGTCAGGACCGTGGCGGCGAGCATGCCGCTGAACACGGTCGTCCCGATCGATTGGCGTCCCGCGGCGCCCGCGCCATGCGCGAACATCAGCGGCACGACGCCGAGGATGAAGGCGAAGGCGGTCATCAGGATCGGGCGCAGGCGAAGGCGTGCTGCTTCCATCGCGGCGTCCACGATGCTCAAGCCCTCCTCTCGCCGGCGCCTTGCGAATTCCACGATTAGAATCGCGTTCTTGGCCGAGAGGCCGATGAGCATCACGAAGCCGATCTGCGAATAGACATCGATCTGGATATTCCGCAAAAAGAGCCCTGAAAGCGCGCCGAGCAGGGCGAGCGGCACCGTGAGCAGAACCATGAAGGGCATGGTCCAGCTCTCATATTGGGCCGCGAGGATCAGGAAGACGAAGACGAGCGCAAGCCCGAAAACAAGCGTCGCGACCGAGCCCGCTTTGAGCTCCTGATAAGTGATGCCTGTCCACTCATAGCCGAAATCGGCGGGCAGCACGGTCGCGGCGACCCGCTCCATCGCGGCGATCGCCTGGCCCGAGGAGTAGCCGGGCGCCGCGCCGCCGTTGATGAGGGCGGAGCCGTAATTGTTGTAATGGGGAACCGTTTCGGGCCCGACGATCGGCCGAAGCGCGCCGAGCGTGCTGAGCGGCACCATGCCGCCCGCGGCGTTGCGCACGTAGAGCCGCGAGAGATCCGAGGCTTCGGCACGCGCGTTCTTGTCCGCCTGTAGCGTCACGCGGAAGGTGCGTCCGAATAGGTTGAAGTCGTTCACATAAAGCGAGCCGAAAAAAATCTGCAGCGTGTTGAAGACATCGGGCAAACTCAGGCCAAGCAGTTTCGCCTTCGTGCGGTCGAGATCGTAGTTGAATTGTGGCGTCGAGGTGCTGAAGGAGGTGAACAACTGCTGCGCGTTGAGCTCCTTCTGCTTGCGCGCTTCGGCGAGCAGCGCCTGCGCCACATCGTTCAGCGCGACGCTGCCGCGCCCCGTGAGATCCTCGAGCTGGAATTCGAAGCCGCCCGTCGCGCCAAGCCCTGGGATCGACGGCGGATCGAAGCTGAGCGCGAAGGCGTCGGGGATTTGCATCAGCGCCGGGCGCACGGAAGCGACGATGCGTGAAGCGTTCTGATCGGGACCACGCTCATCCCAAGGCTTGAGAATCGCGAATTCGACGCCGGCGTTCGACTGATTGGCGAAGGTCAGGAAGTTGAAGCCGCTGATCGAGACGACATCCTGCACGCCCGGCGTTCGCAGCAAGGTCTGGCGCACCTGTTTCGCGACCGCGTCCGTGCGTTGCAGCGACGACCCGTCGGGGAGCTGCATCACCACGAAGAAATAGCCCTGGTCCTCGACGGGCAGGAAAGTCGACGGAATGCGCAGCGACACGGCGTAAGTGGCGGCGATTCCCGCGGCGAACAGCGCGAGCATCGCCCAGCGGATGCGGATGAGGAAACGCACGCTCCTCGCATAGAAATGTGCAAGCCAGGTGAAGCCGGCGTTGAACCAGCGAAACAGCACGAAGCGTGGAGGCTCGCGCGCGCGCAGGAAGGCCGCGCAAAGCGCCGGGCTCAGCGTGAGCGAATTGAAGGCCGAGATGCCGACCGAGATGGCGATGGTCAAGGCGAATTGGTTGTAGAGCCGGCCGGTGACGCCCGGCAGGAAGGCGACCGGTACGAACACCGCCATCAGCACGGCGGTGGTGGCGATGATCGGCCCGATCACCTCCGTCATGGCCTTGCGGGCAGCGGCGAGCGGTCGAAGCCCCGCCTCGAGCTGGCGCTCCACATTCTCGACGACCACGATGGCATCATCGACCACGAGGCCGATCGCCAGCACCATGCCGAGCAGGCTCAAGGTGTTGAGCGAGAAGCCGAGCACTTTCATCACGACGAGCGTCGCGACGAGCGATACCGGGATGGCGACACTCGGGATGATCGTGGTGCGCCAGCTTTGCAGGAAGACGAACACCACGGCGATGACGAGGAGCAAGGCTTGCGTGAGCGTGAACAGCACATCGCGCATCGAGGCGGAGACGAAACGGGTCGTGTCGTAGCGCATCGCGTAGGCGATGCCCTTTGGGAACCGCTTCGCCAATTCCACCATCTTGTCCTGCACATGCTGTTGCAGGTCGAGCGCGTTCGAGCCCGGCATCTGGAAGACGCCGAGAACGATCGTCGGCTTGTCGTCGAGGAAGGCGGAGGAGGCATATTGCAACGCGCCGAGCTCGATGCGCGCCACGTCCCGAAGATGCACGACGGCTCCCCTGTTGGGCGCCGCGCGCACGATGATGTCGCCGAACTGCGCAGGGTCGCTCAGGCGGCCGACCGCGTTCACCTGCACCTCGAAGGGCGTGCCGGGAGGCGCCGGCTCCTCGCCGATCTTGCCGGCCGCGACCTGGACATTCTGCTCGGCGACGGCATTTTGCACATCGACGGCGGTGATGCCGAGCTCGGCCATCTTGTCGGGGTTGAGCCAGATGCGCATCGAATAGCGCCGCTCGCCGAAGATCACGACATCGCCGACGCCGGGAAGGCGCTTCAGCGGATCGGCGATCTGCAGATAGGCGTAATTGCTCAAAGCCACGGCATCGACCGAATCGTCAGGAGAGAAGAGATTGACGATCAGAACGAAGTTGGGATTTTGCTTGGTGATGATGACGCCGCCCTGATTGACGATGCCAGGCAAGGAGGACGCGGCTTGCGAGACGCGGTTTTGCACATCGACCGCGGCGACGTTGAGCGGATAGCCGACATCGAAGGTGATGGTGATCGTCGATGAGCCGTCATTGGCGCTCACCGAGGACATGTAAGTCATGCCGGCGACGCCGTTGATCTGCTGCTCGAGCGGTGTCGTCACCGTGTCCGAGACGACTTGGGCGCTGGCGCCGGGATAGTGCGCGCTCACCACCACTTGCGGCGGCGTGATTTCCGGGAATTGCGAGACCGGCAGGAGGCGATAGCAGACCGCGCCCGCGAGCACCATGATGATGGCGATCGCGGAGGCGAAGATCGGCCGCTGGATGAAGAAATTCACCATGCGTTTCGGGCCCGGGAGCTTTCCGAGAAGCTTTTGGCGAGCACACGCAAATGCCCTGCCATCGCCCGGCGAGGCGAAGGTTCAACGGGATCAGGCGGCTTTGTCCGGCAAGACTTCAACTTCAAACCCTCTCAAATAAGATGACCTCGCTCAAAAACTTCCGACGCGTCGTGTTATCCGCTCCGCTCGAAAAAATGCGACAAAAAGGAAGGTGCGCTCCCGAAAAGCTGAAGCAAGCCTTGTGACCTTTTTGCGTGCCACCTTTTATGCGAGGGCGCGGCCGGATGCAAAAGCTGGGCCTTGCGTCCTATGAGCGCGCCCTTTGGCTCACGCCGTCTGCGCGCGCTTCTTGAGGGCCGCCAAGCGCTTGAATTCTTCTGATTTTTTGTAATGCGCATCGAGCGGGTAGCAACCCGAGACGAGACCGTTCCTCGGCGCCGTGGTGCAATCGCTGAAACTGCGGCAAAGCCGTTTCCTCTGCACGGCCTTGCCCTCGAGAAGGTCGCGCGGCAGCTCCGGATAAGCGAGCAGCATACGGCCGAGGCCGATGAAATCGGCCCATTTCAGGCGCAGAACCGCCTGTGCCACATTCGGCAGGAACTCCTGCAGATAGGTGTAGGCGGACCCCATCACGCAGAAATCAGGGAAGGCCTCTTTCAGCCGGCGCACGGTGTCGAGATGGCGCGCGACGCCGACGAGCGGGTCTTCCGGTGGGAAATAGCCGTCCGATGGCGGGTAGAGGGCAGGCCGCGTGACATGCGGGTTGTAGTAGGGGCTCGCGAGCGTCACATTGACGAAGCGAATATCGAGCTCACGCAAGATTTCGAAGAAGGCGAAAGGCTCCGCGAGATCGATCTTTGTCGGATCTTCCGAATCGACGCCGAAGCCATAGACATAAGGCAAAAGCGATCCGAACTCTTCCGGCATGCCGGGCCCGAGCGCGCCGGGCTTCGATTGGGCAGGATCGGGGCGGAAGGGCACGATGTCGGCGGCGCTCAGCCTCACGCCGATGCCGAGGCCCGGCACTTGCGCCCTGGTGCCTGAGACGACCTCGCGCAGGAAACGCGTGCGGTTCTCGAGGCTGCCGCCATAAGGCCCGGGACGCGTATGGGCGCTCAGGAACTCATGGGCGAGATAGCCATGGCAATGCTTGATGTCGACGAAATCGAAGCCGCATTCGCGCGCACGCTTCGCCGCGGTCACGAAATCATCGACGAGGCGGCGTATCTCGTCATCGCTCATCACCGGCCGGTCTTCGGGATAGCCGAATTTCCGGTCGAGCAGGGGGTGCCGATAAGCGATCACCGGCTCGAATCTCTTATGGTCGTCCGGCTTGCAAAAGCGGCCCGAATGGGTGAGCTGCAAGCCGATCACGAGGCCTTCGTCGCCGCCCATGGCTTCGCGATGCGCATCGACCAAGGCCTCGCGCAGGCGAGCGATCGAGGATTGCGTCGATGCCGAAATCACGAGCTGGTTCGGATTGGCGCGCCCGTCCGGACGCACCGCGACGGCCTCGCCGCCCCAGACGAGCTTGCCGCCGCTCGCGCCGAAGCGCCGCCAGCGCCGCAGCGTGTTTTCGCTCGGCCGCCCGTCGCGCTCCCCGTCCCAGCCTTCCATCGGATTGAGCGCGAGGCGATTGCCGATTTTCATGCCGGCGACCTCCATCGGCGCGGCAAAGAGCGAGGTCGACCCGCCAGCCACGATGTCGTCGCACGGCATGTCGATGCCAAGCGAGTCGAGATGGGCTCGAAACGCGGCGACGCTGCCGAAGGACGCGAGCTTGGGATATTCGCCGAACTTCATGCAAGTCTCATTTCATCGCAAAGTTCTGACGATGTAGCGCGCTCTCTGCGTTGCCACTCGTTGAGGGCGCTCGCCGATCTTTGAGAAAACGCCGCGGCCGCCGACCTTAGCCAATTCGGCAACGCAAGTCCCGCCCTCGAGGCGCCTTTGCGCGACATTTTGTCAGGCGCGGCTTGAAGGGACGTGCGCGTGCGCATAGCTCCCCCGCGAAGACGAGCCTTGATGAGCGTCTTTCGGCTCCCCAAACCCTCCTGGCCGACCGCATTCGCCGGTAGACACCTTGGATCTCTTCACCCGTGAGCAATCTCAACACATGAGCAATCTCGACCGTGAGCGCGTGCTCGACGTCCACCATTGGACCGAGAACCTGTTCAGCTTCACCACGAGCCGCAGCCCCGCCTTTCGCTTCCGGAGCGGGCAGTTCACCATGATCGGCCTCGATATCGAGGGCAGGCCGCTGTTACGCGCCTACAGCATGGCGAGCGCGAATTACGAGGAGAGGCTCGAATTCTTCAGCATCAAGGTGCAGGACGGCCCTCTGACCTCGCGCCTTCAGCATCTCAAGCCCGGCGACGAGGTGCTGGTGAACAGGAAGGCGACCGGCACGTTGGTCCATGACAATCTCATCGCCGGGCGCACGCTCTATCTTCTCGGCACCGGGACGGGCCTTGCGCCATTCTTGAGCATCATCAGGGACGCCGAGACCTACGAGCGTTATCAGAAGATCGTGCTCGTGCATGGGTGCCGCCAGGTGGCCGAGCTCGCCTATGGAGAGTTCATCCAGCGCGAGCTGCCGGATCACGAATTCCTCGGTGACCTCGTGCGCGGCAAGCTCATCTATTACCCGACCGTGACGCGCGAGCCTTTCCGCAATCGCGGCCGCCTCACCGATCTCATCACCTCGAACATGCTCTCCGAAGAGCTCGGCTTGCCGCCGCTCGATTGCGAGCACGATCGCGTGATGCTTTGCGGCAGCCCCTCGATGCTCAGCGATCTGCGCGCCATTCTCGACGAGCGCGGTTTTGTCGAGGGCAATCATTCGGTGCCCGGCCATTATGTGATCGAGCGTGCATTCGTCGAAAAGTGAGGAAGGGTTCGAGCTTTTCTTAGCTCCCGGCAAGGCTAATGCCGCGGGGTGCTGGTTGCCGTGCATGCGCTCCTTTTTCCGTTGACCGGCCCCGCAGGACCGGCAAGAAGCCCGCATCATAGAGGGAGGGTGGCTTCATGGAACCACGCTCTCCGGCCCAGCGAAATCGGAGCTTGCATCATGGCGACCTTGCCTCGCAGAAATCTCGGCGCGAGCGGCTTGAGCGTTTCAGCGCTCGGGCTTGGCTGCATGTCCTTCTCCGGAGCTTACGGGCCGAGCGATGACGAAGCCGCGATCGACGTGATCCACGCCGCGCTCGACCGCGGCGTCACCTTCTTCGATTCATCGGATATGTACGGCTGGGGCCACAACGAGACGCTTCTCGGCCGTGCACTCGGCAAGCGGCGTTCCGACATCGTGCTCGCCACCAAATTCGGCCAGACGCGTCAGGAAGGCGGCGCCAATGGCGTCGACGGCCGCCCGGCCTATGTGAAGGAAGCGTGCGAAGCGAGCTTGAAACGCCTCGGCACGGAGGTGATCGACCTTTACTACCAGCACCGCGTCGATCCCAATGTGCCGATCGAGGAAACGGTCGGCGCCATGGCCGAGCTTGTGCGCCAAGGCAAGGTGCGCGCCCTGGGCTTGAGCGAGGCGCGCCCCGAGACGATCCGCCGCGCTCATAAGGTGCACAAGATCGCCGCGGTGCAATTGGAGTTCTCCCTCCTTTACCGTGTCGAGGCCGAAGAAACCTTGCGCACGACGCGCGAGCTCGGCATCAGCTTCGTGGCCTATTCGCCTTTGGGACGAAGCCTATTGACCGGGAAGCTCGCGAGCCCAAGCGACATGAAGGCCGATGATCCCCATCGTCGGCACCCGCGCTTTGCCGAAGACAATCTTGCCCGCAATCTCGGCTTGATCGAGCCCTTGCGCGCCATCGCGGCGAAGAAAGGCTGCACGCTCGGACAGCTCGTCATCGCCTGGCTCCTGGCGCGCGGCCAGGACATCGTGCCGATCCCCGGCACCAAGCGCAAGGAGCGGCTCGATGAGAACCTCGGCGCCTTGTCGGTGCGGCTCTCGCCAGGGGAGGTCGATGAGATCTCGGGAATGGTGCCAGTGGGTTCGGCTTCCGGCCAGCGCTACCCCGAGACGGCGATGAAGGCCGTCTATCGCTGATCGCTACTCGGGGAGGATCGCGACCGCGCGCGTCCACCCCGCCGAGCCACGGTGTACCTTCACCGGAAAGCACGCAATCTCGAAGCCGTCGGCCGGCAAGGCTTCGAGATTGTGCAGCTTCTCGAGATGGGAATAGCCGATCTCGCGCCCGGCGCGATGGCCCTCCCAGATCAAGGAGGCATCGCCCGTCGCCTCGACCTTGCGGCGCGTGTGGGAGAAGGGCGCGTCCCAACTCCAGCCGTCGGTGCCGACGAGCCGCACGCCGCGCTCGAGCATCCATAAGGTCGCGGCCTTTCCCATTCCGCAACCCGCGTCGACATAGTCGTCCTCGCCATAGCGCGCGCCCGCGCGCGTATTGACGACCACGATCTCGAGCGGGCGCAGCTCATGGCCGACGCGCTTAAGCTCAGCTTCCACATCGGCGGGGGTCGCGACATAGCCGTCGTCGAAATGGCGGAAGTCGAGCTTCACGCCGGGTTGGAAGCACCAGTCGAGCGGCACCTCGTCGATGCGCATCGAGGCTTCTCCGCCGGGCTTCAGCCGATGGTTCATCGAAGAGAAGAAGTGATAGGGCGCATCAAGATGCGTGCCGTTGTGCGTCGAGATCGCGCAACGCTCGATGGCGCAATATTCGCCGTCGGGCAGGGCTTCGACCGGCACGCCGAAGAAGGCGGCAAGGCCTGGCGCCGTCGCGTGATGGTCGAGATACTCGATCGACGGCGCCATCTGCGGCGGGTCGCTGGCGATGCCGGCTTGCAGCGGAACCGAGATGTCGATGATCCGGCGGGGCATGGTTTCCTCTTGCGGTCGAAGCTTCGGCGGCGCGGTCGTTCAGCGTGACGGGGTCGGCCAATCCACGGCCGGGCCGATCACGCCGCGGCACTCGCCGAAGCCGATCGGGGTGAAGCCCTCGCGCTCCGCCCGGGCGCGGAAGATGACCTCGTCGCCGTCCTCGAGCCATCCGCGCGTCTCGCCATTCGAGAGCGTGATCGGATTTGAGCCGCGTGACGTGATCTCGGCGAGACAGGCGCGGCTCTCCTCGGAGGGGCCCGAAGTCGTGCCGCTCGCGATGATGTCGCCCGGCATCAGATTGCAGCCATTACTTGCGTGATGGGTCAGCATCTGCGCGAAGGTCCAGTACATATGCTTGAAATTCGTGCTGGTGATCCGCTCCGCGCCTTGGCGCGCGTCGCGCATGCGCTTCGTGACGAGCGAGGCGCGAAGCTTGAGATCGAAGCCGCCGCTCTCGCGTTCGCGCGGTGAGTCGAGATAGGGGAGGGGAGCGGGGTCTCCCGCCGGCCGCGCGAAGGCAGGCGTGCGAAAGGGGCGCATCGCCGCCTCGGTGATGACCCAGGGCGAAATGCTGGTCGACAGGCTTTTTGCGAGGAACGGGCCGAGCGGCACGCTCTCGGCGCGCTGGATATCGCGCGCCGACCAATCGTTGAGGAGGCAATAGCCGAAGATATGCATGCGCGCGTCCTCGATCGGGATCGGCCGGCCGAGTTCATTGCCGATGCCGACGAAGGCGCCGACCTCGAGCTCGTAATCGAGCGCGCGCGTCGGGCCAAATCGCATGATGCTCTCATTATCGAGCCATTGGCCACGCGGCCGCGTGATGGCTCCGCCCGAGACTCTCACCGAGCTCGCCCGGCTGTGATAGGCGATCGGCATGGTCTTGAAGCTCGGCGGCACCTTGCCCGTGGGCGAGAGCCGCTCACTATGGAAGCTCGAGGTGAGGAAGTCGGTGAAATTGCCGACCGCGACCGGCATCTGCATCGAGGCTTCGCTCATCGGCACGAGATGTGGCTCGACCTTTTCGCGGTCGCGGCTATCGGCATCGAGGAGGTTGCAGAGCCGCGCGCGCAAGGCCGTGGCCGCGTGGTTGCCGAGCGCCATCAGCGGGTTGAGGAACGGACCTCTCGCCGCAATGGCGGCTTTTTCGGCAGGTCCGGAGAAAAGCGTGGCTTCCTGAGCGGCGGCAAGATCGAGGATCTTGTCGCCGATCGCGACACCACCTCTGCCAATCTCGTCGCCGCGTCGCTTGAAGATGCCGAAGGGCAGGTTCTGCAACGGAAAATCGGCGCGTGCGAGATTGGCCGTCTCGACGAAGCTTCGACGTGCCGGATCATGCGTCGCGTCGGTCTCGAGCAAGGGGGCCTCCCAGGGTTCGGAGCGGCCATAGTGCCCGCATCCTCCCCATCCGCGTCAAGGAGGCGGATTCCTGAGGATGTGGGTTTCGTTCAAGCGAAGTTCGATTCAGGCGTTCGATCGCTACCGCACCGGCGCCGCGTCCGAGGGCTTGCGCGCCAAGGCTTCCCCATCCTTGCCGGTTCGAGAGCCGAAATCGCCCAAGGGGATTTCCGGATGCATGGCGAAGGCGGCGACCGCGCCGACCGCGAGGATGCCGATCAACATGGTGAACGGCAGGACGCGGCTTCCCGTGATGTCGATGAGATAGCCCGAAATCGGGAGTGAGACGGCAGCCGCCAAGGCCGAGCCCGAATTCATCATGCCGGCGGCGGTACCCGAATATTTCGGCGCGATATCCATCGGGATCGACCATATCGGCCCGATGATCAGCTCGAAGAAGAAGAAGCCGGCGGAGAGGCAAATGCCGACGATGGCGAGGTCGCGCGTCAAGAGCAAGGGCACGAGCGACAAGAGCGCTCCCACGAAGCCGACGAGAATGACGCTGAGGCGCGCGAAGCGGATATTGCCGGTGCGCCGCAAGACAAGGTCGGAGGCGATGCCGCCGATCGAATCGCCGACGACGCCCGCCAGAAAGACGCCGAAGGAGAAGATGGCCGATTGCTTGAGGTCGAGGTTGTAGCTTTTCTTGAAGAAGAGAGGGAGCCAGCTCAGATAAATCGCAAGACACCAGCCGTAGCAGAAATAGGTGAGCGTCACCGGCCAGATCCGCTTGGCGAGCGGCCCCCAGGGAATTTGCGGCCGCGGTCCTCGGCGCGGTTCCGGCAAGGCGGCGAGCTCCTCGGGGGTGATGTGGGGATGGTCCTTCGGATCGTCGCGATAATACCAAACCCAGGCGAGCACCCAGATCAGGCTCGCGCATCCGACGACGACGAAGGAGCCGCGCCAGGTGACGGCCACCATGAGGAAAGCGACGACAGGCGGCGTGATCGCATTGCCGAGGCGCGCGAAGGAATGGGTGAGGCCTTGCGCGAAGCCGCGCTTGCCGCGCTCGACCCAATTTTGCATGGCGAGCGTCGCGGTCGGAAAGGTGGCGCCTTCGCCCAAGCCGAGCAGCACTCTCACAAGGATCAAGGTGATGATGCCGCCGGTAGCTCCAGTGAGGATGGTCGCGGCCGCCCACACCGCCCCGCAGGTGAACAAGGTCTTGCGCGGCCCGAAACGATCCCCGATCCAACCGCCGATCACCTGGAAGAAGAAGTAGGAATAATTGAAGGCCGAGAAGATGAAGCCGAGCTCGGTGTTCGTAAGCCCGAATTCCGGCTGGATGTCGATCGCCGCCGTCGAGAAGTTCACGCGATCGATATAGGTAATGAAATACATCAAGCACAAAAGCGCAAGCACCCCATGGGTGGGCTTGAGGAGTCTGCGCATGCGTGCCTCCCTGTAGGCGATCATTCGGTCAGGCCCCTTGTCGGGACCAGTCACCTCATCTTTCATGAAAGTACGGCGGGCCGCAATCCACCTCTCGCTTTTAGCGCAATCGGATCTGCTTACAATTATAAGATAAAAACAAAGAGGTTACATTCACATATGTCCATTTTTAATAAGTAGACTCTCTTAAAAAATTTGAACGCATATAATCCGAAAGATGTAATTTACATATTTAAAATTGCTTTTAGATTCGTCGGTCATAAGAGTCTATTTATGGAGGGAGTAAATGGTAGGGCAAGTACTCGCGATGTTAGTAGTGAAAAATGGAAAAGTAGCTAACAGAGCTCCGGCGAGTGTTGAATTCGATTCAGCTACTGGATTGGTTACGTTTCAAAATCCGAACAATCTGTCTGCCGTTCCGGTCGTTTCTTACATAAGCCCGAATGCTACATATGCGACTGAAACTGTGTTTATAAAAGAATACGACAATACTACCGTTACAGTGTGGCAGGGCGCGCAGGACACATCCGGCAGGAATCATCCACCCGTTGATTTCACCCTCGTGGTCGGCGCAGTTTAAGAATTTGGGTGACCTTGAAGATGTCGCGCCATCAACTTAGAGCCTGATGGCGATAGCATGCTCTAAGAGAAAGCGTTACCCGATCGGTCCGCTCTTTCGCCCTTGAAGCGCACCGCACTTCCCCGCTCCCGGTTGCGGGAGCGGGAGAGATGAGCAGTTAACGACCAGCGCTAGGCCTGTGCGTTCCGCCGTTCGCCAGAGGGAGCGATTTCGCCGTCGTGACAAGCCGCTCGAGAATGCGGTCGAGGATCGGCATCGAGGTTGCGAAGTTCAATCGCGCGAATTGCGCGCAGTCGGGGTGGAAATTCTCTCCGGCGCTCAACGCGACGCGCGCGTGATCGTGGAAGAATTGGAACGCCGGCATCTCCAGGTGAAGCTCGCGGAAGTCGAGCCAGGCGAGATAGGTGCCTTCCGGCGCGTGGCATCGCACCTGCGGCAGCTCCGCGCGGAGCACCTGGATCACACGGTCGCGCGCTGCCGCCAGATGGGCGACGACGGCGTCGAGCCAATCATCACATGAGGTCCAGGCGGCGACCGTCGCGTCGATGCCGAGCCCGCTGCACCCGCCGACGAGGCGCGAGGGGATGGTCTCGGCGAAGCGCCGGCGAAGCTCGGGCGTGCCGAAATGCATCACGCCGCAACGAAGGCCTGGAATATTGAAGCTTTTCGTGGCCGAGGTGATCGTCACCGTGCGGGCCGCGATCTCAGCGCCGAGCATCGCGAAGGGGATGTGCTTTCGCCCGTCATAGACGAGGTCCGAATGGATTTCATCCGCGATGACGATGAGATTATGCTCGATCGCCAATTTGGCGAGCGCTGAAAGCTCGGCTCGTTCGAAGACGCGTCCGGTCGGATTTTGCGGATTGCAAAGGATGAGGATGCGGGTCCTTGGGCCGATACGGCCGGCGAGTTCGACGATGTCGAAGACATGGCGCGTGCCGGCATCGCGCATGGTGAGCGGCACGAGCTCACGTTTGGTCGTGTTGATCGCTTCATGAAAGGGCGGGTAGGCCGGCACCTGGAGGATCACGCCATCGCCCGGCTCCGAGAAGGCGAGGATCGGCGCGAAAGTCCCCTGCACAAGATCGCAGACGACTTGCACCTGGGAGGTTTCCGTCTTCCAGCCGAAGCGCTTTTCCATGCGCGCGACGAAGGCCACGGCGACCGCGGGCTCAGCCTTCCCGCCCTTGTATTGCGGATATCCGTAATCGCCGGCCGTGACCGCGCGGCTGATGGCCTCCTGGATCGGCTGGGCGACGGCGAAATCCATCTCGGCGACGAAGGCGGGAAGAATGTCGGGGCCAAAGGCATTCCACTTCGAATTGCGCCTCGAGCGCAAGACGCTCTCGGGCAGATCGAAGAAATTGGCGCTCATCGCTCGTCCGGGCGCGCCCGCCGTCTTTTCCGCCAAAGCCATTCCGTCACCTTTGCCTCACCGAGCGATTGTCTCGCCCTTCCACACCGCAGAATAAGAGGGCGCTTAAGGCTTTAAAAGCCGCCCCGGTTTCCGCATCACCATGGTGAAGCCCTTAAGCCATCTTCTGAAGAGCCTCGCCGCTCACTTTTTGGTGACTTGCGCGGCGCGCGCGGGGAATCGCTCTTGGCCACAAGGCATCGTATCGTTTCCGTGGAAGGTGGCTTTTCACCCCGTTCGCAGGGGCGCGCGGAGAGGACAGCGGTCGAGCGCATGAGGACGGCATGGAATTCTCGCTGAGCGCGGAGCAGGAAGAGATCCGTGCCCACATCCTTGCGCTTTGCGGGCGTTTCGACGACGCCTATTGGCTCGAGCATGATCGCGAAGGCACTTTCCCGCATGAGTTCCACGCCGCGATCGCGAAAGGCAAATGGCTCGGCATCGCCATGCCGGAGGCATTCGGCGGCGCGGGGCTCGGGATCACCGAGGCCGCGATCATGATGCAGGCGGTTGCCGAATCGGGCGCGGCGATGAGCGGCGCCTCGGCGATCCATATGAACATCTTCGGCCTCAATCCGGTCGTGATCTTGGGGACCGAAGAGCAGAAAAGGCGCATGTTGCCGCCCTTGATCGCGGGCGCGGACAAGGCGTGCTTTGCGGTGACCGAGCCGGATGCGGGGCTCAACACCACCGAGATCAAGACGCAAGCGCGCCGAAACGGTGACCACTACATCGTCAAGGGCACGAAGATCTGGATCTCGACCGCGCAGGTCGCGAACAAGATGCTCCTGATTGCGCGCACCACGCCGCTTGGCGAGGCGCGGCGCCGGATGGACGGGCTCACCCTCTTCTACACGGACATCGACCGCGACAGGATGGAGATCCGCGAGATCCCCAAGATGGGGCGAAGCGCGGTCGATTCGAACACGGTGTTCATCGACGGCTTGCGCGTGCCCGAGAGCGACCGGATCGGAGCGGAAGGGGAGGGTTTCCGCGCCATTCTGCACGGGATGAATCCCGAGCGCATCCTCATCGCGGCCGAGGCCGTCGGCATCGGGCGCGTCGCCATCGCGCGCGCGGCGCGCTATGCGCGCGAACGCATCGTCTTCGGCCGGCCGATCGGGCAAAATCAGGCGATCCAGCATCCGTTGGCGCAACGCTTCGTCGAGCTCGAGGCCGCAAGCCTCATGATGCTCAAGGCGGCTTCCCTCTACGACCAGGGGCGCGAATGCGGGGCGGAGGCGAATGCCGCGAAATATCTCGCGGGCGAAGCCGGATTTCGTGCGTGCGAGACCGCGCTCATGACGCATGGCGGCATGGGATATGCGAAGGAATACCATGTCGAGCGCTACTTGCGCGAAGTACTGATCGCGCGCATCGCGCCCGTGAGCCCCCAGATGACCTTGAACTTCATCGCCGAGCGCGTCCTCGGCCTGCCGAAATCCTATTGAGGAGCACTGTGACGCCGCCCTCGCTCGGCTCGTTCCATTCTCCGCTCATCCCCGCGAATGCGGTGATCCAGATGTTGCGAAGAAAGGCTGGATTCCCTCATTCGCGGGAATGAGCGCAGCTGCTGCGAGGATCACTACTCGCTATTCGCTATTCGCTACTCGCCACTCCGCCATCTTGGAGACTATCGATGCAAAAGGTCACGCAGTCGCCGCTTGCGCGTTATCGCGAGCATCTCGAAAAGGGCGAGCTCGCTTATCAATTCGACCGGGCAACCGGGGTGGCCATTTTTCATCCGCGCGTCATCGCTCCGAAATCGGGATCGCCCGATCTCGAATGGCGGGTGAGCGCGGGGCTCGGCACGGTTCATGCGACGACGGTCAACCATCCGCGTGTCGGCGCCCCTTACAATGTCGCGCTCATCGATCTCGACGAGGGCTTTCGCATGATGAGCCGCGTCGAGGAAATGGAGCCAAGCTCCGTGAAGATCGGCATGCGCGTGAAGCTCCGCATCAAGGCGGGAGGCGAGGGGACGGCCGAGCCGCTGCCCGTCTTCGTGCCCGTCGAGGCCTCCCGATGAGCGGCGCGACGGGCGGCGGCGCCGCCATCGTCGGGGTTGCCGAATCCGATCTCGGCATCGTCGCCTCGGGCATGAGCGCGACCGACCTCATGGCGCAAGCGACGCAGCGCGCGCTCGATGATTGCGGCCTTGCCTTGAAGGACATCGACGCGGTGTTCGCCGCGACGGCGCAAGCGCGCATGGCGAGCTTGTCGCTTTGCGAATATCTTAGGATCGCGCCGCGCATCCAGGACGCGACGAATGTCGGGGGCTCCTCCTTCATGTTCCATCTCGCCCATGCGCATGCGGCGCTCGAGGCCAAGATGTGCGATGTCGCGCTCATCGCCTATGGGAGCACGCAACGCAGCGTCGGGCGCGCCAATCTCTCAGCTCCCGAACACAACCCTTACGAGAGCCCCTTCCGGCCGGTCCTCCCCGTCACCGGCTATGCGCTCGCCGCCTCGCGGCACATGGCGGAATTCGGCACGACGCGTGAGCAATTGGCCGAGGTCGCGGTCGCGGCGCGCAGCTGGGCCCTGATGAACCCCGCGGCCTTCGAGAAGCAACCGCTCACTATCGCCGAGGTGCTCGCCTCGCGCATGGTGAGCGACCCGCTCACGGTGCGCGATTGCTGCCTCGTGACGGACGGCGGCGGCGCCGTCATTCTCACCCGCGCCGATCGCGCTCGCTCGCTTGCGAAACCGCCGGCCTTCATCCTGGGCACGGGCGCGACCTCGACGCATATGCAGATTTCGGCGATGCCTGATCTCACCGTGACGGGGGCCAAGCGCTCGGGCGAGCTCGCCTTCGCAATGGCGAAGCTTTCAGCCGCCGACATAAACGTCGCCGAGCTCTATGATGCCTTCACCATCAACACGATTCTGTTTCTGGAGGATCTCGGCTTTTGCCCGAAAGGCGAGGGCGGACGCTTCGTCTCGGGCGGCGCCATCGCGCCCGGCGGGCGCTTGCCCGTGAACACCAATGGCGGTGGCCTCTCCTATTGTCACCCGGGCATGTACGGCATCTTCCTCTTGATCGAAGCGGCGCGCCAGATTCGCGGCGAATGCGGCGAGCGGCAGATCGAGGGATGCGAGGTCGCGCTCGCGCATGGCAATGGCGGAGTGTTGTCGAGCCAGGCGACCGTGATTCTCGGCTCGCAAGCGACCGTGTGAGGGGCGCGGCATTCGAGGGTGCCGCGGAACTGAGGGGGAGGCTCCGAGCGGACGCCCACTCGATGGGAGATGAATTCCAAGGGGCGCATCCCAATATTCGGGTCACATAGCTGAAACTCGACCCATGGAGGCGCCCCATGAGCTGGCTTCCCGCAAGCGATCCGGTCCTTGGCGACAAGCGCGGTTGCGACGCGCTCGAGCTCATCATCGTGCCGCGCGCCCGCGACATCGGCGGCTTCGAGGTGCGCCGCGCCTTGCCGCATGGCAAGCGCCAGATGGTCGGGCCCTTCATCTTCTTCGATCAGATGGGGCCGGCGCAATTCCTCTCAGGCCAGGGCATGGATGTGAGGCCTCATCCGCATATCGGTCTCGCGACCGTGACCTATCTCTTCGACGGGCGCGTCATGCATCGCGACAGCGAAGGCAATGAATTGGAGATCGCGCCCGGCGCGATGAATTTGATGACGGCGGGGCGCGGCATCGCGCATTCCGAGCGCACGCCCGAGAGCGCGCGCAAGACGGGTCAGCCGATGTTTGGTATCCAGAGCTGGATCGCCCTGCCCCGTGATCGCGAGGAGATCGCGCCCTCTTTTCAGCATTTCGACGCGGCGCGCCTGCCGGTCGTCGAGGACAAAGGCGTTTGGGCGCGCGTCATCGCAGGCTCGGCCTTCGGGCTCACCGCGCCGGTCGAAACCGTCTCGGATTGGCTCTATGCCGAGGTGGTGCTCGAGCCCGGCGCGCAAGTCCCCTTCGATGCCGATCACGAGGAACGCGCCATCTATGTGGCCGAAGGCGAGGTCGAGATCGCCGGCGACAGCTTCGAGGCGCCGCGCCTCCTCGTCTTCCGCCCCGGCGACCGCATCACGGTCGCCGCCAAGCGCCGAGCGCGCCTCATGTTTCTCGCGGGAGCCGCGATGGAAGGGCCCCGTTACATCTGGTGGAACTTCGTCTCGTCACGCAAGGAGCGCATCGAGGAGGCGAAGGAAGATTGGAAGATGGGCCGGTTTCGAGCGGTGCCGGGCGAAACGGAGTTCATCCCGCTTCCCGAGCGGTGACGCGGCAATTCCTTACCCGGCGTGATCGCGGCGAATTCAGGCTCTCTTCCCGCGCGCGGCGGCTCGAGCTTGCGCTCAAGCCGCGTCTTTTGCGCTCCATCGGCTCGCTTGATCGAGGCGCTGGATTGCGGCGGCGTCGAGCTTGAGCCGCGTCGCCTTTGCGAGCTCGCCGAATTGAGCGATGCTCGTGGCGCTCGCGATCGGCGAGGTGACGCTCGGCCGCGCCATCAGCCAGGCGAGCGCCACCTGAGCCGGGGTGGCCTTCAGCTCGGCCGCGACCGCGTCGAGCGCGGATATGATGGCCAGGCCGCGCTCGTTGAGATAGGTGCTCCCGATGCGCTGGCCGCGTGCGCGCCCCTCCAAATCCGCCTTGCTTCGGTATTTGCCGGTGAGGAAGCCGGCGGCGAGCGAATAGTAATTGATGACGCCGACGCTCTTGGCGCGGCAGAGCGGCTCGAGCTCCTTCTCGAAGACCTCGCGATCATAAAGGTTGTAAAGCGGCTGCAAGGTCTCGTAGCGCGGAAGCCCCTGCTTCTCGGCAAGGTCGAGCGCTTCGGCGAGGCGGGGCGCACCGAAGTTCGACGCGCCGATGGCGCGCACCTTCCCCGCCTTGATGAGCTCGGCGTAGCAGGAGAGCGTCTCTTCGTGCGGCGTCGAAGCGTCGTCGACATGGGATTGGTAGAGATCGATGTAATCGGTCTGCAAGCGACGGAGCGACGCCTCGACGGCCTGGCTGATATAGGCCTTGGAAAGGCCCTTCTTGCCTTCGCCCATGTCCCAGCCGACCTTGGTCGCGATCACTACTTTCTTGCGATTGCCGCGCGCCTTCATCCAGCGGCCGATAATGGTCTCGGATTCCCCGCCCTTATGGCCGGGCACCCAGATCGAATAGCAATCCGCCGTGTCGATGAAATTGAAGCCTTCCGCCACGAAGGCGTCGAGCAAGGCGAAGGAGGTTGCCTCATCGGCCGTCCATCCGAACACATTGCCGCCGAAGCACAGCGGCGACACCATGATCTCCGTCCGTCCAAGCCGCCGCATCGTCATGACATCCTCGCTATCGGTGATTGTCGAAGCTTCGAAGGTTTAAGGGGTTCATCCGCCCTGCCTCTTGTGCACAAGCGAAGGTGCAAGACAAGTGCGAAGGGCGAAGCGGGTCCGGGCCGGCGACTTCAGCCGATCTCACGGGCGGCCGGAGGCCTCGCCCTTTTTCCCGATCCCCTTGAAGAAGGTGTAGCAGAACACGCCGTCAGGCTCCGTCGTCCTTTGAAGGGCGCGAACGCCTGAGTCGAAATCCTCGGGCTCGATCAATCCGGCCTTGATCGCAGGCTCGCGAACCCCTTCGATCATCGCGATGAATGTCTTCTTCGTGAAGCCGTCGATGAGCTCGGGTCGGCTACCGTCCACATATACCATTCGGGGAGAGACCCGAACCTTCTCGAGGCCAGCCTCGACCATCAGCGGATAAAGCTGCCGGCCGATCTGCGCATTGCCGCTGCCGAGCCGCTGCAGCTCGACCTGGCATCTGATCGCTTCATGCGCCGCTTCACTGTCGGGATGGAAATAGGTCGAGCCGTGGTCCCCTTCGATCACCGTGACGCTGCCGCCCGTCTTCAAAAGCCGGATGAGCATGGTCAAGGCGGCGACGGGGCTCGGGAGATGTTCGAGAAGAAAGCATATGAAGATGTGATCGAAGGATTCCGGCGCGAAAGGCAAGTCGAAGACGTCAGCCTGCTCGAAGCGCACATTGGTTAGGCCCGCCGCCGCCGTCGCGGCTTTCGCCGCTTGCAGCGAATCCGGGGAAATATCGACCGAGGTGAAAAAGGCTTTGGGGCTTCGTCTCGCGAGCGTCACCGTTTGGGCACCGACGCCGCAGCCCGCTTCGAGAACCTGGCTCCCCGGCGGGTAAGTCGTGTCGCCATGCAGAATGTCGATCAGCGTTCCGGCTTGGTCCTGCAGGCGTTCGTGCTCGCGGGTGCGGTAGCCGTGAACATAAGATCGGCTCACGTCGCTTCTCTTCGGCATGATCTAAAGCCCTTATCAAGCCGCCACAGGATCAAGTTTGGCGCGGCAAAATCAAGGGGCAAAAATCAATTGGATTGCCGCCAGAGCGGGG
>DASZIL010000032.1:0-5869 GCA_035949255.1 Beijerinckiaceae bacterium | reverse complement strand
GGAGCCAGCGCCAATCGGGAACGAAAGGCAGCATGATCCAAACCCGCTTGCCCATGGCGCCGGCGAGATGGGCGACCGCCGTGTCGACGGAAATGACGAGGTCGAGATTGGCGATGGCGCCGGCGGTTTGCGCGAAGTCTGCCAGCTCAAGCGCAAGATCGGTGATGCTCGCCGAAGCTTCACGCGCCGCCGCGCCGAGCTGGAGGCTGAAGAAGCGCACGCCCTTGACTGCAAGAATCGGCGCGAGCGCCGCGAAGGCGACGGAGCGGTCGCTGTCGCGGAAATGTGTTGGGCTGCCCCTCCAGATGAGTCCGATCTTGAGCCCGTCGGCTTCGCCGATCACCGTGCCCAAGCGGGAGATCGCTTGGGGAGGCGCGTGGAGATACGGGATCGGCGCTGGGATCGTTTCCGGTGTCGTCTTCAACAGATGCGGGAGGCTCAAAAGCCTGGCTTGGATGTCGAATGGAGGCTTTGGGTCACTCTGGACATCGAGCCAGGGCATGCTGTGCGCGATCAGCGAGCGTAAGGACCGCGGAGCGCGCAGAACGAGCTTTGCGCCGCGTTCGTGCAGAATCGCCAAATAGCGGCAGAATTGAATCGTGTCGCCGAGGCCCTGCTCGGTATGAATGAGGAGGCGCTTGCCGGAAGGATCATCGCCTTCCCATGGCGGCGCAAGCTGAGGCGGGTGTTTGATGTCCTTGCGCGACGAACGCCACTCATAATGCGAAAATCCCTCAGCTAACTTCCCGCGCAGAAGGTAGCTGAACGCGAGGTTCGTATGCGCGTCCGCATCCGTCGGGCGAAGCGCGATCGCTTGTTTCCAATGCGATTCGGCGTCGTCAAATTGGCCTTGCTCATAATAAAGCGTGAGCCCGTCGACGCAGCAGAGGTTTGCGCGTGCGTCCTTGTGGGCGGGGTTCAAGACCAGCGTGCGTTTCCAATCGTCCTTTGCCTCCGCGAGCCGGCCCATCTCTTGGTGGATGGCGCCTCGGTTATAGAAGGCATTCGGAAAGTTCGGGCTCAGACGGATGGCCTCGTTCGTGGCCTCGAGCGCGTCGTCGAGACGCCCTAAGGCGCGCAAGGCGAGGCCAAGGTTCATATGAGCCGCAACGAAATCGGGCGCGAGTGCTATGACGCGCCGCAGAGGGAAGATTGCCTCTTCGTTGTCTCCACGCGCGCAAAACGTGGTGCCGAGCGCATTGAGAGCCTTCGGGGAGCGAGGCTCCAAGGCGAGCGCTCGTCGGCTCGCCGCGAGCGCCTCATCCAGGAGGCCGGCAACGATGAACATCTCGGCCAAATCACAAAACAATTGGACGTCGTGGCCGTTGGCGGTGATCGCTTGCCTCATGAATTCGATCGCTGCCGGTCGATTGCCGGCGTCCTGCGCGATGCGGGCGCGAAGGTAGAATGCACGGGGTCTCGCGGAATTGAGCTTCAGGATTTCACGGCAAAGCTGGTCGGCCTCATCGAACCGTCCCGCCTTGCGGTGTTCGTCCGCCATCGCCAGCGTTTCCAACCAGCTGGGCGATTGGCTCAAAGGGGTCGGGCGCGCGGACGGCTTCCGGATCGCCAGCCCCGATCGCTCGGCGGGCATGCTGGCGGGCGGCGAGCCCTGTCGGTCGGGTTCGCGTCGGGCCAAAGTGCCTAGGGCTATCGCGATGTCGCTCACCACGGAGCCCCAATCGCCGCGCGTCTTTTGGCGGAAGAGCCGCGCCGTCGGATACCACGGGCTGTCCTTGCGCTCGAGCTGCCAGCGCCAGTCCGGAACGAAAGGCAGCATGATCCAAACGGGCTTGCCCATGGCGCCTGCGAGATGGGCGACGGCCGTATCGACGGAAATCACGAGGTCGAGATTGGCGATGGCGCCGGCGGTTTGCGCGAAGTCTGTGAGCTCCGGCGCAAGATCGGTGATGCGCGCCGAAGCTTCACGCACCGCCGCGCCGATTTGGAGGCTGAAGAAGCGCACGCCCTTGAGCGAAAGAAGGGGGGCAAGAAGCGCGAAGGCGAGGGAGCGTTTCTTGTCGAAGATATGCTTGGGGTTGCCCGCCCAGGCAAAGCCCACCTTGAGCCCGTCGCCTTCGCCGATCACCGCGCCCAGGCGCGAAATCGCTTGGGGAGGCGCGTCGATATAAGGGATCGGCGCCGGGATGGTGTCGGGCGTCGTTTTCAAAAGATGCGGAAGGCTCAAGAGGGTGCATTGGAAATCGGCCGCGGGCATTGTGTCTCGGTGGAACTCGAGCCAGGGCATGCTGTGGGCAACGAGCGGGCGCAAGGGGCGTTGGACGCTGAGAACGAGCTTCGCGCCACGCTCCCGCAAGAGAGGCAAGTAGCGGCAAAATTGGAGCGTGTCGCCGAAGCCTTGCTCGGCATGAACGAGAAGACGTTTTCCGGCGGGATCATCGCCTTGCCAAGGGGCGGCGAGTTGAGGCGGGAGCTTGGTGGTCCGTCGGCGCAGACGCGATTCGTAATGTGAAAAACCCTCTGTAAAGTTCCCGCGCAGGAGCTGAGCGATCCCAATATTAGTGCTCGCGTCCGCGTTCGTGGGATGAAGCGCAAGAACCTTCTTCCATTGAGCCTCGGCTTGGCCGAATTGGCCCTCTTGAACAAGAGCGATCCCCCGACTGTTGCTGAGTGCTATTTGCGGGTGCGTAAAGGTTGGGTCGAGATCAAGTGCGCGGTTCCAATCGTCCTCGGCTTCTTCCGGTCGGCCCATACGGTGAAGAATGCGCCCACGGTAGTAAAAGGCCTTTGGTGCTTTGGGACCGAGACGTATGGCCTCGTTGATGGCTTCAAGCGCTTCGTCTAGGCGGTCGAGACCTTCAAGCGCCAAGGCAAGGCTCAAATGTGCTGATCCATACGTAGGTTCGAGCGCGATTGCACGCCGCAGAGGTAGAAGCGCCTCCTTGTATTGTTGTCGTGCCGATAGCGTGGCGCCAAGAACGTTGAGAGCTTTGGGGGAATGCGGCTGCAACGCAATGGCTCGTCGGCTTTCGTTGAGTGCCTCGTCGAGTAGTCCGAAGGAGAGGCAGATCTCGGCCAGATTCCAATGGAGATGCGCCTCATTGTCGTTCACGGCAATCGCTTGCCTCATGAGCTCGAGCGCTTTTGATTTATGTCCCCATCATGCGCGATAAGGGCTCGAAGATGGAGCACGTCGGGGTGGCCGGGCCGGATATCGAGGAGCTGGCCGCAGAGCTCGTCGGCCTCTCGTAAGCGCCCGGCCCTGCGTTGGCCGTCGGCGATCGCGAGGAGATCCGGGAAGGAAACGGTGGCGTCGGGCATGGTCGTCAGCGAGATCGAGCGCCGCCGCGAGCCGTGCAGCGATTCATTTCGAATTGCGAAGGCGGCTGAGCCTGCGCTTGGCCAGCGCTAATGAGAGGCATTTCTAGTTCGCGCATTTCGAGAGCGCTTGATTGTGACATTCTTGTCCGGAGAGGCGCGGCCTCATGTCGCCACGGACGGCGCCTTGCGTCAGTTCGACCAAAGCGGCCGCGATCTCCTTCACCACTGGCCCCCAATTGTCGCGTGTCCTTTGGCGGAAGAGGCGCGCTGTCGGATACCAGGGGCTGTCCTCGCGCTCGAGGAGCCAGCGCCAATCCGGAACGAAGGACAGGAGGATGAAGACGCGCTTGCCAATCGCGCCAGCGAGATGGGCGACGGCTGTATCGACGGAAATCACGAGATCGAGATTGGCGATGGCGCCGGCTGTTTGTGCAAAGTCGGTGAGTTCCGACGAAAGGTCGGTGACGGGCGCCGAAGCTTCACGCGCCGCGGCACCGACCTGAAGGCTGAAAAAGCGCACGCCCTCGACCGCGAGTATGGGCGCGAGCTTGGCAAAGGCCAGGGACCGGTCCCTGTCGCGCGGATGCTCGGGGTTTCCCGCCCAGACGAGGCCGACCTTGAGGTCGGCTCCTTGCCCGATCAACGCACCGAAGCGTGAAACCGCCTGGGGAGGCGCCTGGATATAGGGGATCGGCGCCGGAATGGTTTCGAGCGTTGTGTTCAACAGATGCGGGAGACTGGGAAGCGTGGATTGAAAATCGGTTGAGGGCGGTTGGTCATTCTGGAGCTCGAGCCAGGGCATGCTGTGAGCCATGAGCGAGCGCAAGGATCGCGGTACGTTCAGAACTAGCCTCGCGCCCGCTTCGCGCAAGATGAGCAGGTAACGGCAAAATTGGATGGTGTCGCCGTAGCCTTGCTCGGCGTGAATGAGCATGCGCTTGCCCTTCGGATCGCCGCCGTCCCACGGGGTCAAGAGCTTGGGTCGAGCAGGACCATCCTGGATTCGGAAGCGCCATTGATATTGCGAAAATCCTTGCGTGAAATTTCCGCGCAGGAGGTAGCACATGCCGAGGTTTCTATGGGCCTCGCCATGAGAAGGATCGAGCGCGATCGCTTGTTTCCAATGGGTCTCGGCATGATCAAAGCTGGCGAGCTTATGAAAGGCGTGGGCGAGGTTCATATGAGCCGCGGAGGCCTCGGGCGCGAGCGCTATGACCTGCCGCAAAACATCGATCGCCTCCTGGTATTCTCCGCGGGCGCAAAGCATCGTGCCGACCCCATAGAGGGCCTGGAGGGAATGGGGTTGCACGGCGAGCCCTTGCCGGCTCGCCGCCAGAGCCTCATCGAGGAGCCCGGCGGCGCGGAACATATCTGCGAGGCTGCAATAGAAGAAAGGGTCGCGGCTGTCGGTCGCGATCGCCTGGCGCATGAACGCGACCGCGGCGGGTCGGTCGCCCGCATCCTGCGCGATCCCGGCGCGAAGCAGCAGCGTTTCTGGGTGAAGGGGCTTGGCCTCGAGTATTCGGCGGCAAAGCTCGTCGGCTTTCGCGAGACGGCCGGCCTTGCGATCCTCGTCTGCGATCGCGAGAAGGTCCGATAAGGAGAGAGTTTCGCCCGGCAGGTTCGGGGACGTGGAAGTTGCGCCGATTTTCGTGCCTGGGTCTTCGGCGACCTTCTCTTTCGGTTGTCGGCGGCCACGGGCCTCGACGAGAGCCTCCAACGCTTTCGCGACGTCGATCACCACGGGTCTCCAATCGCCATGCGTTTTTTGCCGAAACAGGCGCGCCGTCGGATACCAGGGGCTGTCCTCGCGTTCGCGGAGCCAGCGCCAATCGGCGAGGAAGGGCAGCATGATGAAGACGCGCTTGCCCATCGCGCCGGCGAGATGCGCGACGGCCGTGTCGACAGAAATCACGAGGTCGAGATTAGCGATGGCGCCGGCGGTTTGCGCGAAGTCGGTGAGCTCGGCCGAAAGATCGGTGAGATCCTTTGAGGCGTCACGGGCCGCCTCGCCGATTTGGAGGCTGAAGAAGCGGACGCCTTCCACCGCGAGGATGGGCGCGAGCGCCGCGAAGGCAAGCGAGCGGTCCTTGTCGAGGGAATGCTTGGGGTTGCCGGCCCAGGCGAGCCCGACCTTGAGCTCGGCGCGTTGCCCGATCGCCGCGCCCAGGTGCGCAATCGCTTGCGAAGGTGCGTGGATGTAAGGGACCGGCGCCGGGATGGTGTCGAGCGTCGTCTTCAACAAATGCGGGAGGCTCAAAAGCGTGGATTGGATGTCGGAAGGCGGCCGCGGGCCGGGGGAGAGCTCGAGCCAGGGCATGCTGTTCGCGATGAGCGGGAGCAAAGGGGGAGGGGCCAGGAGCACGAGCCTCGCGCCGCACGCATGCAACTGGGGCAGGTAGCGGCAGAATTGAAGCGTGTCGCCGAAGCCCTGCTCGGCGTGAATGAGGAAGCGTTTGCCTGCCGCATTCTCACCCTTCCAGGGTGTCGGAAACTCGGGCCGAGGGGCGGCGTCCTTCGCTCGCCATCGCCATTCATATCGCGCGAAGCCCTCCGCCAGCTGGCCGCGAAGAAGTTCGCTGATCGC
>DASZIL010000031.1:0-27972 GCA_035949255.1 Beijerinckiaceae bacterium | reverse complement strand
TCGAAAGGTAGCGTGCATGACAAGTCGTGAAGCCGCTTGCAGTTGCGGACAACTGTCGCTGACCGTTAACGGCGACCCCCTTCGTGTTTCGATGTGCCACTGCCTCGAATGCCAGCGTCGAACAGGAAGCACCTTCGGCGTTCAAGCATGGTATTCACGCGAACAAGTCCAACCCGCCGGCGGTGTCGCGAAGCAGTACACCCGTCGGGCAGACAGCGGTAGGTCCGTGACGTTCAACTTCTGTCCAAACTGCGGGGGGACTGTCTTCTGGGCAGCCGCGCAGCGCCCCGATCTGGTTGGTGTGGCTGTTGGAATGTTTGCCGATCCCGCTTTCGATAGGCCCGCTCATTCAGTTTGGGAGAGAAGCCAACATCCTTGGACAGTCGCGTTCGGCGAGCTGATCGTTGAACATCTGAAATGATCGCAGCCTCGGCCGAGTAGCCAGTTCCCGATCCCGGGAGCATTCCATGCAATGGATAGGCTTTACGGCACCGACGCTGCGTTCGCGTGGGTCTTGGGCGTCAATTGGCCGGCTGTTCCGCGAGAGCTGCGTCGATCTCCCGAATTGGCGCTTTCAGGCCGCCGCGTTCCGCTTCGTCCCTCAGCCTGCGCAGCTTCTCGAACAGCATGCGGTCTCGCTCTCCGGCGTGAAAGTCGGCCAGTGCGCGGCCGCGCTCGATGAAGAACTCCGACCAGGGCAAGGGATCGTCGCGCGTCAGCTCCGCGAGCGCCGCTGCGCAGCCTCGAACCGCATTTAACTCGCGTGCTTGCAAATGCGCCTCGATGGCGTCGCGGTAGAACCAGAGGGCATTATGAGCAAGGCATCCGCTTTTGACGATGCTTTCGCCCTCGGAGAGGGCAGCGGCACGATGCGGCTCGCTGACCAGGGCGAGAGCTGCGAGCACCCGCGGTCCGATGAAGCGCATGCCGACACGCCGGCTGAAGCCAAGGGCTTGCTCCAAGGTCGCTTGCGCATCGTCGCCGGCATAATAGTGGGCTCTTCCCAATTCGTAGAGCACATAGGCGCGATAACGGTCGTTGTCGAAGCGCTCGGCCAGCTGCAGGGCCTCCGTGAGGGCGCGACGCGCCTCGTCCGGCCGGGCCCCATCCACCAGGACCTCGCCCAATATGTTGAGCGCGACCATTTGCGTGCGGAAATTGCCGACCCTTTTCGCCATGGCGACCGATTCCCGCAGGTTCTCCAGCGCCTTCTCCCATTCGAATAAATAGCGGCGGATCGCGCCCAGCATATGCGTGCTGCCGACCTCGATCCGGCCAAAACCCCGGTCCTGGCAGAGCGCCCTGCAGCGGCGAAAATGCTCGATGGCGAGACGCATATGACCGCGACCGTATAGAGCATCGCCGAGCCCGCTCAGGGCTCTTGCTTCGTATTCGGCGTGTCCGGCCTTTAGCGCAAACTGATGACCCTTCTGGTGATGCTTTAGACAGTTTTCGATATCGCCCGTGGCGAACAGCAAGGATCCGAAATAATAATGGATGTCGGCTAGCTCGGGATGGGCTTGATGCCTTTGCGCCAGCGGCTCGGCCAGCTTCAATGCCGCGATACCCTCCTCATTGCCCCCGAGAAGCCGCACGCAGGACGCGACCCCGATGCGTGCCCGGCATTGCGCGAGGCTGTCCCCAGCAGAGAGCGCAATCTCGCGGAAGGCCTGCATAGCCTCCTGGACGCGGCCAAGCTCGCGCAGAATGCCGGCGCGCAAAAGCCCGAGGCGCACACTATCTTCCGCGGAGGTCGCGAGCCTGTGTCCGCGCTCCGCGAATTCGAGAGCCCGTTCATAGCGCAGGAGGTTCGATTGAGCATCCGTGGCCTCGGCATAGGCGGCGGGCGCCCGCGGGTCTTCCGCGCGGTCGAGGTGTTTCGCCCGCAGCGATATATCCCGTGTCGCGTACCATTCCGCGGCGAGCCCGTGCAGCTCCCTGCGCCGGCCTCGCAGGAGCGAAGCGTAGACGGCGTCACGGATGAGCGCATGTGCGAAGCTGCAGCTATCGCCGGCGGGCCTCAGAACTGCATATGAGATCAGATCCGTGCAGTCGAAATCCGGATCGGCCAGCAGATGCCGTAGGGCCGCGAGAGGAAAGCCTTGCCCCAGGATCGAGGCGGCCTGAAGCGCTCGTCTGTTGAGCGGATCCAACAGATCGACGCGGGCCTGAACGAGCGCTTGCACCGTGCCGGGCACGCCCGTCTGCGTGTCTTCCTGGGAATGGCGCAGGAGCTGCTCCAGGAAGAACGGATTGCCTCCAGCCCGATCCACCAGCGGCTCAATGAAGGATATGCCGGCAAAGGCCGCCGAGCTCGCCAACGCCATGGCGTCCTCGCGGCGCAGAGGAGCCAGATCGATGGTGACCAGCGAGGCGCCGCCGGCCTCGCCGCGCCAGCGCCCGTCGATGAGGTCTCCCTCCGGGCGCGACGTCATCACGAGGATGGCCGGACATTCACCGACGGCGCCCGCCAGCGTCGCGAGATAGTCGCGCGTCGACGAATCCGCCCAATGCACATCCTCCACAACCAGCAGCCGGGGCTGGCGAAGGCAGAGCGAGCTCACGAGCCCGGTCAGGAGCCGCCGCTTGCCCTGATGTCTCGCGGCATTGTCCATGGCGTCGTAAAGGCCGCGGAGCGCCGTGGGTTGGGCGAGATCGAGCAGGTCGTTCAGGAATACGACGTCGTCTTGCCTGACGAGCCCGTTTTCAACGGCCCGCGGAACAGCCGCCTCGCGGGTCTCGATCGTCGCTTTCGAGTTGATGCCCAGAATGCTGCGGACCAGGATGCGGACTGCGTCGATCCCGGAGCCGAAATCATGCACCGAGACGACGTTGCAGGCAAAGCCCGCCGCCTTCGCCTCGCTCTCACACTCCTTGACCAGTCGCGTCTTGCCGATCCCGGCCTCGCCGCGAATATAAAGCGTCCCGCCCTGTTTGGTTTCGCGGCAGGCCGAAAGCGCGGCCCTGAATTGTTGCAGCTCTTTCGTCCTCCCGACCATCGGGGCGAGATCGCTCTTGGCATCCTGCCGGAATCCGTTGAGGCGATAGGCCCTGACGGGCGCCGCGAAGCCTTTTACTGGCAAAGAGCCCGCATCTGCACAATCAAGGCTCGATTCCAAGGCTCGCCGGATAAAGTTCGATATCAGGATCTCGCCCGCGCGCGCCTCGCTGGTCAGGCGGGCCGCGAGATTCACCGTCTCCCCCGTCACGGTGTATTCGCGATGCGCTTCACTCCCGGTTGCGCTTGCCACAACCTCGCCGCTCGCGATTCCGATATGCGTCTGCAAGGCCCTCGCCTGATCGGAGGCGAGCGAAGGCATGGCGGCTCGGATCGCGAGCGCCGAGCGGATCGCTCGCTCCGCATCGTTGCCATGCGCGATCGGAGCGCCGAACACCGCCATGACGCTGTCGCCAATGTGCTTGTCGACGTGGCCGCCATGCTCCGCGATGATGCGATCGATGCAGGAGAAGAAACGCCCGAGCAACCGGTGCACATCCTCGGCGTCGAGCTCGTTGCTGAGCGCCGTATAGCCTGCGAGGTCGGCGAACAGGACCGTCACTTGCCGGCGCTCGCCCTCCGTGCTCGCGAACGCAGGGCTCAGACCCGACGCAGCTTGCGCCGAAGGCTCCCCTGCGGCTCGCAAGCCCGCGATCGCATTGAGCATTTTCTTGCGATGACCAAGGAGCACCCCGAGGCGCTCCAGATCCGCCTCCGTCAGATCGCAAAGGACGTCAGCGTCGATGGCATTGGCGCGGAATGCCTCCTCGTAGCTCTCGAGGCCGAGCGTGCGCAACCAAGCCCGAACATCCAACCCTGCCATCTCGCCCTGCTGCAGTTGGCTCGCATCTGTTGTCGGGATTGTTCCAGGATGCTCCTGATGGGGACAAACGTCCAGACAGTGTCATTCAACGGGGTTGGTGGTTCCAGGTGATTTTAGGAAAAGTGCTCAAAGCGGTCTTAAGAGCACGGCTCAAAGGGCGCCGACGAGCGGCTCGCCGGCGATGGTCGTTCGATGCATCAGGCGGCGCGACCCATCGTAATCGTTGACCGCATAGTGAAGCGTGCAGCGGTTGTCCCAGATGGCGAGCGAACCCGGTTTCCAGCGAAACCTGCAGGTGAACTCCGGGCGTATGCAATGTTGGAAGAGAAACTCCAGCAGCGGTCGACTTTCCGCCTCCGTCATGTGCTCGAACCGCGTCGTGTAGATCGCGTTGACGAAAAGCGCCTTGCGCCGGCTCGATGGGTGAACGACGACGACCGGCTGTGCGACCTCTCGGTCGGCCTCCCGATTGTCGCGCTCGATCGCGATCGAGCGGCTGGTCCGCACGCCCTTGGGTGCATGCGCAACCCCATAGGGGCGGCCGCTGTGCATGGCGCGAAGCGGATCGAGCAGGCGCTTCATACCGTCGGAGAGCCCCTCGTACGCGTCGTACATATTGGCCCAAAGCGTGTCGCCGCCATGACTAGGGACCTCTTTTGCATAGAGGGCGGACCCCATCGGCGGTGCTTCGAGGAAGCTGAAATCCGAGTGCCAGGCATTGCCGAAGGTACTGATGTTCCGCTCGTCCGCTTCCTTGAGCACGGCGATGATATCCGGGTATTCATCCATGTGCTTTACGTAAGGCACCCGCAATAGCGATCCGAAGAGACGGCTGAAATCGAGATGCTGGTCGGGCGTGAGGTTCTGGTCCCGGAAGAAGAGGACAAGATACTCGACAAGGGCCCGGCGCAGCTCGTCTGCCGTCGAGTTGCGAAGCGGCCGCGCGAGATCGACGCCACACACGTCGGCGCCGAGCGACCCTGCGGCCGGCCGCACCTCAATGGATTGGTAGGGCACGTCGGTCACCTCCGGTTCGATTGCTCCTTGGCGACGGACCGCGATCCGGACGCGGCCACGTTGGTGTTGCGCAAGGGAAGTATATCCTGTCTGCCCCTGACAAAAGCAACTCGGCTCGACAACTAAATATGGTGCGCCCTTAACAAGCGGGCGCGAGGAAGGCGGATGGCACTATTGACAAGCCGTAGCCCTAAAACAGTGAAAGCACTTGCATCTTGACACTCTTCGATTCTCCGGACTTTTACCGGCACGAATGCATCACGGCGGTTCACGACGATGCCTCAGGTCTTTCGTGCATCTTCGCGCTCCACTCCACGCTTCTGGGACCGGGCGCGGGAGGGTGCCGGATGCTCCCTTATCGCGACGCGGACGCGGCTCTTCGGGATGCCCTGCTGCTATCGCGCGCAATGTCCTTGAAGAGCGCGATCGCGGACTTGGAGCTTGGGGGTGCTTGGTCGGTCATCATTGGCGACAGCGGCACCGACAAGACGCCAGCCCTATTCGAAGCCTACGGTCGAGCAATTGAGACATTCAACGGTAGGTTCTGGGCCATAGTGGATGTCGGCACGACCGCATCGGATCTCCGCCACGCCCGAACACAATCGCGATATGTTACAGGTCTGGGCGGGCACCCGGCGGCCGCGGGCGATCCCAGCCCAATAACGGCCGAGGGTGTATTGCGCAGCGCTGCGCTTGCAGTGAGGCGACTGCACGAAAGCTCGCTGAGCGGGGTTCCAGTTGCCATACAGGGTGTGGGACAGGTTGGTGCTTCGTTGGCCGGGAAGTTCAAATCGGCCGGCGCACGCCTGGTCATCGCCGACGTTGACGCGGATGTCGCTCGCCGAGTGGCGGACCAGACAGGCGCCAAGATAGTCTCGCCAGAGCTGATCGCCGCACAGGATGTGGAGGTATTCTGTCCCTGTGCCCTGGGCGGCACGATATCGAACCAGACTCTCGAACTTTTGCAGGCGCGTATCGTGGCCGGTGGCGCCAACAACCAACTCGCCTCGCCCGAATTCGGCAGACGCCTGTTGGAGCGCGGTGTTCTTTATGCGCCCGACTATGTCGCAAACGCAGGCGGCATTATCAATATTGCCGGCGAAATTGATGCAAGCCGGCGGGGGAAGAGATTCGATGCGCAATGGGTCAGTGAAAAATTGGACCGCCTTATGAAAACTCTCGATGATATTTTCGAGAGGTCTGCAACGGAAAATCGGCCCACGGACGAGATCGCTGACGACCTCGCAAACACTCGGCTTGCCCGGAGGGCGCCGAAGGGGAACGGCTGCGGTTGAATCGGCCGAAGACCCGAGAGGCTACCTGCGTCAGGTCCCGACCTACGGCCGCAGCACGATCTTCGCGGCTGCGACCGCGTTGGCGTCGATGTCGGCGAAGGCGCGTGGCCCTTCCGAAAGCGGGCGCTCCTCGAGCCAGGAAAGATCGCCGAGCCGGCCCGCGGCGAGCGCCGTGACCGCCTCACGAAAATCGGTCGGCGTGTAGCAATACGTGCCGGTGAAGATCACCTCCTGCAAGGTGAGCTTGCGGATGTCGAGGCCGTCGTGGCCGGGCAAGAGCCCGGCGTGAACGATGACGCCGCCGGGCGCGACCATTTGCGATGCGGCGGCGCGCGTCGCGGCGGCGCCGACCGCGTCGATCACGAGATCCGCGCTATTCTGTGCCGGCTCATTCGCATCCCCGGGCGCGTAACAGGTGAAAGGACCGGATCGCGCGGCCGTGGCGCGCCGCTGCGCATTCGGCTCGCCGATACGGATGCCGGCAGCGCCTTGCATCGTGAGCACGAGCGCGGCCGCAACGCCGATCGCTCCGGCGCCGAGCACGACGCAGCGTGAGGCGGACAACGGCCGCGCGAGAAGCCGCGCCCCCTGGTTGACGGCGTGATACGAGACCGCGATCGGCTCGGCCAAGGCCGCATGCACTCTGCTCAGATGGGCGGGTACGGCAACGAGATTGGATGCGGGCACGCGGACATATTGCGCGAAGGCGCCGGGCCATGCCGGCATCGAGACAAGCTGGCGAGTCGGTGAAAGATGCGGCGCTCCGCGCAACACGAAGGGACAATCCGGATCGACGACCAAGGGGTTGATGGTGACGCGTTCGCCGGTGCGCGGGCCGCTGGCGACGACGCCCGCCGCCTCATGGCCGAGAATGAGCGGCGCCGGCCGACGCGCGTCATGGCCGTGATAGGCATGCATGTCCGACCCGCAGATGCCGACCGCCTCGACCTTGACGACGACTACGTCGTTTGAGGGTGAAGGCTCCGGCTCGTCGCGAAATGCGATCTCGAACGGGGCGGTATAGACCAGCGCTTTCATGAGCTTCTCCGGTCGCTCCTACACTGTCTCACTTGGCACTGTCTCACTTGGCGGCGTCTCAGTTGGCCGCGTCTCATTTGGCCGTGAAGCCGCCGTCGACCGGCAGCGTCTGGCCGGTGACATAGGCGCAGGCGTCGGATGCAAAAAAGACGACCGCGCCGTGGAGATCCTCCAGCGCGCCATTGCGGCCGATCGCGGTCTGGGCCGCGTTGCGCCCCGCGCGCTCGGCATTGGCGAAGATAGGCGCGGTCAGCGGCGTCGGAAAGAAGCCGGGCGCGATCGCGTTGCAGCAGATGCCTTTTGCGGACCAGGCTTCGGCGATGGCTCGGGTAAGCTGGATGACGCCGGCCTTGGCGGTCCCATAGGGCGCGGAATTCGGGAAGGCGCGCCAGGATTGCAAAGAGGCGATATTGATGATGCGTCCCCAGCCCTGCCGCGCCATGACGGGGGCGAGCTTCTGTGTCAGCAGGAAGGGCGCGCGCAAATGCACCGCCATGTGCTTGTCGAAGGCATCTGCCGTCACTTCGGCGAATGGCTCGCGCAAATTGATGCCGGCGGCATTGACGAGAATGTCGATCGTGACCTTGCGCGCCTCGATCCTGTCGGCGAGAGCCTCGATGCCGGAAGGGCCCGCGAGATCGGCCGCGATCCATTGCGTCGTGATCTCCTCGGCCTGCAAGGCGTTCGCGGCCTCGGCGAGCTCGCTCTCGCGTCGTGCCGTCAACACGAGCGAAGCCCCCGCGAGGCCGAGCGCGCGTGCGAGCTCAAACCCGATCCCGGAATTCCCGCCGGTGACGAGCGCTGTGCGTCCCGAAAGATCGAAGAGGGAGTGCAGCCTGAACACGCCTCAGCTCTCCACGGGCATCCCGAGATCGAAATTATGTCCGGGAAAATACTTGGCCATGCGGTCATCGGAAGTACGCGCATGCGCCTCCATCCCTTCGAGGCGGGAGATGCGCGCCGATTGTTGCGCGACGACCTTGCACGCGTCGCGATTCATCCGCTGCCAGGTGAGGGGCCGAAGGAATTTATGCACCGAAAGCCCAGCCGAATAGCGCGCCGCGAATTTGGTCGGTAGGATGTGGTTTGGCCCCGAGACCTTGTCACCGAAGGCGACCGTCGTCTCCTCGCCGAGGAAGAGCGAGCCGTAATTGCTGAGGTTCGCAAGCCACCAATCGAGATCGGCCGCCTGAACCTCGAGATGCTCGCTGGCATAGCGGTCCGATGCCGCGACGACCTCTTCGCGTGTGTCGCAAAGCACCACTTCGCCATAGTCGCGCCAGGCGGCGCCGGCCGCATCCCGCGCGGTCGGCGGCAGGGCCGCAATCAAGGGCGGAACGAGCCGCATCACCTCCTCGGCGAGCTTGCGCGAAGTGGTGAAGAGCCAGGCAGGGCTTTCGTGGCCATGTTCCATCTGGCCCACGAGGTCGGAGGCGACGATCGCGGCATCGGCGGTCTCGTCGGCGATCACCGCAACCTCGGAGGGGCCGGCGAAGACATCGATCCCGACCTTGCCGAAGAGCATGCGCTTTGCCTCGGCAACGAATTTATTGCCAGGGCCGACGATGATGTCGGCGGGCTTGCCTGTGAACAGCCCATGCGCCATCGCCGCGATGGCCTGCACGCCGCCGAGCGTCATGATGATGTCGGCGCCTGCCACCTTCATCGCATAGAGCACATGCGGATGGATGCCTTCGCCCATGAACGGGGTCGAGCAGGCGATCACGGTCTTCACGCCAGCCGCCTTCGCGGTCGCGATCGACATATAGGCCGAGGCGATATGAGCGTAGCGACCGGTCGGCACATAACAGCCAGCGACATTGACGGGCACGAGCTTTTGCCCGGTCACCAGGCCCGGAATGCTCTCGACGGAGAAATCCGTAATCGAGCGGCGCTGGGCTTCGGCGAAAGCACGCACCTGTCCGGTGGCGAAGGCGATGTCCGCCTTCACGTCTGCGGGAATTGCGCACGTGCGCCGCTCGATCTCCTCCGGCGTCACCAGGATCTCGCCCGACCATTTGTCGAGGGTGAGCGCATAGTCGCGGACGGCCCGTTCGCCGCCCTCGGTGATCGCCGCGAGCATTTCCGCGGTGACTTTTCTCGCGGTGCCGGTCTCGCTCTCCGCGGTTTTGGCGGCGCGCTTCAGCATGGTCACGGGCATGATCGTACCTATCTCGAAAAACTCGGGCGCGCCGCATCGCGGCGCACGCCCGAACTCGTTTGAAGGATCAGTGCTTGTCGAATTCCGTGGCGAAGGCCCTGAGCTTCGGATCGGCTGCCACACGCTTGAGATACTCATCGGTAATGAAGCCCTTCGGGTCCGGCGATTGCGGCAAGGTCCCGACATCCGTCATGAAGGCGCCGATCACCGTGAACCAGCCGTCCACCGTCGAGGCGCCTCCCGCGCGGTTGAAAAGCTTCAATTGCTCGTCGAGACCGAAGACGGGCCGAAGCGCGAACTCCTGGTCCATGGCCGCGGGCGTGACCTCGAGGCCGCCGCTCTTGTAGAAGTCGAGCGCGAGCGCGCGTGCTTCGGCCGGGTTGGCCTTGGCCCAGGACCAGCCGCGCAGGAACACCGCCAGGAACTTCGCGACGTTTTCGGGCTGTTCCTTGGCGTAGTCTTGTCGAACGACGAGCGCGCCCGGCACGATCGCGCCGGCATCCGCCCCCGAGCACAGGTATTTGGCGTCGGCTTTGTCCTGCAGCGTATAGGTATTCGGCGCCCAGACTCCGGCGATATCGCCATTGTTCGAGGTGATGGCGCTGACGATCTGCGCCTGGCCGAGATTGACGAATTGCATGTCGCCCTGGGCGAGGCCGAATTTCTTGAGGCAGCTGCGTGCCGCGAAATCGGCGGTCGAGTTCGTCGTCACCAAGAGGCGTTGGCCCTTGAGCAAGGCCGGGTTGGCATGGATGGCGTCGAACTTGTCGCCGCGCACCATCATCGCATTGGCCTTCGACTCATCGTTGGTGAGGCCGATCGTCAGCAGGCCGAAGCGCGCCGCGCCGAGCACGGCCGGCACCGAGCCTGTTCCGCCGACATCCCAGGATTTCGCCTGGGCCGAGGCGACTTGCGGGGCTCCCGCCGGAAAGGTCTGGAAGGTCGGCGCGAGGCCGACCTCTTTCCACCATCCCTTCACGGTGGCGTAATGAAAGGGCAGCGCCCAATAGAGCGAAGGCTGATAGCTGACATTGATGGGCGTCAGCGCTTGCGCAAAGGCCCGTGTCGGGGCCTGCGTCGACAGGCCCATTGTGGCGGCGAGCGCCAAGATCGCGAATTTCATCCTCATTGTCCGTGCTCCCTTTCCAAAGTCTTGCATGCGCCGGCTACGGCGTCGTTCGCGGCCTCGGCGTTTGTCGGCCTCAACCGTCCTTCTCCTCGCGCAGCGATTTCCAGATTCTTGTCCTCAGATGGACGAAGCTGTCGAGGTCCATCACATCCTCGATGCGCTCGAACCGGTCCCATTTTTCGGCCTCGCGCATGCTCTTGATGTCGATGATCTCCTTGATCCGCCCCGGGCGGCGCGTCATCACCGCGATGCGATCGGCGAGATAGACCGCTTCATCGACCGCGTGCGTGATGAAAAGCACGGTGCGCGGCCGCACGCGGGCCAAGCGGACGAGCTCCTCTTGCATGACGACGCGGGTTTGCGCGTCGAGCGCGCCGAAGGGCTCGTCCATCAGCAGCACCTCGGGATCGAGCACATAGGCGCGCGCGATGGCGACGCGCTGTTGCATGCCGCCCGAAAGCTGATGGGGAAAGGCATCCGCATGCGTTTCGAGATTCATGAGCTTGAGCACATCGGCGATGCGCTTCATGCGTTCCTCGGCGCCCATGCCCTTGTTGCGCAGCCCAAGGTCGATGTTTCCGCGCACGGTCTTCCACGGGAATAACGCAAATTGCTGGAAGACGACTGCACGGTCCGGCCCCGGCTCGGTCACGGGCCTGCCGGCGACCGAGACGACGCCCTCGCTTGTCGCTTCGAAGCCGGCAACCAGGCGAAGGCATGTCGTCTTGCCGCAGCCGGAAGGGCCGACGATCGCGAGAAACTCACGATCGCGAATCTCGAGATCGATGTCGGAAAGCGCCTGGGTCCGCTTGTCGCCACGCCCGAAATATTTCTGCACCTTGTCGAAGCGGATCGCTGCCATCGCTTTCTCAATCCAGTCCGAGGCGATGGTGCAGCCAGACCTCGCCGTGGCGAAGCGCGACGTCGATCAGAAGGCCCGTGAGCCCGATCGCGACCATGCCCGCCATCACGGTCGTGGTTTGCACGCTCGCTTGCGCCTGCACCATCATGAAGCCTACGCCCGCGGAGGCAACAATGAGCTCGGCCCCGACGAGCGATTGCCAGCCGAGGCCTGCCGCGACACGAACTCCCGCCACGATCGAGGGCACCGAGGCGGGCAGCAGGATTTCCGTCAAGATACGGCGATCGCCGGTTCCCAGCATGCGCGCGGCCTCGATGAGGCGCGGCTCGACAAAGCGCGCCCCGCGATAAGCATTGATCAGGCACGGCGGAAAGGCACCGGCGAAGATGATCATGATCGGTCCGCCGATCCCGGTGCCGAACCAGAGCGCGGCGAAAGGCACCCAGGCAATGGGCGCGATGAAGCGCAAGCCGTTGAAGATCGGCGTGACGATATCGTCGAGCAGGCGAAACCAGCCCATGGCGAGGCCAAGCGGAATGCCGAGGATTGCCGCAAGGAGCACGCCGTAGAGGTAGCGCAGGAGGCTGGAGCCGAGGTGCTGCAGCAGGGTGAAGCCGGCGAAGGGCTCGGTGAAGAGATGGAGGAAGCGGGACACGACCGCGAAGGGAGAGGGCAGAAACTGGCTCGGCACGATGCCGAGGAAGGAGAGCGCTTCCCAGAGCCCGATGAAGCCCGCAAGACCGAGCACGCCGAGCCCGATGGCTTCGGAACGAGGGAGCTTGCGGTCCATCACCTTGCCGGCTTTGCCTCGGCCTGGTTCCAGGCGAGCATCCGCGCTTCGCCGAGCGCCAGCAAGCCGGTCGTCAGCCAGCCGCAAAGCCCGACAGCGAGCATGCCGACGAGGATCATGCCGGGATAGATGTCCTGCTGCGCGAGGTTGAGCACGCGGCCGAGGCCGAAGAGCGCGCCGACAAGCTCGGCCGCGACGAGCGTCGTCCAGGAGGCCTGAAGCGAGAGCCGCAAGCCGGTGAAGATCATCGGCGAGGCGGCCGGCGTCAGCACCTCGGTGATGAAGCGCCAAGGCGGTGTCCCGAGCATGCGCGCCGCCTCCAACAGCGGGCGTTCGACCGCGCGGACGCCCGCAAAGCTATTGATGACGGCCGGCACGACGGCGGCGAACCAGATCACCATGATCTTCGCCGCGTCGCCGAGACCGAGCCAGAGGATCGCCAGGGGAATCCAAGCCAGCGGCGGGATCGGTCGGATGAGCAGAAATACCGGATTGACCAGAGCCTCGGCCTTCCGGCTCCAACCCATCAGCAGGCCAAGCGGCACGCCGGTCGCCACGGCAACCGCAAAACCCATCGCCACAAGCCTTAGCGAGTGCAGCGCATGGGCGAGCAATGTTCCGTCGGCATAGCCGCGGCCGGAGATCTGACGATATGCGGCAAAGGTATCGGTGGGAGACGGAAAGCGGCCACCCGAGACGAGACCCGTCGCGCTCGTCGCCACATACCAGGCCAAGGCGAGCGCGCTCACCGTCGCGAGACCGACGAGATTTCGCCGCCAGGCCATGCTTCCTCCATTTGCACTGCAAGCGCTTGCATCAAGCCTCGCATTTGGAGGGTAATCCGTCAACCAACCTCATGTTAACACAGAGTGATATTCATTCTTGCTTTGGAAAGGGCCATTGCAAAATCATGCAGTCGCGCCAATGATGGCACACATGGCGAGCCGTACCCGTCCCACCCTCATCGATGTCGCGCGCCTTTCCGGCGTGTCGGCGACGACGGTATCGCGCACGCTCTCTCGCCCCGACATGGTCAACCGGGAGACGATGAAGCGCGTGATGCGGGCCGCGCAGACGCTCGGCTATGTGCCAGCGGGAGCCGCAAGAGCCCTGGCATCGGGGCGGACGCAGACGGTGGGTGCCGTCGTGCCCACGCTCGACAGCCCGATATTTGCTCGCGCGCTTCAATCCGTTCAAGCCGCGCTATCGGGCGCCGGCTATCAACTGTTGGTCGCCTCCAGCGACTACAATGCCGATGCCGAAGCGGCGGTGCTTCGCGTACTCCTCGGGCGCGGTGTGGACGGGCTCATCCTCGTCGGCGCGCAACGCAGCGAAGCGGCTTGGCAACTTCTCGAAGGAGCGGACGTCCCCGTCGTGCTGACCTGGTGCGGCGATGCCCGCTTTGATGCCGTGACGGTAGACAATGAGCGCGCGGGCTTTTTGGTCGCCGAGCATCTCATGGGCCTCGGCCATCGTGATTTCGGCGTCATCGTCGGGAAGCTTTCAGTGAATGATCGGCAGCGCAGCCGCCTCGCCGGCGTCCGCAAGGCGCTCGCCGCGGCGGGCCTCTCCTTGCCGGACTGGCGCATCATCGAGGAGCCTCTCACGGTTGCCGGGGGCAGGAGCGGTTGCGCCGCGCTCCTTGCCGCCGCTTCGCCGCCGAGCGCCTTGATCTGCGGGCTCGATATTCTAGCCGTCGGCTGCTTGTCGGAGGCCCATGCCCGACGGCTCGACGTGCCGCGATCCCTATCGATCGTCGGCATCGACAATCTCGAGATGGCCGCGCATGTCTCCCCGTCGCTCACGACGGTGCATATTCCGACGGCCGACATCGGTGCCGAGGCCGCCGCCATCATCCTCGACCGCATCAGGGGAGAGGCGGGGCCGCAAACGAAAGCGCTGCCCGTGGAGCTCGTCATCCGGCAATCGACGGGGCCGAGGCGAGCTTGAGCGCTTTGCCTTCCGGGCGATCTCCTTGCACCTCTCGGGCGTCATGCTCGCGGCGCCGGCTGGCCCACCTCTGCGACCCATGGCCGACGCGGCTGGGTCACCTCACCGTTCCTCGAGTGTGGGTTCCCGGTCCTCGACCTGCCCGGTCACGATATCGACCAATGAGCTTGCCGAGCTGGTTTGTGTCACGGGTGCGCTTAGCGCCCTTGGCTAACAGCAGCCGCATTCTTGGCTAGACCAAGCCTCACGGCCCTCCTTGACCAACAGCCCCACGATCGCGAGCGAGCCGACGCCATCGATCCACCACGCGCCGACGGCCCATTGAATGGCGAGGCTGACCACCACGACCAACGAGAGCCAGCCGCACGTGACCGCTTCCATTGCGTCGGCTCGAAGGGCTCGGCTACCAAGCTTTTCGGCGATGGCGATTTTGCGATGCGCCAAGTAGCGCATGGACGGAATTGCAGCCAAGGCGACGATGAAGCCCGGCCAAGAGAATTCTTCACCCTGTCGCGTCCAAAGGCTCCATAGCGCCGCTATCGTGACATATGCGGCCAAGGCAAAGAGTAATCCGCCTGCGGCCCGGCTTGCCGCGCGCTCCGCATTATCTGAGAAGGCCTGCCCGCGGCGAAGCTCAACCGACAGTCGCCACATCAAGACTCCAGCCGATGCCAGCTCAATGACGCTATCCAGGCCGAACGCCGTCAGGATGAGACTGCCAGCGGCGACCCCCGATGCGATCGCGACCACGGCCTCGGCGCTCATCCATCCGATCGTGAGCCATTCCAGCCTGAACGCGTCGCGGATAAGGGCCTCGCGATCAATTGACGGCTTAAGCGGCAGCACGAGTGGCGGTGGCGCGCAGCACTCGTCTGCGCAGACATTGGCGGTCTTCTCTGCCTGCATCTGGCGCACTCGTGCGCTCCTGCGTTGCACCAAGCATATAGGGATGAGACGGCGCGTGCGAGCGGAGTCAATAGCCCGAAAATTCAGACTGACCCGCTACCCAACCGGGCGCAAGCTTTCGCAGCGCCATCGAGCTCACGGACCGTCACGAGGAGGCCGAGCGCGCCTTCATAACGGAGGTGTCGGAGAAGCTCGACGAGCTCGCCGCCATTTCGTCGTGAACGCGCCGCCCCGCGCGCTCGCCGTTGCTATACTCCAGCTTTCCACTCCGCCTTGCAGGCGGAAATCGGCCAGGAATGGGTGCATCTGCCTGTGAAGGAATCGAGAACCGTCTTAGAGCCTTCTCGGAGTAGGCGTGGGCAGATGCCCCGAGCTAAAGCCCGAGAAAGGCAAACGAACTCAGCTCTCGATCCGTGCGTGCGCTTGCGGCCCTTGCCAGACGATGACCGAGCGTGATCCGCTCTTCACACAGCTCACCCGCGCCAATTCGTCGACATCTTGAATCGCATAGACTGAATCCGGCAAAGCCTTCAGCTTTTGCGTGATCGCCGTCAGCGCCTCGTAAGCCCTTCGCGCCGGGAGCGCGGCGCTGTCGGCAAGCGTGTTCAGGCTGCAAAGGCTCACGCGGCACTCGGCGTCACGGAAAGCTGCGTAAATCGCGAGCAGGTTGATCTTCCCCGCATCCTGCTCGTTGCTGATGGCATTCGTCTTTCTGACGATGCCGAAAAACTCAGGCTTTGCGGGCAGCTTACCGGCCGCGAGCGTCTTTTGCGGCAACAGGATGAGATCGCCTCGCGTGGTTTGGCCGAGAAAAGGATCGTCGAAATCACCGGCTTTCGGGCTTGTCGCGAATGCCGATCTCGTTCTCACCAACGAAAGAGCAGTCATGCCCGCAATGAAGCGGCGCCTGGAAACGGAATGTCGCAATCGGGTCCCCTCCGAATTATAGGGACCTTAAGCAAAAATCGGACCAATGAGAAGTGTTTTTGCGCTTTTCCTAGGCGTTATTCGCGGAGCAAGCATGCCGATTTCCGTAACAATTTGTTGAACTCCCGGTTGAAACCCCCTCAGGAACCACGGTGCCCGCTTAGCGTTCTCGTTGGGCGAATTCCCGTAATGAACAATGGGAGTGCCCTCATGAAATACCTATCCTTGTGCGCGGTCGCTGCGATCTTGGCCGTGTCCAGCGGAGCAGCGCTGGCACAAAATGCGGGCGGTGCGGCTGGCGGAGCCGTTGGCGGCGCGGCGACCGGGGCCGTCGTCGGCGGACCGGTCGGGGCCGCGGTCGGTGGTGCGGTCGGCGCGATCGTCGGTTCGTCCCTGCCGTCTCGTCCTGCCGTTGCTTATGATCGCCCGGTGGTTGTGGGCGAGGCCCTTCCCGACACGGTGACCGTCTATCCGGTTCCGAACTATGACGAGTATAGCTACACGGTGATCGGCAAGCGGAAAGTGATCGTCGACCGCCACACCCGCAAGGTCGTCCGCGTCATCAATTAGACTTGCGGCCCACGGCAAGGCAGAGGCCGCCAAAAGGCAGAGGCCCTTGGCGGTCTCTGCCTTTGCGCGTCAAGCGGGATTCACGAAACCTTCGGGCGGCGCGGCTGTTGCGCGCCCATCTCCGCGGTCGCGAGGTCGAGTGCGCTTTCGAGGGCGGCGATCCGCCGGCAAAGCCGGTCATGCTCGAGCTTCGCGAGCACGCTCGCGGCCTCGGGTGCAAGCCTCGCCAGCATGGCGCGCTCATCGCGGTTGAGGTCGTCACCCGCGGCATGCGCTCCATAAAAAGCCACCGCCTGGCAGCGAAAGCGATCGCCGATCGGAACGGCGAGAACGGGCCGGGTGAGCCCTTCGGGAAGTTGGTTTCGGCGAGCGCCGTCGCGATCGACGTTGAAGGGGCGGCGCTCCAGCAAAGGGGCTAGCATCCCATCTTGGGGGTCGAGCTCTCGTGCTGAGGCATCATCCCAGCCATGGTCCTCGGAAACCCGCAGAAACTTCCCATCCTCGACCCGAAACAGGCTTGCGGACGCGAGATGCAGCGCGTCGTAAACCCCGTGGACGAGATGGCTTTCGACTTCGGCGACGCTTCGTGCGTTCAAGATGGCGTGACTGAGACGTTTTTCCGCTTCCACCACGGCGCGGTTGAAGTGCCGGTCCGCCAAATGCACGGCCCCTTCGTGGATGCGCGAAATGATGAAGAGCAAGGCGGCCGCGAGCCCGATCCACGCAAAGCCTGGGAGGTTCACGCTTTCGCTGATGCTCTCGCGCCAATGCTCGATCTCCTGGTGGAGAAACAGCGTCGGCACGCTGAGCAGCAGGCCGAGAATGGTGACGCGGCGCAGCGGGATGGCGACGGTGACGACGCGCGAGCGCCGGATCGCCTCGCTCACGAAGAGGCAAAGCACGCCATTGACGAGGAGAAGGAGTCCCCACACTTCCTCGGGGGGCGGCTCGCCCGCCTCCCACGCGTCAAAAAGCGTCGTGAACAGGCTCGTTTCCTGGCCGATCTCGGCAATGGTGAGGGCCGGCAAGCCGATGACGCAGCCCCATATCACCCAGCGCAAGCGCTGATAGTCGTGGGGCGGCAGTTCCTTGCGCCGGACGAGGAGGATGAGAAGCACGACCGCGGAGACCGCAAATCCGCTCGAAATGCCGATCCGCGTCACGGTTTCCGTGGGAAAACCGAAGAGATTGGCGAAGCTCAGCGACAGAAGGATCGCAAGCAGGATGGCGACGAAGGGAAGGCCCTTCTCGACGGGGCGCCAGCGCGGCGCGCTCTCGTCCCTCGGCACACGAAGCGCGAAAGCGATGAATCCGGCATAGCCCACCGCTTGGGCGAGCGCGCCGGCCATATCCTGCATCAGCAGGGCCACGGGCGAATGCTGCAGCAGCGCGTAGAATTCGTAGGATTGGCCGGGGTTGAACCAGATGACGTAGAGGAAAAAGCCCCAGGTCATCAAGCCGGGTCGCGTCCAGACGAGCCAGGCGGCCGCGAGGATGACCAGGATGGCGGCCGTCTGATCGAGCAGAAGAACCGCCAAAACCCAAAAGCTGAAGGGGCGCTGCTTCGCCACGAGCTCGATTTGCCGGGCGGGCCTCTCCGGCGTGGCGGCGAGGGTGAATTCGCCGCGCCGGCCCGGGCTCACGAGGCGCAAGCCTCCCAAGGCGGCAAGAGCGCTGGCGCAACGGTTCGTCGCGACCGGGATGCAGCGCATCCTTGCGAGATCGAGACGATCGCCCGGTCGCATACCGGCTTCGAAAGCGGGCGAGTTTTGCTCCTCGAGAAAGGGGCCGTGCACATCGGTGACGAGCCCGTCATTATCCGTGTAGAAGCCGAAGGAGCCCAAGGGCCGAAAGAGGCGGTGCAGGTCGGGCACGACCATGGCCAACGCCCAAAGCGTGAAGACCGTGAGGAAGATGCGGTTTGCGACTCTGCGGCCTTCCATGTCGCCGTCAGCTCCCACCCGGGGCCCGGCGAACGCAGCGCGTCGAGGGCTAGATTTGAGATAGCGAGACGAATATTTGGCGAAGATGATTATACATTATCAAGGTGACTTCGCGACAGGCAATCGCGAAGTCAACCGTGGCCGGACAAAGCAGGAGACGGAACGGGGACTAGCGCCCGTCAGCTCCAAAGCCAATTCCGGCTCAAGTCCTCTTGAAGTCGGATAGGCGAAGCCGCGTGAGCTCGCCGATGCGCTCGATCACCATATCCGCTTCACGGTAGCTCGCGAGAGCCGCGGTGTCGAAAGCGTAATGCCCTTGCTTCACGAAGACGGTGGTGACCTTCTCGCCCCAGACCTTCTTGGCGGCGTCGAGAATACGAAGCTTGTCGTCGATCAGCACGTAATGCCTTGACGGGTACCAATGCTCCACGTCGTCGAGCTCCTGCTCCTTGTGGATGTAGACCAGCACCTGCCCGGCGAATTCCTGCCAGAGGCCGGCGCGCTCGATCTTGCGCGGCTGAAACACCGCGTCGCCATCCGAGAAGACGACGGCCGGGGCGAGCCGCTTCGCATGCCTCACCGCCGCGAGCGCCTGAGGGTATAGCCGATCGGCGAAAGGGTAATCGACCATCCAATTGGCGAGGCGAAGGATGCGCGGGTCGTGCAGCTCCTCCCGGCGGTAGCGCTCGAGCGCGCCGAGATAATCCGCATAGCCGAGCTCGCCCCATAGCTCTTGAAATATCGCCCAATACCGGTCGCGGGCTGCCTCGCCATAGGAGTCTTCGAGATGAGCGCGAAGATGCCGCTGGATCTCGTCATTGTCGAGGAGCGTGTTGTCGACATCGAAGAGAAAGATGGTGTCGGCAGGATCGGCCATCGCTGCTTCGGTCCCTTAATGATTCGGGGCGCGCATGCCGTCCTTTGTGCTCACCGACACGCCGGCTCCGCGTGCTTTCCCCGTTGACAAGACAGGTTGCGCCAAAGCAAGTCGCGCCGCAATCGGCAAAGGTGGACCATGCGGGAAGAAAATGGGACGCAATCGCGCTTGGCGCAGCTCGGCTCGACGATGCGGGTCTTTCGCCCCTATCCCAACGTGCTTGCCTTCTATGATGGGCGGATCGAGGGCAAGAGAGCCTATTCCGAGGAAAGGAACTGGCTTGATGACGGCGCCTATGTGCTCGGCATTTCGACTTACGCGATCATCGAGGGGTCCGAGGCGCTCGTCTACGACGCGCATATCTCGCTGGCTCACGCGCGGATCATTCGCGAGACGCTCGGCGCCGCCGGCGTCACGAAGTTTCGCCTCGTCCTGAGCCATTGGCATACGGATCATGTGGCCGGGAACGAGGCCTTCAAGGATTGCGAGATCATCGCCAACACTTTGACCGCGAAGGCGCTTGCCGAGCACCGGCGGGAATTCGAAGAGGGTGGCCGTGATCCCGCGATCAAGCCGCTCGTCATGCCGAACCGAACCTTCGATGACGAGCTCACGCTGAAAGTCGGCGGCATCACCGTCGAATTGCGCCATGCCGATATCCACAGCCATGACGGCACGGTGATGGTGCTGCCGGGTTCCGAAGTTCTCTTCGCGGGCGATACGCTCGAGGATCCCATCACCTATGTGGCGGAGCCCGACCGGCTCGAGAAGCATCTCAAGGACCTCGAGCGCATGTCGGCTTGGGATTTTCAGCGCATCCTTCCCAATCACGGCGCGCCGGAGGTGATCCAATCAGGCGGTTATGATCGGCGTTTCATCGACGTCACGCGCCGCTATGTCGAGAAGCTCCTGCGCTGCAGGCAAGAGCCCGAATTGGCAGGGCAGGATCTTGAGAGCTTCGCGGGCGAAGCTCTCGCCTCAGGAGCAATCCGCTACTTCGCTCCTTACGAAGCGGTTCATCGCCGCAATGTCGAAGCCGTGACCGGGCGTTCGGGAGCTTGAGCCGAGGGCCTTTAGTTGCGGCTCGAAAGAAGCCCACGCCCGACGATATGGGCCTGGATCTCCGCCGCGCCTTCGAAGATGTTCAAGATCCGCGCGTCGCAAAGGACGCGGCTGATCTCGGATTCGAGCGCGTAGCCGCTGCCGCCGTGAATCTGCAGGCTCCCATCGGCATTGCTCCAGGCGACGCGCGCGGCAAGTAGCTTCGCCATCCCCGCCTCGATGTCGCAACGGCGCTCCTTGTCCTTCTCGCGCGCCGCCGCATAGGTGAGCTCGCGCGCCATGACGATTTCCGCGAGCATGAGCGCGAGCTTGTCGGAGACGCGCGGGAAAGCGAGGATCGGACGGCCGAATTGCCGGCGCTCGCGCGCGTAGCGCAAGCCGAGGTCATAGGCCGTCCAGGCGACACCGACGGCTCGCGCTGCCGTCTGGATGCGCGCGCTCTCGAAGGTGCGCATAAGCTGCTTGAAGCCCTGGCCTTCCTCGCCGCCGAGGAGCCCTTCCGCCGGCACGATGAAATCCGAGAAGGCGATCTCATATTCCTTCATGCCGCGGTAGCCGAGGACCTCGATTTCGCCGCCGCTCATGCCGGCGGCCGGGAAAGGCTCTTGCGCCGTGCCTCTTGGCTTGTCGGCAAGGAAAAGGCTCAAGCCGGAGTAGCCGGGCTTCGACGCATCGGTGCGCGCGAGCACCGTCATCAGGTCGCTGCGCGCCGCATGGGTGATCCAGGTCTTCGCGCCGTTGAGCCGATAACTGCCATCGGCCGCGCGCTCGGCGCGAAGCCGCAAGCTGCCGAGGTCGGAACCAGTGTCCGGCTCGGTGAAGACGGCGGTGGGGAGCACCTTGCCGGCGGCGATTCCCGGAAGCCAGCGTTTCATCTGCTCGGCAGTGCCGGCGCTCGCGATGAGCTCGCCCGCGATCTCCGAGCGCGTGCCGAGCGAGCCCGCGGCGATCCAGGCGCGGCTCAGCTCTTCCGATGTGACGCACATGGCGAGCTTGCCGAGGCCAAGCCCCCCATGTTCGGGCGCGATGCACACGCCGAACACGCCAAGCTCGGCCATCTGCGCCACCACCTCGTCGGGGATGAGCTGGTCTTCGCGATGCCAGGCCTGCGCATGCGGTGCGATTGTCCGCGCCGCGAATTTGCGGAACTGATCGCGCACGAGGTCGAGCGTTTCCTCGCCCACGCTTTCGTCGATCGCGCCTCCCGCGGACACATGGGCAATGAGCGCGCGCCGGTTCTCGGCGGTGTTGCCGTGGGCGAGGAACTCCGCCACCGAGCCCCGCGCGCAGAGCTCGGCGGCGGCGGCGAGGACGCCGAGCTCGCCCGGCCTTGCGAACTCGTTTTGGCTCATCGGCACGCCGCCCGCGAGCTGCGCGAGATATTCGCCGAAGCCGATCACGAGAATGAGTTTTTCGCCCTCGCCGAGCCGCCCCGCCTCGGCGAGGCGATGGGCGAAAGCCGTCAAATGTGCCAAAGCCTCCACGGTGGTGGCGATCCAGGCAAGGCCATGGAGCGCGCGCTGATGCTCGTCCGCGAGAGCCGCGTCGAGGCGGCCCTCGCGCGCCACCTTGCGCTCCACCGCCTGGCGCGTCGCGACGGCGAAGCCGCGAGCGGCCGAAACGGCATCATCGCAGCGTTCGAGCAGCAAGGTTGCCGACGAGGCCGCAAGCATCATGGAGAAGCTTCCCGGGTCATGACGTCCCTTCGGGCGCGCTGGCGACGAGCCCGCGGTCGTGAAGGTCGCCGATCTCGCCGCTCGTGAGGGCAAGCACCTCCGCCAGGATCTCGTCGGTGTGCTCGCCGAGGCGTGGCGCCGGCCGAGGGGTGTGCCGCTCGCCGGAGGGGATCGAGGCCGCGGCTCCCGGCGTCAGATATTCATATCCGCTCGGATGCATCACCCGCTCCAGAATGGGATTTTGTGCCGAAACCCTGGCATCCGTCGCGAGCGCCTGCTTCAGCGTGCGATAATCGTCCCAGCAAACGCCGTGCCTGTCGAAACGCGCCGCAACTTCCGCTCGCGGCAAGGCGCCAATCGCTTTTTCCACGAGCGGCACGAGGCGGTCCCGATGGCGGAAGCGGGCACCCTCATCGTCCAGGAACGAAAGGCCAAGCTCGTTTTCTAGCGAGGCAATCTCCTTCTCGAGCGCCAGCGCCACGACGAGGCCCGTCCATTGCCGCCTCGTGATCGCAATGAGCATGATCCTTCCTCCATCCCCGGTCGCGAAATCGCGACCGAAGGCGCCGAAAAGCTCATTGCCCATTTTCGGCCGGTCGGCGCCCGAGACCGTCACCTCGGCGATCTGCCCGAGATGGCCGAGCGTGGCGATGGCGAGATCGCCGAGAGGCACGCGGATCTCGCAACCCTTTCCGGTCCTTGCGCGCTCGCGATCCGCCGCGAGGAGCGCGAAGGCGCTGTACGCCCCCGTGATCAGATCCCACGCCGGAAGCACATGGTTCACCGGCCCTGTCTCACGGACAGGCCCAGTCATGAAGGGAATGCCGATCGCCGAGTTCACCGTGTAATCGACGGCCGGGCGTTCATCCGCCCAGCCCATCACGCGCAAAGTGATGAGGTCCTTCCTCAGCGCGCTCAAGCGCTCATGCGAGAGAAAGCCGGCGGCGGGGTAATTGGTGAGGAAGAAACCTGCGTTCGCGCCTGGAGCGGTTGCAAGGCGCGTCGCGAGCTCTCGTCCTTCGGGCCTCGAGAGATCGAGCGCGATCGATTTCTTCCCCTTGTTCAGCCCTTCCCAATAGAAGCTCGCCCCTTGGGGAGAAAGCGGCCAGCGCCGCGAGTCCGGCCCGCCGCGGATGTCGTCGAAGCGAATGACCTCGGCGCCCATCTGGGCGAGATGGAGCCCGCAGGAGGGACCGGCGATGAAGGATGCGCCCTCGATCACGCGCATGCCCTTCAAAAGCTCGTACATCTCATGGTCTCTCGAAGCTCAAGCGCGATCCTGACGAGGGGAATGAATGCTCGTGGCCGCGGGACGAGGACGGGTTTACGTCAAGACGGCCTAAGCCTTGACGTTCTATCACCTTGTTTTCGCTCACACGCAAGCGTGCGCTCGGCGGTGCCCCCAAGAAGCCGACCCGCGCCCCTTGACGCCAAGCGCGGCATTGTCTTTCACGAGACGAGCGGCCGCGGGCGGCCGCGAAAAGCATGACCGCAAGAGCCGGGAGGCGACCTTGCGATGTGCTCAAAACAACGAGTTGGCCCGTGATTTCGACCGGGGTCATTCGACTTGGCGCGATCACGTTTGGGAGATGAGAGATGAGCTACGTCCTGCCGCCCCCGCCGCAAGCTTCCGTTGCGGTTGCCGGGAGCGCCGATCGCTTCCCGGTCCGGCGCATTTTCTGCGTCGGGCGCAATTATGCGGCCCATGCGCGCGAGATGGGCAAGGACCCCGATCGCGAACCGCCCTTCTTCTTCATGAAACCAGCGGACGCGATCGTGGACTCAGGCTCCACGCTTCCCTATCCGCCGCAGACGAAGGAGCTGCATTACGAGATGGAGATGGTCGTTGCGCTCGCGAAAGGCGGACGGAACATCGCGCGCGACAAGGCGCTCGATCTCGTCTTCGGCTACGCTTGCGGGCTCGATCTCACCCGCCGCGATCTCCAGCAGCAGGCGAAGGACATGGGCCGCCCCTGGGATTTCGGCAAAGGCTTCGACCGCTCCGCGCCTTGCGCGCCGATCCACCGTGCCGCCGAGGTCGGGCATCCGGAGAAGGGCCGCATCTGGCTTTCGGTCAATGGCGCCGTGAAGCAGGATGGCGACCTTTCCGAGCTCATCTGGCCGATTCCGGACATCATCTCGATCCTGTCGCAATCGATGCGCCTCGAGCCGGGCGATTTGATCTTCAGCGGCACGCCGGCCGGCGTCGGCGCGGTGAAGCCCGGCGACAAGCTGAACGGTGGCGTCGTCGGCCTCAGCGACATCGCCGTCACGATCGGTGAGCCCGAGCGCTGAGAGCGCGCGAGGGTAAGGCGAAGCCCTGTTTTTTCCAGAATGGTTGACAGGAAGCGCGCCGCCGGAGAGACGGGAGCGGGCGAGGCGGGAGGCCTTTCCCGCCCTTGGCTGACTTCAAGCTTCATCAGGACCGCGCCGGAGACGTCCATGTTGTCACGAGATATCCGCGATCGCCTTCTCGCCGTCACGACGGCGACGCTCACGACCGTGCTCTTGAAGAAAGGCATTCGCCGAAGCTACATGCGCGGCCCGAAGCCGCTTTCGACGGCGAGCGGCAAACGCATCGTCGGGGAAGCCTTCACCTTGCGTTTCGTCCCGGCGCGCGAGGATCTGGCGACGCCCGAATCCTGGTCCGCCCCGATCTCGACCCGCGCCGCTATCGAAGCCATGCCGGAAGGCTGCGTAGCGGTGGTCGACGCCATGGGCGTGACGGACGCGGGAATTTTCGGCGACATTCTGTCCCTGCGCATGAGGAAGCGCGGCGTCGCGGGCGTCGTGACGGACGGCGTCATGCGCGACCTCGTCGGCGTCATCGGCACGGGGCTTCCCATCTGGTGCCAGGGCGCCGCGGCGCCGGCCTCGGTCGCCGGCCTCACCTTCGTGAATTGGCAAGAGCCGATCGGTTGCGGCGGCGTTGCCGTGTTCCCCGGCGATGTGATCGTGGCCGATGACGACGGCGCGGTCGTGATTCCGGCAGCGCTCACCGCCGAGGTCGCTGCCGCGGCGACCGAGCAGGAACGCATGGAGGCCTGGATCGTCGGCGAGGTGGAAAAGGGGGCGGCACTGCCGGGCCTTTACCCGATGAACGCCGAGACCAAGGCGCGCTACGAAGCCCAATCGAAAAGCAAGGGATGAGCGCCCGAACCTTCATCCCGCGACGAAGCGAGGGCGCGCGCCTTGCGGCCGTGGCCTTGCTGCTCGCCCCTTGCCTTTGGCTCGCGGCCGATGCGAGCGCGGCTCCGCCGCCAGCGGGCGCGGAGGCGGATGCGGCTTCGATCGAGGCTTGTCTTGCCGATCCTTCGATGCGCGGCCGCGACCCGCATGAATGCGGCGATCGCGTCCTTCGCCAATGCCTCGCGGATGTGTCTCGCGCGGCGAACGCGAGCGTGACGGTCGCTTGCGAGAAGCGGCGTGAAGAGGCCTGGAATGTGATCGCGCGAGAGAGCTATCACGCTCTTGATGCGCGGCTCGGCGATGCCGACCGGCATTTGCTGCGCGCCTCGCAAGCGCAGTTCGAGCTTGATCTTCGCGATCTTTGCGCCGTGGCGCATGCGCTGGCGGGGAGCGATGCCGAGCTTTCGGCCGCGTCCTGCGCCTCGGACCTCGTCGCCTCGCGAGCGCTGAGCTTGCGCAAGCTCGCGGGCCGTGGCGCCGCGGCGCGCTGAGGCCGGCGTGTTCATCCTCGGCAAGGCCCTCTGGTTCGCTGCGACGCCGTCGAACTCCCTCACGCTTCTCGTCTTCATCGGCATCGCGGCGGGCTTCATCCGCAAGGTCTCCCGCAAGGCGCTCATCATCGGTGCGCTCGGCACCGCCGGCCTCCTCTTGTGCGGCTTGTCTCCCCTCAGCTATTGGCTGGCGACGCCGCTCGAGACGCGCTTTCCGCAATTGCGCCCGCTGCCTGAGCACATCACGGGCTTCATCGTGCTCGGCGGCGGGCTTCGCCCTTACGATACCGAGGAGATCGATGCGCTCTCGCTCAACGATGCGGGCGAGCGCATCCTTGCGCTCGGGGATCTGGCGCGTCGCTACCCTTCGGCGAAAATCATCGTCTCGGGAGGCCGTGATCTTTTCGACCCGGGCGGCAAGCCCGAGGCCGACCTCATCCGCCGCTACGCCGAGACGCTCGGCGTCGAGCCTTCTCGCATCACGGTCGAGAGCCGTTCGCGCTCGACCTATGAGAATGCGATCTTCACGCGCGAGCTCGCGCGGCCGGGCGAGGGCGAGACCTGGCTCCTCGTCACCTCCGCCTGGCACATGCCGCGCGCCGTCGGTTGCTTTCGGCAGGCGGGCTTTCCGGTGGTCCCGTACCCTGTCGATTTCCGCGCCACCGGCCCGCGCTATGCCTGGCGTGGCTTCTACGAGGTCGCGCGAGGGCTCCGTCTCACGGATGTCGTGACCAAGGAATGGGTCGGGCTTCTCGCCTACCGCCTCATGGGACGCACTGACGCGTTTTTGCCAGCACCGGCGAGTGGTGAAGAGTGAAGAGTGAAGAGTGAAGAGTGAAGAGTGAAGAGTGAAGAGGCTCTCCCTGTCTCTCACTTTTCACTTTTCACTTTTCACTCCCTCTTCACTACTCGCTACTCGCCACAACACATTCCGCAGCTCCTCGCGCCCTTCAGCGCTGAGCGCGGATTGTGGCGGTAGCGGATCGCCGACGGCGAAGCCTTGAATTTCGAGCGCGCCCTTGATGCAGGCGGCGAGCGAGTATTTGGCGAAGGCCTCGTTCACCATCCATAATTTGCGCTGCAAGCGCATCGCCTCTTCCCATTTCCCGTTTCGCGTGAGCTCATAGAGCGCGACGCTTTCGCGCGGAATGATGCAGGCAGGCCCCGCCATCCAGCCGACGCCGCCGATTAGCATCACGCAGGCCGGGATATGGGCCGAGGCGGAGAAGACCTTCATCCGCCCCTCGGTCGCGTTCAGGATCGACAGGAGCCGTCCCGTATTCGTCGAGGCATCCTTGATGTAGCGGATGTTCTCGACCGCCGAGAGCCGCTTGATCACGGGAAGCGAAAGATCGGATCGCTGAAATTGCGGATTGGTGTAGAGCACGATGGGGCAGGGGACGGCGTCAGCGATCGCCTTGAAATAGGCTTCGACGCCCGCGTCCGGGATCGGAAAATAGGCTTCGAGGATCGCGAGCACACCGTCGACGCCGAGCGAGACGAATGTCTTCGCAAGTTCGACCGCGCCGGTCGTCGTGGTCGAGGCGACGCCGGCGACGACGGGCACGCGCCCGCGCGCCGCACGCACCACGCATTCGACGATCTCGATCCGCTGCTTGGTGTCGAGATAAGCAAATTCGCCAGTGGAGCCGAGCGGCGTGAGGCCATGCACGCCAGCCTCGATCAAATGCTCGACGAGCGTGGTGAGCACATCCGTCTTGATGCGGCCTCGCGCATCGACGGGCGAGACAAGATAGGGGAAAACGCCTTTGAGCTCGGCGGCGGGCATGGGAATCTCCACTGAAGCAAGCGCGAGCTTTATGAGAAAGGCGCTCGCGCCACAATGCGGCGCCAGCGCAGAGCCTCTTTGGCAGTGCCACTTGGCAGCACTTCTTGGCAGCGCCTCTCGGCAGCGCCTCTTGGCGATTGCCCTCGCCCGCGAAGGCTTCTAGATTCCGAGCAAATTCAGGGCCGTCTTGAGAAAGCGGTCCGCAAGCTGGCGCGCCGGAACACCATCAAACGGGGCGCCATCGGGAAGGAAGCATGAAGGAGACTTTGCCAATGTCGCAGCACAGCAGCGCGCGCCCTTCCCGCCGGCGCCTCATGCAGACGGGCGCGGCGGCCTTGGCGCTCGGCGCACCCGCTTTCGTGCGCAAGGCCAATGCGCAATCGCAATTCGATTGGAAGCGCTTCGCGGGACAGAAGATCGACGTCGTCCTCGCGAAGTCGCCGCGCGCCGATATCTACCAGCGCTATGAGAAGGAGTTC
>DASZIL010000030.1:0-38186 GCA_035949255.1 Beijerinckiaceae bacterium | reverse complement strand
TCCAGATTCGTGGCCCCATACTAGCGTCGCGACTTGCGTCTGGCGTGTGACAGACCCCGCATTGGGATCACTTTCGCGTGACCCGCGACCGCGACTTCGGTTTCGGCGAGGTGTAAAGGAAGGTCTTGCCGGAGCCGCGCGATGCCCCATTCGCTGCCGACCCTCGCCGATATCCGCGCCGCCGAGGCGCGCATCCGCCCGACCATTCCGCCGACGCCTTTTCTTCATTCGCGCACGCTCTCGCAGATGTTCGGCTGCGAGTTGTGGCTGAAATTCGAGAACCTGAACTTCACCGCCTCCTTCAAGGAACGCGGTGCGCTGAACAAGCTGCTGCTGTTGACGCCGGAGGAACGCGAGAAAGGGGTGGTCGCGGTTTCGGCCGGAAACCATGCCTTGGCGCTCGCTTTCCACGCGCGCCGCGTCGGCGTGAAGGCAACGATCGTCATGCCGGTGACGGCGCCCGCAGTGAAAGTCATGGGCGCGCGCGGCTTCGGGGCCGAAGTAATCCTGCACGGCAAGACCTTCGCGGACGCCGCGGAGCTCCTGCCGACCCTGACGGCGGAGCGCGGACTCATTTTATGCCATCCCTTCGATGATCCCGCGATCGTCGCGGGCCAAGGCACGGCCGGCATCGAGATGCTGAACCAGGTCCCGGAGCTCGACACCTTGGTCGTGCCCGTCGGAGGCGGCGGCTTGATCGGCGGCATCGCGACCGCCGCCAAGGCGATGAAGCCGGAGATCCGCGTGCTCGGCGTGCAGACGGAGCTCTATTCGGGGATGGCCGGCCTGCTCGGCGCCGCGCGCTCGACGGTCGCCGGCGGTCCCTCGGTCGCCGAAGGCATCGCGGTGAAGGAGCCGGGGCGCCTCACGCGCGAGATCGTGCGCGCCAAGGTCGACGCCATGCTGGTCGTGCCGGAATCGGCTATCGAAGACGCGGTGGCGCTGCTCCTCGAGATCGAGAAGACGCTCACCGAAGGCGCGGGCGCCGCCGGCGTCGCCGCGGTCGCAACCCGCCGGGAGCTGTTCGAGGGGCGTAAGGTCGGAGCGGTGCTCTGCGGCGGCAACATCGACCTGCAACTTTTGGTTTCAGTCCTGCACCGCTCGCTCGCCCGGCGCGGGCGCCTCGTTCGCCTCACAGTGACCACGCTCGACGCCGCGGGCGAGCTTGCCGAAATCACCTCGATCATCGCGAGGCACGGCGGCAATATCGTCGAGGTCTGGCACGACCGGATTTTTGCCTCGCCCTTCGCCAAGACGACGGCGATCGATATCGAATTCGAGCTGCAGAACCCCGAGGCCCGCCGCCTCATCGAGGCCGAGCTCACCGCCAAGGGGATGGGGGTGGTGCAAAGATAAGGCAAACCCAGGGTCGACCGAGGTCGACCGGCGACAGTTGACGCCGGCATGCAATAGCGCGACCATGGGTTTTGCAACTTGCCGGTTGTGCCGAGCCGCCAGGCCCTCCCGCTCCGCTGGAGGGCCTGATCGATTCGAAAACACGCACGACCCGGCTTGCCGAGGTCCTTCGAGATGACCACGCCGAACCGATCGCAACATATCCGCCTCACCTCTCACCCCGAGCCCGGCGCCATCGCGCCGCGCAGCCCCATCCGCTGGGGCGCGGCGACGGCGGCCGAGCGCGGCCCCCTCATCGGCACCACCACGCGCCCCTCCGATCGCAATGTGATTGGCGCCCATGGCGGCGCTTATGGACTTTACCGGGCATTGGCCGTGTCGTCCGGCGCGCTCAACCCGCTCGCGAAGCCCGATCTCACCAACACGAGCCCGGTCGTTACCATCGGCCCGCATCCGCAATGGCACGCGCCCGGCAAGATCGTCTCGCTCGATCCGTTCGGCCATGTGGTGCAGGACGTCTTCGCCCGCGAGATCGCCGAGGGGCTCGACATCCGCCCGACGATCGCGGTGACCAAGGCGAGGCTCAACCTTCCCGAGATTCTGACGGCGCTTTCCGAGAAACGCCTCAAGCCCGACCGCAAGATCTTGAAAAAATCAGGCGAGATCGCCGTCACCAAAGTGGCGATCGACCCGGTCTGGTATCTTCCGGGCGTCGCCGAGCGTTTCGGCGTCCCTGAATCGCGGCTACGTCGCACCTTGTTCGAGCAGACCGGGGGCATGTTCCCCGAGCTCGTGACACGACCGGACCTTTCGGTTTTCCTGCCGCCGATCGGCGGAGCGACCCTTTATATCTTCGGCGAGATCGAAGCCTTGACCGATAAAAGACGCAGCCTCACCTGCCGCGTACATGACGAATGCAACGGCTCGGACGTTTTCGGTTCCGACATCTGCACCTGCCGGCCTTATCTCGTGCATGGCGTCGAGGAGTGCGTGCGCGAGGCGCAGCGTGGCGGCGCCGGCCTCATCGTCTACATGCGCAAGGAGGGCCGGGCGCTCGGCGAGGTAACGAAGTTCCTCGTCTACAATGCCAGGAAGCGCCAAGAGGGCGGCGACACGGCGGCGACCTATTTCGAGCGCACCGAATGCGTCGCGGGCGTGCAGGACGCGCGCTTCCAGGAGCTGATGCCCGACGTGATCCATTGGCTCGGCATCACGCGCATCGACCGCTTCGTGTCGATGTCGAACATGAAATACGACGCCCTCGTCACATCCGGCATCGAGATCGTCGAACGGGTACCAATCCCCGAGGGGCTGGTGCCGCAAGACGCGTCGGTCGAGATCGAGGCGAAGAAAGCGGCGGGGTATTATGCGCCTGCTGGCGCGAGGCCCAAGAAAAAGCTCGCCGAGACCACCGGCCGACCCTTAGAGCGGTATTGAAGGCTCCGCCCTCCCGCTTCGCGGGCTCTTGGCCTCGAGTTTCGGCCTCGCCTCGAAGAGGAACGAAGCGCTCTCTCTATGCGCCGGTCTTGTCTAATACGACGAGGGGTAGAAGAAGCATTTGCTCGTCCCGCCCCAACGCGACACCCAGATTGCATTGTCGGGAGAGGGCTGGACGCGCTCGAACGGAATGAATTCGTTCGTGTCGATGAGAAGATAACCCCCTTTCTCCTGCCTCACCAATGACGGGTCGAGCTCCTTGGTGTCGGCCCCCGAACAGCACAGATTCTTGGTCACCGGATCGACGCGACGCCCGTCCGACCAGTAGTCGTGAGCGCTCACCGGGGAGGCAAGCGCAAGCATGGCTGCAACCACGAATATGCGCATGATGGTCCTCGCATTAATTGGCCGCCCTCTACGCAGACGAATCAACGCGACGCGAGGAATCATACTCCAGCGCAAGCCTAAGCCGGTGCGACCTTTGGTCTCGACCGCGGCGGGCTGACGTCCGGCTTTCAGCGCGCTCCTTCCTTCGAAGGTCGAGACTGCATCGCGCCGCGAGCCGCGGAGCTTGGCGTGGCATCCCTTCGGCAAGTCGGTGCGGGCCGCGCGGACCACCCCTTGCTTCCCTCGCGCCAGCATGCGTAGAAGCGGCCGCAATCAGGAATTTGCCTCTCATGACAAGAAAAGCTGTGAAGAAGGTGGTGCTCGCCTATTCGGGCGGTCTCGACACCTCGATCATTTTGAAATGGCTGCAGCAAACTTATGGCTGCGAGGTCGTGACCTTCACGGCCGATCTCGGCCAGGGCGACGAATTGGAGAGCGCGCGCCAGAAGGCCATTCTTCTCGGCATCAAGCCAGAAAATATCTTCATAGAGGACGTGCGGGAGGAATTCGCGCGCGATTACGTCTTCCCGATGTTCCGCGCCAACGCGCAATATGAGGGGCTTTATCTCCTGGGAACTTCCATTGCCCGCCCCCTGACGGCGAAGAAGCAGATCGAGATCGCGGAGAAGACCGGAGCCGACGCGGTCGCCCACGGGGCGACCGGCAAAGGGAACGACCAGGTGCGCTTCGAGCTCGCATATTATGCCTTGAAGCCAGACATCACCGTGATCGCGCCTTGGCGTGAATGGGACCTCGCGAGCCGCACCGCCCTTCTCGACTTCGCCGAAAAGAACCAGATCCCGATCGCCAAAAACAAGCGCGGCGAAGCGCCATTCTCCGTCGATGCCAATCTGCTGCATGCCTCTTCGGAGGGGAGGGTGCTCGAGGACCCGGCGAGCGAGGTGCCCGATTACGTCTATTCGCGCACCATCGACCCCGAGGCCGCGCCCGACAAGCCGACCGTCATCACCATCGATTTCGAGAAGGGCGATCCCGTCGCGATCGACGGCAAGAAACTCTCGCCGGCGTCGCTCCTCGCGAGGCTGAACGAGCTTGGCCGCGCGAACGGCATCGGCCGGCTCGATCTCGTCGAGAACCGCTTCGTCGGCATGAAGTCGCGCGGCATGTATGAGACGCCGGGCGGCACGATTCTGTTGCAGGCGCATCGCGCCATCGAGAGCATCACGCTCGACCGCGGCGCGGCTCATCTCAAGGACGAGATCATGCCGCGATATGCCGAGCTCATCTACAACGGCTTCTGGTTCTCGCCGGAGCGCGAGATGCTCCAGGCGCTGATCGACAAGAGCCAAGGCGCCGTCACCGGCCGCGCGACACTCAAGCTTTACAAAGGCTCCGCCTGGACCATCGGACGCGAAAGCCCCTTCTCGCTCTACGATAAGGAGCTCGTCACCTTCGAGGAAGGCGCTGTCGCCTACGATCACCGCGACGCGGGCGGCTTCATCAAGCTCAACGCGTTGAGATTGCGGACGCTCGCGCAGAGGAGGCGCAAAAAGGGGATCTGACGCGCGGCAGGAAAGTGCGCCAGCTTCCGTGCGAATTACGCGTCAAACACAGCAAATGCATGTTGGGATGAGGAACAGATGAGAGTGGTGCGAGGGGGATGCCTCTGCAAGTCGGTCGGCTTCGAAGCTGAGCTTCCGTTCACCAAGTTCGTGAAGTGCCACTGCTCGCGGTGCCGCAACGCAACTGGCAGCGCCTTTGCTGCGAACGCGTATGTTCTTCCGCCTGCTTTCCGTTGGAAAGGCGGACAGGAACACGTGGTGCGCTTCGATCTTCCCGAGGCCCGAAGCTTCTCAACCTCTTTTTGCAGGCTGTGCGGCTCACCACTTCCCCACAACACGCGCAGCGGTCGAGAAGTCATCATTCCCGCGGGCTCTCTTTTCGAGGATCCGGGCGTTTCGCCTACAATCGATTCCTGCTGGGGTTCGCGCGCCCCTTGGTTGTCGCATGCCAGCAATTTGCCGACCACTGAGTAAGGCGGGCTCGTCCCGAACCGAGCGCGGCTACTGCGTCACCGTCCCCGTGACGCCCCAACTGTCCGACACGACATAGCCTTGCGGATAAGGATCCTCGGGATCAAGCAGATAATTGTGGAAGCCGGTGATCCAGGCCCGCCCTTCGATCGCCGGGATGATGGCCTTCCGATCTCCGATTTTCGTCTCCGCCAGGATGCGCCCGTGAAAACGCGAGCCGATGATCGATTCATGCGTCATGGCATCGCCCACCTTCATCATCCCCCTCGCGTGGAGCACGGCGAGCCGCGCCGAAGTACCCGTGCCGGTCGGGCTCCTGTCGGAGCGGCCGGGCGCGACAATGCAGGTGTTGCGCGTGACCTTGCCGACGCCTTCGAACGGCCTGTCGAATTGCACGATCGAGACGCCGCTTATCCCTGAATTTTGCGGATGGACGACGCCAAGCTGCTCGCGCGCCGCGAGCCTGATGCGTTCGCCGAGCACCGCGAGCTCGCGCGCCTCCGAGGGCTCGATGCGGAAGCCGAGCCTTGTGGCATCGACGATGGCGTAGAACATGCCGCCATAAGCGACATCGATCTCGACCGTGCCATGGCCTTCGACCTCGAGCTTCGCATCGAGCTTGTCGACGAAGCTCGGCACGTTCTCGAACTCGACCGAGCGGCATTTGCCGGCCTCGCAGCGCGCCACCGCCTTGATCGGACCGGCCGGCGTGTCGACCCACACGACCGTTTCCGGCTCCTTCATCGGCACCATGCCGGTCTCCAAGAGCACGGTGACGGTGCAAATGAGGTTCGAGCCGGACATCGGCACATATTCGGTCGGTTCCATGATGATCACGCCGACATCGCACTGAGGATTGATCGGCGGGGTGAGAATGTTGACGTGGCGGCAGACGCTGCCGCGCGGCTCGCACAGAAGAAAGCGGCGGATATGATCGAAGTCGCGCTCCATGACGCGCATGCGCTCGAACATGGTGGCGCCCTTCGGCGGCAGGAAACCGCCGATGACGACATCGCCGACCTCCCCCTCCGCATGGCAACCAACGACCGAGAGCATCGATCGACTTCGCATGATGGACCTCGCTTGGTGTTGAAATCTGTCTGGGACCCGAGTTGCGGAGCCGCAAAGCCGGCCTTGGCGCGCCGTGGCGTCAGTGAGAACGCGGCAAGCCGAGCACATGCTCGGCGAGATAGGAGAGGATGAGGTTCGTTGAGATCGGCGCCACCTGATAGAGGCGCGTCTCGCGAAACTTGCGCTCGATGTCGTATTCCTCGGCAAAACCGAAGCCGCCATGCGTCTGCACGCAAGCGTTCGCGGCCTCCCAAGAGGCGTCTGCCGCGAGCATCTTCGCCATATTGGCCTCTGCGCCGCAATCTGCTCCCGCCTCGTAGCGGCGGATCGCCTCGCGCACCATGAGCTCGGCGGCGCGCATGGCGGCATAAGCCTTGGCGAGCGGAAATTGCACGCCTTGGTTCTGGCCGATCGGCCGGTCGAAGACGACGCGTTCACGCGCGTAGGCGGAAGCCTTCTCGATGAACCATTTGGCATCGCCGATGCATTCGGCCGCGATCAAGATGCGCTCGGCATTCATGCCGGAAAGGACATAGCGAAAGCCCTTGCCCTCCTCGCCGATGAGGTTCTCGGCCGGCACGCGCACATCGTCGAAGAACACCTCGGTCGTCGCATGGTTCATCATGGTGCGGATCGGGCGGATGCTGAGGCCCGCCGATTTCGCCGCCCGCATGTCGACGACGAAAACCGAGAGGCCATCGGTGCGCTTTTTCCCGGCCTCCTTCGGCGCCGTGCGCGCAAGGAGCAGCATCAGGTCGGAATGCTCGGCCCGGCTCGTCCAGATCTTCTGGCCGTTGATCACGTAATGGTCGCCCTCGCGTCTTGCGAAGGTCTTGATCGAGCCCGTGTCGGTCCCGCTCGTCGGCTCGGTGACGCCGAAGGCCTGCAAGCGAAGCTCGCCCGAGGCGATGCGCGGCAGGTAGGCGCGCTTTTGCGCTTCGCTGCCGTGGCGAAGCATTGTGCCCATGATGTACATCTGCGCGTGGCAGGCGCCGCCATTGCCGCCCGAATGCTGGATCTCCTCGAGGATCGCGGCGGCCGCCGACAAGGGAAGCCCCGCTCCGCCATGGTCCTCGGGGATGAGGGCGGCAAGGAAACCCGCTTCTCCTAGCGCCGCGACGAATTCCGACGGGTAAGCCATCTCCCTATCGAGCTTGCGCCAATATTCCGGCGGGAAGCCCTCGCAAAGCTTGCGAACCGCTTCGCGGATCTCCTGGTGATCAAGAGGGTCGGTCATCTGTGCACTAAGCTCGCGCATCACGCGGGCAAACTAGCCTTCATGCGCCATTCGCGCAAAGATGGGAATCTTGCATCGTCAGGAGGGCTGCTGGGTGGCGTTGACGGGGAAAAAGGCGGCGGCGGGCGGCGCGCGCGCCCGCAAGGCCGAAGGGGGCGCGCGCAAAACCATTGCAAGCGGAACGCGAGACTGGCCGCACGCCCTTTACCGGGCACTGCGAGGCGCCGATGTCAGGCACATGGCCTTCGTGCCGGATGCCGGCCATTCCGAGCTCATCGAGCTCTTCATCGCCGATGAGAACGTCACCTCGAATGTGCTGACGACAGAGGAAGAAGGCGTCGCCATCGCGGCGGGCGCCTGGCTCGGCGGGATGCGGAGCGTCGTGTTGATGCAATCGAGCGGGGTCGGCAATTGCATCAACATGCTTTCGCTCGCCACCATCTCGCGTTTCCCCCTCTTGATGCTGGTCACCATGCGCGGCGAATGGGCCGAGTTCAACCCCTGGCAAGTACCGATGGGACAGGCAACGGAACCCGCCCTCAACGCCATCGGGGTTCGCACCCTGCGCGCCGATACGCCCCAAGACCTGATCGATATGGTCGGCTCCGCCATCACGCTTGCCTATGAAGCCGATCAGCAGGTTGCGGTGCTGATCTCGCAGCGCATGCTCGGACGGAAGAAGTGGTGAGCGCCATGAACGATTTGCGCGGGCTCGACCGGCGTGAGGCCGTGGCCGCCCTCTTGAAGGATCGCGGCGACCACCTCGTGGTCTGCGGCCTTGGCTCACCGGGCTATGACGTGCATGCCGCGGGCGATCATGACGCGAATTATTACCTCTGGGGCGCCATGGGCGCCGCGGCGCTCATGGGCCTTGGCCTCGCGCAAGCAAGGCCCGAACGCAATGTGCTCGTGATCACCGGGGACGGCGAGCAGCTCATGGGCCTCGGCGGCCTCGCGACGATCGCGGTCGCCAAGCCGAGGAATTTGACGATCGTCGTGATCGACAACGGCCATTTCGGCGAGACCGGAATGCAGAGGAGCCACACGGGCCACGGGCTCGATATCGCCAGGGTCGCGCAAGCCTGCGGGCTCGAGGCTCGCGTCCTGCGCAGCCTCAAGGAGATCGAGGCCTTGCGCGTCGAGCTGGGCCGCAAACCGAAGGGGCCACGCCTCTACGTCATCAAGGTGAAGGCCGAGAACGTGCCGCGCTCGCTTCCGCCTCGTGACGCGGTGCATTTGAAGAACCGCTTCCGAACTCACCTCGGCCTTCCGATCACGTGATCCGCGGGACGGGTTGCCGCGACGCAGTGCCACGCGCGACAGGAGTTTGCATCCGCCACTGAACTCGAGCCGGTGAGGCGCGTTCTCCTCTCAGCAATGGAGGACGAAGATGCCCGATCTGAAATCGATCAAGGAGCATATGGAAGTCATCGGCGCGGACGGCGTTCACGTCGGCACCGTCGACCACCTCGAGGGCAACCGGATCAAGCTGACCAAGAAAGACAGTGGCGAGGGCGCACATCGAGGCCACCATCATTACATCTCGACCGAGCTCGTCGCCGGAGTGGAGGGCAACAAGGTTCGCCTATCGGCAAACGCCAATGTGGCCGTGACCTTCGAGGAGGAAAGGAACGCAAAGCCCCTCTGACCCATCGGGTCACTCGAGCCAAAAGAAAGGTGACACATGGCTGATCCTTCCCCGCCGCTGGTCGTGCTCATTCCGCACAACCTTGGGAAGGCCGAAGCCAGCCGCCGTATCCGATCCGGGCTCGAACGAATCAAGGAAAGCTTCGCCGGGAAGCTGTCGGTCATCGACGAGGCATGGACGGAAGACCATTTGGATTTCCGGGTTACGGTGTTGGGTCAGGCGGCCAGCGGAACCATCGACGTCGCGGAGGCCAATGTTCGCCTCGCGGTTCAGCTGCCTCGCATTCTCATGATGCTTGCCTCCAAGGCGCGGGCCTTGGTCGAGCGGCAAGGACGGAACATGCTCGAGAAGAAATAGATGGCGTGACCGCGGCGTGACGACCGATGTCGCCGGTGCTCAGAGGCTCGAGACGCGCGGCCGCCCTCTTGAGCGGCAAGAGGAATTTGGTGCGGGCGGCCGGACTTGAACCGGCACAGGCATTGCTGCCCTACGGATTTTCTTACCAGCTACGGCTTTCGCCGCCGCGCTCGGCGCGTTTGTGGTCTGGACTATCCCTTCGCCTTGGCGTGCGCCGGTTCCAGCGACACACTTTAGGCGCTACCCGTCTAGTCTCTACACCTTCCCGTCGCCGGGCTTGGCTCGGGATTGCCATCTGACAGGTTCCCCCGACTTTGGGCAGTTCTACTTCCCGGTTTCCCGGAGAGCACTCAATTTGTGTTTAAGTCCGTTGCGTCTACCAATTTCGCCACGCCCGCGTGACTTCCTGGTTATAGGGGGGCGCTTCAATGCGGCCAAGGATAATTTGAGCCGAGAATTTGACCCGCATCCCGATGCCGAGGAATTGTCGAATGGGTTGGCATAGTGGCGATTCCACTTAGAGCCAGCATGCTCCAGGGCTCATATGGGGGATGCTCCGGGCGCCCCGCTTTGCTTTACCTCCTCTCGCGGCGGCCCGGCTCCACGCTTGACGAAGGCGCGCAAGCCCGCGACGTCGAGGAGCCACACCGTCGCCGCGTAGACCAGGAAGCCCGCGGCCGCGCGCGCCATGAGCGTCAGGAGCTCATGCCCCTCGAAGCTGAGCGGCGCTACGCAGGCGGCGAGGAGCAGTGAGCCGGCCGCGATCTTGGCGATGTCCCGCAAAGGCCAATCGATGATGCGGCCCGCGATGGCGCGCCGCAGGACGAGAGCGAGGCCCATGCCCATTGCCGCAAGATGGGCAAGCGATGCCGCCAAAAGCCCATCGACGGGCAAAAGCGTCAGCACGGCGATATCGACCGCGACGGCGGCGACGGCCGCAATCGAAATGTCGCCGGTGCGCAGCTCGACCTGGAAGGCAGGGCGCAGCACGAAGCTTTGCGCCGTATAGGCGAAGCCCGCGGCGACCGCGAGGGGCGCGTAGCGCGCAAAGACGGCGCGGAAATGCTCGGCGAGGATGAGCTGTGCCAGAGGCGCGGCGACAAGCGCGAAACCGAGTGCCGCGGGTGTGAGCACGAGAAGCATCACCGCGATGTTCCGCGCAATCTCCTCGCGTGTGCGTGCAGCGCCCTGCTGATGAAGATTGGCGACAAGCCGCGGGAACAGCACCGCATCGCCCACCGAGGCCGTAACGGCGAGCGCGCGGAATGCGAGGTCGAAGGTGAGCGCATAAGCGCCGGTTTCCGCGAGCGAAACGCCGCGCGCGAGGAAAGTGCGATTGATGACCGCGACAAGGAGATAGCAACCCTCGGCGACCACCATCGGCGTCGCGTAGCGGGCAAAGCGCATCGCCAAGGCGAGGCTTGCAAGCGAGGCGAGAGCCTCTTTATCCTTGAGCCGCATCGCGCCGTAAAGGACCGACGGAAGAATGGCGACGGCGAGCGCGAAGGAGGTCGTGACGAAGGAGGCGCTGAGAAGCGCGACCGAGACCGCAAGACCGAAGGTGAGAAGGCTGCGCGCCCCGACCATGACCGCGTAGCGGCGCGCGTCAAATCGCGCGCGGCACAAGGCCGTCCAATATTCGAAGGAGGCGTTCGCCGCGGTGACCGCGAAGAGCGCCGCGAGCGATGCCAGGCTTGGCTCTGGCAAGGCTCCCGAAAAAGTAGCGATGAGCGCGAGCGCGAGCGCCAACCCGGTGGACGCGCAAAACGCGACGTCGAGCGTGGCGCGTAACGCCGGCTCCCGGGTCCGCGCTAGCGGCGTGTAGAAGCGAATGGCGCTGAGCCGCACCCAATCATAAGCGAGATTTCCCAACAGGAGCGCCGCCGCCAAATAGACCGTGAAGGCGCCAAAGGCCGAAGCCGGCAGCGCCCAGGCGAGCGCAAGCGCCAAGCCAAGGTTCAAAAGCGCGTTGAGCGCAAAAAGGGCGCCGGACCACATGCTGCGGGTTTAGCTCAAAACCCGTTCGGAGGCTTGAAGTCCAACGCACATCCCTTCGGCGCCCTTATGGCCGCAAGAGCGTGATCAGGCCTGTCCGGCTCGAGCTTCGCCTCATCGTCCTTGCGGGGCGTTGGGCGCTGGGTATTGGTCCTGGAGCCGAATGGGTTGAGATGAAGCGAGGGGCATGCCCTCAATCCATTGTTCAGACGCATGATCTTTCCGCAAAAAAAGTTCCCATTTTTGTGGATCATGCTTGAGCGGCCGAACGGCGCGGGCAGCATCGTCGATGCTGCGAGAAGAACAGCCGGCCAAGCCTAATCGCCCGTTTCGCCTTCCTCTTCGGGCAGGCGTTCGTCCCCCTCGCCTTCATCGCCGACACGCTCGACCGAGACCACGCGCTCTCCCTCCGCCGTGTTGAGCACGATGACGCCTTGGGTGACCCGTCTCGCGACCCTGATCCCCTCGACCGGGCAACGGATCAACTGGCCGCCATCGGTGACGAGCATGATCTCATCGGCCTGATCCACCGGGAACGAGGCGACGAGCGGGCCGTTGCGCTCATTCGCCACCATGGCGGTGATGCCTTTGCCGCCGCGCCCGGTGACGCGGTATTCATAAGCCGAGGACCGCTTGCCGTAGCCGTTTTCGGAAATGGTGAGGATGACCTCCTCGGCGGCCGACATTTCGGCGTAGCGCTCGGACGAGAGCGAACCCCCGGCATCAGCCTCCTCGGCATCGGCGGGGCCTTGCTCTTCCGCCGGTTCGCCGGCGACGGCGCGCCGCATGCGCAGATAGGCCGCCCGCTCCTCGGGCGTCGCTTCCACATGACGCAGGATCGCCATGGAGATCAGGTGATCCCCCTTGCCGAGCGCGATGCCGCGCACGCCCGTGGAATCACGCCCCTTGAAGACGCGCACCTCTCCGACGGCGAAGCGAATGCACTGGCCTTGTGCCGTCGTCAGCAGCACATCGTCCGCCTCGCTGCAGATGGCGACGCCCAGAATGGAATCGCCCGCATCGAGCTTCATGGCGATCTTGCCCGAACGATTGACCTGGGCGAAATCGGAAAGCTTGTTGCGCCGCACCCTTCCCGAAGCGGTGGCGAAGAGCACGTCGAGCTTGTCCCAGCTCGCCTCGTCCTCGGGCAGCGGCATGATCGTCGTGATCCGCTCGCCGGCCTCGAGCGGCAGCATGTTCACCAATGCCTTGCCCCGCGCATTGGGCGCCGCGAGCGGCAACCGCCAAACCTTGAACTTGTAGGCCTGGCCGCGCGAGGAGAAGAGCAGGATCGGCGTGTGTGTCGAAGCCACGAAGATGTGAGAGACGAAATCCTCCTCGCGCGTCGACATTCCCGAACGGCCCTTGCCGCCACGGCGCTGAGCCCGATACGTGACGAGCGGTACGCGTTTGACATAGCCAGCGTGGCTGAAGGTCACGACCATGTCCTCGCGCTGGATGAGGTCCTCATCGTCGACCTCGCCCTCGACATCGAGGATGCGCGTGCGCCGCGGCGTGGCGAAGGCTTCCTTCACTTCCGCAAGCTCGGCCTTGACGATCGACATGATGCGTTCGCGCGAACGCAGCACGTCGAGGTGATCGGCGATCTCCCCCGAGAGCTTCTTCAGGTCGTCGCCGATCTCGTCGCGCCCGAGCGCCGTGAGACGTTGCAGGCGAAGCTCGAGGATGGCGCGCGCTTGTGCTTCCGACAGGCGGTAGCTGCCATCTTCCTTGAGGCGGTGGCGCGGGTCGTCGATCAGCGCCATGAGAGGCGCCATGTCCTTCGCCGGCCAGTCGCGTCCCATCAGGGTTTCGCGTGCCGAATTGGGGTCGGGAGCGGTTCGGATGAGACGGATCACCTCGTCGATATTGGCAACCGCGATGGCAAGGCCGACCAGCACATGGGCCCGCTCGCGCGCCTTGGCGAGCAGGTGCTTGGTGCGCCGGCTGACCACGTCTTCGCGGAACTCGACGAAGGCACGCAGGAAATCGAGAAGATTGAGCGTCTGCGGCCGCCCGCCGTTCAATGCCACCATGTTGGCGCCGAAGCTCGTCTGCAGCGGCGTGAAGCGGTAGAGCTGGTTCAGCACGACATCGGCCATCGCGTCGCGCTTCAGCTCGATGACGATACGCATGCCGCGCCGATCGCTCTCGTCGCGCAGCGCCGCGATGCCTTCGATCTTCTTCTCGCGCACCAGCTCGGCGATGCGCTCGATGAGCGTCGTCTTGTTCACCTGATAGGGAATTTCCGAGACGATGATCGCCTCGCGCTCCTTGCGCATCTCCTCGATCTCGGTCAGCGCCCGCATCACGATCGAGCCGCGGCCGAGATGATAGGCGGCGCGGATGCCGGCCTTGCCGAGGATGATGCCGCCGGTCGGGAAATCGGGCCCCGGCACGATCGACATCAGATCATCGATCGAGATCACCGGATCGTCGATAAAGGCGACGCAAGCGTCGATCACCTCGCCAAGATTATGCGGCGGGATGTTGGTCGCCATGCCGACCGCGATGCCGCCGGCCCCGTTGACGAGGAGGTTGGGAAAGCGGGCCGGCAAAACGACCGGCTCGCGCTCCTTGCCGTCGTAGTTGGGGCGGAAATCGACCGTGTCCTTGTCGAGATCCTCGAGCAGCGACATCGCCGCGCGCTCGAGCCGCACCTCGGTGTAGCGTTCGGCCGCCGGTGGATCGCCGTCTATCGAGCCGAAATTGCCCTGCCCGTCGATAAGCGGCAGGCGCATCGAGAATTCCTGCGCCATGCGCACGAGCGCATCGTAGATCGCGAGATTGCCATGCGGATGGTATTTGCCCATCGTCTCGCCGGTGACGCGTGCGGATTTGTTGTAGGAGCGATCCGGCGTGAAATTGAGCTCCCGCATCGCGTAAAGGATGCGCCGGTGCACCGGTTTCAGCCCGTCGCGGACGTCCGGCAAGGCGCGGCTCACGATTACGCTCATGGCGTAATCGAGATAGCTTCGCTTCATCTCGTCGGTGATGGAAACCGGGCGGATATCGCTTTGCCCGGCGTTTGCGGCAGGGCTGTCGTCGTCTTCGGCCAAGATCAAGCCTCGTTGAGACTGAAATACTCAGTTAGACCGCGGAAAGGGCCCGAATCGACCGCTGCGGCCTAGAATGGATGTAACCCGATTGGAGGGCGATTCAATGGCTTTGCGCCAGAATTCCGTTATGAATTCGCCGAAAGCGACGACGCGCGATGATCCGTGATTTCACCGCCTCCGCACTCGCGACCTTGCTCGTCACGCTCGATCCTCCCGGCCTCGCCCCGATATTCCTGGCGCTGACGGAAGGAATGGCGGACGGAGAACGCCGCCAGGTGGCGCTCAGGGCCTGTCTCATCGCCTTTGCGATCCTGACCTTCTTCGCGCTCGGGGGCGGAGAAATCTTGAGGCTTCTCGGGATCGGTTTGCCCGCTTTTCGCATCGCGGGCGGCATGCTGCTGTTCTGGATTGCCTTCGAAATGGTGTTCCAGGCGCGCGGCGAGCGCAAGGCCCAGGCGGCTCAGAGCGCGGTCACCATCGATCGCATCCGCAACGTCGCGGCCTTCCCGCTCGCCATGCCATTGCTCGCGGGGCCTGGCGCGATCACGGCCGCAATCCTGCTCGCCGGCCGCGCGGGTTCGGATCCGCGCCTTCTTGCCATCCTCATCGCGCTCGTCGGTGCCGTGCTCGCCTGCTGCGCCCTCGTGTTCCTTCTGGCGCAACGCTTTGCGCGGCTCCTCGGCGTCACCGGAAACATCGTGCTGACGCGGCTGCTCGGTGTCATTCTCGCCGCGCTCGCCGTGCAATTCATCATTGATGGAACGGTCGCGGCCCTGGAACTATCGCGCCAAACGTGATCGCCCGGCCTGCGACGCGTGACCGCCCACTCCAGGCCCTTGTCATCGCGGCTGAAAGCTGAGGGCTCAAAGCCGATGAGCCATCTCTGCTCTACCCATTTGATCGAGCCTCATTTGATCGAGCACGATCCTTTATGAAAGCCGCTTCCCGCTTTTTCGATCCCGGTCAGAACGGAATGTCGTCGTCGAGCTCGCCCGCATATTTGCCGCCCCCGCCGCCCGCCGGCGCCGGCGCCGGCCGGCGCTCCATCGGCGAAGACCGGCCGAACTGAGCAGCGCCCGCCTCACCCGGATCCTCGATGCTCGCGCCTGGGCCTCCGCCGCGCGCATCGAGCAGCGTCAGCTCCCCGCGGAAGCGTTGCAGCACGACCTCCGTCGAGCGACGCTTATTGCCCTGCTGATCTTGCCATTCGCGGTTTTGAAGCTGGCCCTCGACATAGACTTTCGAGCCCTTCCGCAAATATTGCTCGGCGATCTTCCCGAGATTCTCGTTGAAGATCACCACGTCATGCCATTCGGTGCGCTCCTTGCGCTCGCCTGTCGCCTTGTCGCGCCAACTCTCGGACGTCGCGATGCGCAAGGAGACGACAGGATCGCCGGAGTTGAGACGGCGCACCTCCGGGTCCTTGCCGAGATTTCCGATCAGGATGACCTTGTTGACGCTTCCCGCCATGACGCTCACCTCATTCCCCGAACGCGTTCGCTGCCGCGAAGGGCCGGCCGCTTCGAGACTTCACATGAGCTTGACGCAGCTGGCAAGCCGCGCGCCAATTTCCCGCCAAGTCTTCCACTGCCAAATCTTCCACTGCCCAATCTTCCACTGCCCAATCTTCCGCTGCCCAATCTTCCGCTGCCCAATCTTCCACCGCACGGTCTTTCACTGACCAATCTTCCACTGCCCAATCATGCACCGACAAGTCTTTCACTGCGTTGGACTGGCAAGACCTCGACTACCCGCACTTCCGGCAATCGCTCTCAAGCTTTGTTCCACAAATGTTCCACCGACGCAAGGGCCTCGCGGGATCGTGACAACAAGGTCACGATCGCTCCCGGCAGCAATCACTTCGCGGCGACTGCCTGCTCCTTGAGCATGCGCGCGGCCAGCGCATAACCGCCTTCGGCACCATCGACAAAATGCATGTGATCATTATGCATCGGGTCGGGCACGATGCAGGTGACGAGCGCCTGCTTTTGCCGGAACGCGCCGAAGCTGAGGATGCCGCCGTCGCGCAGCTCGGCAAGCCGCCCCTCGACGCTGTCCGCGGTCGCCTCGCTGCAATCGATCGTCATGCGCAAGCCGTCGTCGAATTTGCGAAAATCCGTATTGTCCGTCGTCTGGCGCAGATAGTGGGCGGGATCGAAGCTGCCGACCCTCATCCCGGTCTTCAGGATCAGCCAAGACGCCCCGATGATCAAGGCGAGCTTGAGCTTGCGCCAAGCAAGCGTTTCCCGGCGCCGCGAGGCGCGCGCCTCGAGCTCGAATCCTTGGGACCCCCAGCGCACGGGTGGCCCTTCGGCAGGTACCGGATGGCCATTCCGATCGAGCTGGCGCAGCAACGAGAGGATGTCCATGACGGCCGCGCCATATTCGGCCTCGCTCGCCCCTTCGGCGCGTTTGACGATCAGCGACAACACCACGCCGTTCTTGCTCGTGATGGGCATGTAGCGGCAGGAAAGGCCGGCAAGGTCGGGCCTTTGACCGGCCGGCGCTGGCTCGATCGCGAAGCGACCCTCCTTCATCTGCGCCTCGGCGAAAGCAAGCCCCCCGCCCGAAAACATGGCGTAGCGCACCTCGGGCGAAGGTTGGAACCAAGCCATGCGCACGTCGGCTCCCGCCTTCCGGATGGCCGAGAGCGGGATCAAGGCCGCGCGCAAATCGAGACCGAGCTCATCGCGGGCGAAAGCCGAGGTGCGCGCCAGCGCGTCACGGACCTCGGCCGCATGGCGCGAGGACACGGCGAGCGTTGCCCCGTCACCCCCGAACGCGAAGGGAAAGCTCTCCTCGGGAACGGCATTCATCACGGCCGTAATCGCGGCGGCGCCCGCCATGTTCACCGCCTTGTAACGCCCTTCCTTGATCGCCTGTGTCGAATCGACGACGTCGGTCATGCCGATGAGGTCATCGGCCGGCAGCGGCTGATAGAGCGTCGGATCGACGACACGTTCGAAACGATCGAAGACGACGGCTGCGGCGTGAGAGCTCTCGGTCATGGTGCTGTCGCCGGTTGACCTCCAAGAGCGCGGGGCTGAGCGATGATAGACCGATCGGCGCCGCAACGCACCCGCCAAGCTCACTGCCGAGCTCACCGTCAAGCGCACCGTGTTTTTAGAGATCGAAGCGCCGACGCTATTTCGCCGGGGACTCCCGCCAGACCCTGGGCCCCGACCAGGGTCCCGCCGCGTGCAATCTCCAGGGTGGATCGGTATGCGCCTCGCCCGCGGCACCGAAGGAAAGATCGATATCCCGATCGGCCACATCCACCGTGCCGTCAACGACGATCTGCGATGGCCCCTCTCCAATCCAGCCGTCGTTCACCGTCCATATGCCGTGCTCCACGGTGCCCGCGAAATTCGCTTCGGAAAATCGACGCGCGCTCGGCGTGGGCGAAACCGGAAGCGGATTTTCGGTGCCGACCGATGCGAGGGGCTCCGCGGTGACTTCGGGCAGGGACACCACGCCCTTGCGCAATTGCAGATTCGCCTTGCCGCTCAGCGCATGGGCAAGCGCGTCGAGATTGCCGCCGTGGCCTTCGAGCGAAAGGTTGAAGCTTCCCATTCCCGTCAACAGGGGATGAGGCGAGAAGCTCGACAAGAGCCCTCCGAAATCGATGCTCTCCGAGGAAGCTTGCGCCTTCACGGCCACCCCTCCCGTGTCAGGCGTCGCGACGATGTGCAGCTTGGCGCCCGCCTCGCCCTCGAGACCCTCGGATAGCGTCATGTCGAGGCGCCGATCGGCGAGGATCAAGCCTGCCGCGATCTCGCCGAGCCGGGTGGTGCCGATCCTTACCCGACGCACCGACAAGCGAAGGTCGATGTCCGGCAGCCGCCCGAAGGTCGGAAGCATGATCTCTTCCGGCCGCAACGAGGGAAGCTCGGTAAGTTCAATGAGCGGCGCCGCGAGCGTTCCGGACAAGGCGGGCCGTCCGTCGCCGGTCATGCGCAGCGACATGCCGCCGGCGAAATGCGCGCGGCCGATGGTGAATTCGGCGTTTTCGAAATCCGCGCCTCGGCTGGTGATGAAAGTTTGGCCGGCAAGATGGAAATCCATGTCGGGCAAAAAAGCCGGCCAGCTCACGCCTCGCAACGGGATGAGCACATGTCTCAGCGACGGCAAACTCGCCTCCATCGTGCCCGCGGCGACAAGGTCCGGACCTTTGACGAGGCGTCCGCGGTAGCTGAGCCAATTCTCGCCCAGCATCGCGTCGACCTTGATCGAGGAGCCTTCACTGCGCGTCACTTCCGACAGGCTTGGTCCGGCGATGTGCAATCGTGCGACCTCGCCATCGATCAAGCCTTCGAAATGCCCGAAGAAATCACCTCCGCGTTGCGGCAAAGCCACCAAGCCGGAGAGGCCTTCGACCGCGAGGCCGCGATTGCCGGACAAGGAGCGGATGACGAGCCTCGAGTGGTCGAGCCCGATGCCCGTCAGCCGATTGCCGGCAAGGTCCGCGGCGGCGATGGCCTCGAGGAGTGCCGCCCCCGCATCATTCGCCGAGGTGAGGAGGCGCATTCCGCCGGGCGGAGCGACGAGGTCGATCTCCGCCCTTTCGAGATCGAGATGGTTGACGCTGATGCGTCCGGTGATCAGCGGAAGGGCGCGCAGCTCCGCCCTCGCCTCGGCGGCATGGATTTCCAAGCGGCCGTCCGGAAGAGCAAGCGTGACATCCTGCGCCTCGATCGCCGGGTAAGGAAAGAGATGGGCGCGAATAGGTCCGCTTACGCGGCAATGCGCGCGAAGCTCCGCACAGGCGCCCCGCTCGATGAAGGAGGCAAGCGAGGCCTGGGAAAACAGCCGCGGCCCGAGCGTGCCGAGCATCGCGAGCACGAGCACGATTGCCCCGCCCAGGAGCTGCCGCCAAGGTAGGGCCTCGAGGCTTTCGCCTCGCGCCCCGTGCCCGCTGTCGCTGAGCGTCGTCATCCAAGGACCGGCGCTTCGAGGCGCGTCGTCTTTCCCCTCAAGCCTTGCTCGCGGGGGCCCTCGTGCTTGATCGGTCGAAGCACGACCGGCCCGCCGTCAAGCGGCCCTGGCTTGTTCCGCGACGGTGAATGCGGCCTCCGTCTTGGACCGGATCTCGTCGAGCGAGACGCCGTCGGCGCGTTCGATGAGCCTCATGCCGCGCCTGCCATGCTTGTCGATCGAGAACACGCCGAGATCGGTGATCACGAGATCCACCACGCGCTGGCCGGTGAGCGGCAAGGTGCAGCGCCGAAGCAATTTCGGCCCGTCCTTCGCGACATGCTCCATGACCACGACGACCTTCTTGACGCCGGCCACGAGATCCATGGCGCCGCCCATGCCCTTGACCATCTTGCCGGGGATCATCCAATTCGCGAGGTCGCCATTCTCGGCCACCTGCATGGCGCCGAGGATCGACAAGTCGATATGGCCGCCGCGGATCATCGCGAATGAATCCGCGCTCGAGAAATAGCTCGTAATCGGCAGCTCGGTGATGGTTTGCTTGCCGGCGTTGATCAGATCGGGATCCTCTTCGCCCTCATAGGGGAAAGGCCCCATGCCGAGCATGCCGTTCTCGCTTTGCAGAACGACGCTCATCCCCGGTGGAATATAGTTCGACACGAGCGTCGGAATGCCGATGCCCAGATTGACGTAGAAGCCGTCCTGCAGCTCCCGCGCGGCGCGCGCCGCCATCTGTTCCCTGGTCCAGGCCATTTCTCGTCTCCTCGATCAAGCCGTCAGGCAGCCGCCGGACGCGGCCGCGTGGTGCGATGCTCGATGCGTTTCGCACCGACCACCGGGACATGCACGATGCGCTTCACGTAAATGCCGGGCGTATGAATCTCGTCGGGGTTGAGCTCGCCCGGCTCGACGAGATGCTCGACCTCGGCGACCGTGATCCTCGCGGCCGTGGCCATCATCGGATTGAAGTTCCGGGCCGTCTTCCGATACACGAGATTGCCCTCGGTGTCGCCCTTCCAGGCGTGCACCAGGGCGAGATCGCCGACGATGCCGCGTTCCATGACATAGCTCTCGCCATCGAATTCGCGCGTTTCCTTGCCTTCGGAGATCAAGGTGCCGACACCGGTCTTGGTGAAGAAGGCCGGAATGCCTGCGCCTCCGGCGCGAATGCGCTCGGCGAGCGTGCCTTGGGGATTGAACTCGAGCTCGAGATCCCCCGCCAGATATTGCTGGGCAAAGAGCTTGTTCTCGCCCACATAGGAAGAGATCATCTTCTTGATCTGGCGCGTCTCGAGCAGCAAGCCAAGCCCGATGCCGTCAACCCCGGCATTGTTCGAGACCACGGTCAATCCCTTGACGCCGGATTCGCGCAAGGCGAGCGTCAAGGCTTCGGGAATGCCGGCAAGGCCAAAGCCGCCCGAGAGGATCACCATGCCGTCCTTCAAGATGCCGGCGAGCGCCGACTTGGGATCGGCATGAACTTTCTTCATCTCAATGATTCTCTGTTTCGCGAAATTCGCGCGATTGATAGCCGAACATGCTGAAAATGGCCAGTTCTTTCGGGTCGAGCCGATGCCGCGGCGCGAGCGTATAGCCGCGGCCGGCGAGCCCCGCGCCCATGCGGAACCTCAAACGAGGCTAACGCCGATGAGCCAGGCGTGGCCCCAGATCACGAAAGGAAAATAAGCCGCGACGCCAACCGCCACCACCGCAAGGTCGGTCCGCCAGCGCGGTTCGCCCGGGATCGCGGCTGGGCCCTGGACGTCCCCCGGAGCGCGCCGATCCATCGAGATGCGGGCAAGAATCCCCCAAAGAAGGAAGGCGCCGAACATCAAGATGGAGCCGAGATCCCCGCGCACCAGAAGGTGGCCGAGGGACCAAAGGATCACCGCGGTGATCATCGGGTGCCCCACCCAGCGCTTGATATGCGAGGGCGGATAGGTGGCGGCGATGAGGACGAAGGCAATCAACATCAGGAGGAAGGTGATGTGGCGCAGGAACGCGGGCGGGTACCACAGCGGGATCATCCCGGCGGAACGGTAGACGCCATAGCCGCGAACGATGAGCACCAGCCCAAGAAGTGAGACGAGCGAGTAGAGACCCTTGTAAGGTCCCTCCCCGATCCTCGCGACGAGCCGGGCGCGGGCCGGCCGATGCATGGTGAAGGCGTGGCCGCCGAGGAAAAGCGCAAGACCGATGATGAGCGTTGAAAGCCCCATGCGCCGCTCCTTCTCCTTCTTTCGCCAAATCTGATTTCGCCAAATCTGATTTCGCTAAGTCTCCTATTCGACCCCGGGCTCGAGGCGTTTCGCCGCGCCCACGCCCGCCTCCCGATAGACGATGCGCTGGCCTGGCTTCACGATGCCAAGAGGCACGTCCCGGTCGGGAAGGATCGCCGTGTAGTGCTCGCGTAGCGCGACGACAACCTGCCGACCGGTCTCGGCCGATTTCATCGCCATATTCTTGAGCATGCGGTAATTCGCCGCTTCTTTCCAGGCGAGCGGCGAGCCCGGATCGCAATAGGCGATGATCCGCTTGCCTTCAGCCTCGAGGACGAAGACGAGCTTCGAGCGCTCGGGCTTGAGCTCATCGGGAAAGCTCGGGTTGGCAAGCCACAGGCAACCGAAGGTTCGGCATTCCTGCGGCCTCGTCTCGTAGATCACGCAGCCCTGGCTCGGACGACAATGCCGGCACCAGACGCCCGCCGGCTTGTCGAGCGCGGCGACGCCGAGCACCTTGCAACACAAGGTGCAGGAGCCGCATTGGCGTGAGGGCCTTTCTTCCGCTTCCATCGGCGAGCCTCAACCATCCGTCAAAGGCTTGAATTGGGGGCGCTGACGCAATCTCTCTCGGTGACGGCGCCATCCCATCACAATGGGGTAACTCGTCGTATCAGTTAAAACAACTCGGATGAGTATTTTGAAGCCTTTGCGTTTCGCTAGGGATTGATGTGGGCTTTGCGAGCTCGCCTTTCGGAGATGCGCAATGAGCAAGGTGAAGGAAATGGAGACGGCCGTCGTTCTGGAAGCCTATCAGAACGCCTTGGAGCGCCACGGTAGCCATGTGGCGGCGATGGAGGAGGCCGTCCTCGCCCTCGACACCTATCGCGTCGCCGACACGAAGACGCCGACCGTCGGAGAGAACGCGATCCACGCCGACATCCTCTTCGCGCACCGCCTCAGGACGAGAGCCGCCGTCGTGCAATGCATCGCTGATGCGTTCATCGAGCAGGAACTGGGAGTGACGCTCGATGTGCTGGCCTCCCGATTGGACACGACGCCCCGCAAAATCAAAAAAATGATGAGCCTGCGCGGATCGGGGCGACGCGGCATCGATCAGGTTTCAGATTTGCTCTTCGCGCTCGGCACGGAACTCGATTTCCGGGTGGACAAACGCGATCGTGACGAGCAGACGTCGGCCTCCGGCGAGGGCCAATGAAGAAGGCCTTCATCTTCCCCGTTTCGTCTTGAAATATTGGTAGAGATTATCGAACACGGGAGCACCTTGGGCGAGGCGGTTCTGATCGTCTGAATTCGCCGACGCGATTCCCGCGATCAAGCTCGCGATCCCCGTTGCTTCCTCGCGCCCGAACTTCGCGTCCTTCAAGTCGATGTCGTGCACGATCTCGGCGATGGCTTGCAGCGCCGGGTCTTCGATGCCGGCGCGTTCGAGCAGAACCTCGAAGCTGCAGCGATCGCCTTCATGGGTGATCTCGCCTTCGAACATGTCGAAGCGCAATTCGCCTTTCTTGGGGAGATATCCCTTGCCGGCGACGAAGCGGATGACTGCATCCGGATCGATGAAGCGGCGGATCAGCCAGCTGCACGCGATGCGATCGATATGCACGCCCTTGCGCGTGACCCACGTCCGTCCTTTGAGCTCCATGCGCCGGAGCGACGAAGCTTGGGGCTGCCTATCGGTCATAGTGTCCTCCGTGATCCGAGCTTCGAGGTCGGCGATCAGCCCCTCGGCCGCGACGCGCCCGCTCGATTCGAAGAAATCGATCGCCGCGACTTGAGCGAGTCGCTTGCGCAGCCGAGTGACCTGCGCGTGCGCCTCGGCGTTCCGCTCTTGCGCCGGGGTCGCTTCGAGCCTTGCAGAAAGGGTGCGTGCTTCCTTGGCGATGGAGCCGTAGTCCTCATCGCGCGCCGCATCGAAGAGCGCTCTCGCCTGCGCATCGGAAAGGCCCTCGATGAGTTGCGCCTCGCAGACCATCGCCTCGCCGCCGCCCTCGACGATTTCCTTGAGCAGCCAGCCGAAATCCTCCTGCGTCTCGGCATTCGCCGGCAGCGCGTAGACCGTGCTTTTCACCGCGACCGCGCCGATGTCCTGCAATCGCCGCCAGATTTTCACGCGGAAATAGGCGGGCTTGGCCGGAAGTTGGTGGATGAGGAGCAACCACCTTTGCTCCGACTCTGATTCTGAACGGCTCATGTTCGGATTGTATCTCACATGAAGATAAAATGAAACACTTGTATCATTTCATTTTATGGTGTAGCTCTCATGACGAAGGCAATGCGAGGTGAGGCGCCGTTCGCGCCGATCCGCGCGAGGGCCTTCGTTGGAGGGAGTCAAGCTCATGAAATGGGTCACTCGCGAACGTCCGGTCATCGACCGCATCGCCTGCCCTTGGCTGATCGCGCGCTTCATCGACAAGGAGCCCGAGTTCCTGTTCGTGCCGCCAAACGAGGTCAAGCGGGTCGCGAAGGAAACCGGCGCGACACCTTACGATATTCCCGATGTCGAGCTCACCCATGTCGGGGAGGGCTGCAGCTTCGACAGCTTCATGGCGAAATACGGGCTCGAGCGCGAGCCCGCGCTTGCGACCATCGCAAAGATCGTGCGCGGGGCCGACACCGACCGCCACGATCTCACACCGCAATCGGCGGGCCTGCTCGCGATCTCGATGGGGCTGCGCGACCTTTCATCTGACGACCATAAAGTGTTGGAGCACGGCTTCGTCATCTATGACGCGCTCTACGCCTGGGCTTCGCGGCGCACGGGCGAGGCCCACAGCTGGCCGCCCAGGCATTCGGTGAGCTCAAGATGACCGAAGCCGTGGCGCGGCCGCGCGGCCGAATCGACGAAGTCGTCTCCTATTTTCTGCGTCTTGGCCTTTTGGGCTTCGGGGGACCCGTGGCGCTCGTCGGCCAGATGGAACGCGAGCTCGTCGACAAGGCCGGCTGGCTCACCAAGGGTGAGATGCGCGAGGCGATTGCCATATGCCAGTCGCTGCCGGGGCCGCTCGCGATCCAGGTCGGCATCTACATTTCCTACCTGCGTGCCGGCTTCTGGGGCGCATGGGCCGGAGGCTGGGCTTTCATCCTGCCGAACTTCGTCATCGTCGCGGCGCTCGGGGCGCTCTACGTCTATCTCGGCGATTTGAAGCCGGTGACCGCGATCTTCTACGGCGTGAGCCCGGCGGTCATCGCGCTCATCCTTCATTCCTGCCACCGGCTGGCGAAGCTCGGCATGGAGGATTGGCTGCAATGGGTGATCGCGGCCGCCTGTCTCGTCGTGACCGTGATCTTGCAGGCCGAAGTGGCGCTGCTCTTCATCGGGGCCGGCATCATCGGCATCCTCTACTACGGCAACCTCTTCCGGCGCCCGCCGAAGGCCACCGCATTGGGGTTCGCCCCGGCCGCGATGGCGGCAACGGCCCCAATCGCGCACGCCGCTGACGCTTCCGTACTCGGCAAGCTTCTTCTGTTCTTCCTCAAGGCGGGATCGCTCACCTTCGGCAGCGGCCTCGTCATCGTGCCCTTCCTCGAGCAAGGTGTCGTGCAGCAATACGGCTGGCTCGACCAGCGCCAATTCCTGGTCGCGGTCGCGATCGGCATGATCAGCCCCGGCCCGGTCGTGATCACCGCGACCTTCGTCGGATATCTGGTTGCCGGTTTCTGGGGCTCGCTCATCTCGACCATCGGCATCTTCCTCCCGTCCTTCATCTTCGTATTGGTCGCGGCGCCGATTCTCGCGCGCAATCGCGACAATCCGAACGTCCAGGGTTTCGTGAAGGGAGCCTATGCGGCGGCGATCGGCACCATCCTCGGCGCCTGCATCCTGCTCGGCCGCATCGCGATCGGCGACTGGGTCACGGCGCTCATCGGTCTCGTTTCGCTCGGCCTCCTCTTCCGCTGGAAAATCAGCAATCCCCTGCTCATTGCCGCAACCGCGGTGGTCGGGCTGATCGCCTTCCCGATCCTGCAGCCGGCGTGGGTATTGGTGAAATAGCAGGAGCGATCATGCCCTACACGATGAAGCCCCTTTCCTGCGATCCCGCTCGGGTTCGTGGAATGTCGGAAAAGCTGATCATCAGCCATTACGAGAACAACTACGGCGGGGCGGTGAAGCGGCTGAACGCCATCGAGGAGCAGCTCGCCGCGCTCGATTACGCCAACGCTCCAGGCTTCCTCATCAACGGCTTGAAGCGCGAGGAGCTCATCGCGTCGAACTCCATGATTCTTCATGAGCTCTTCTTTGACGGCTTGGGTGATCAGAGCGAACCGGGCACCGCGCTAAAGGACGCGATCATCCGTGACTTCGGCTCATTTGAGCGCTGGCGTCAGGAATTCACCGCGATGGGCAAGGCGCTCGGCGGCGGCTCCGGCTGGGTGCTGCTCTCATGGTCGGCACGCGACGAAAAGCTGATCAACCAATGGGCGCCCGATCATTGCCACACGCTCGCGGCGGGCCAGCCCGTCCTGGCGCTCGATATGTACGAGCATTCTTATCACATGGATTTCGGAGCGAAGGCCGGCGGCTATGTGGACGTGTTCATGGGCGCCGTTCGCTGGGCGAATGCCGACAGGCTTTATGCCGATCTGACCTCACGCACGGCTAGCCGCGCCTGAGCGCGCCAGGCTCAAATTTTTCAACAGGAGGAAATCGTGAAGCCAATAAAAACCGTGGCATTCGTCTGCCTGCATGGTTCGGCGAAGAGCCTGATCGCAGCGGAGCATATGGGTAGGCTCGCCCGCGCCCGTGGCGCCGCGCTCACGGCGACGACCTCGGGCCCCGAACCCGATGCCGAGGTTCCGCCGCATGTGATCGAAGGCTTGCGCGAGCGCGGCGTCGATGCGAGCCATCGCGTACCGGAGAAGGTGAACGCAAAGGCGCTCGCGCAGGCAAGCCACATTGTTTCCTTCGGCTGCGACCTCAAGAGCCTCGGCCTCGTCGGCGAGGATCGGGTGATCGAGCACTGGGATGATTGCCCGGCGGTGGTCGACGGCTTCGAGATCGCTTACGCCTTCATCACCAAAAGGGTCGAGCAGCTCTTCGAGCGGTTGGACGGGAAAGAGCCTTCAGACGTGCGGGCGGGATGAGAGCTTGGGCATTCCTGCTCGTCGCTGCCTGCTTTGCAAGCGCCGCGCCTGCCCGAGCGGAAGGTCCGGCCGACCAAGGGTACCGAAAGCTCTCGGGGCGCGAGATCCGCGCGTTTTTTACCGGCAAGATCTTCCTCGACGGAACGCATTTCTCGAGCCGCTACGAAGCCGACGGCAAGATCGACGGCTTCGCCATGGGGAAGAAGGTCTCCAACACATGGAAAATCCTCGAGGGCAATCTCTGCATCGCCGACAGCCTCGGCGAGCTTTGCTATGCAGTTTGGAAGAAGGGTTCGGACGTCGAGCTCGTCGAGAAGAACTCGGACATCACGATCTATGGGTCGGTGACCGGTGGCGGCAAGGCACGCTCGTCCACGAGGACATCGCGATCCCACGCTTCAGTGAGCGACGACGGCAAGGCGCTGATCACCGGCGCGCTCGTGCTCACCGCGCGCCAGGCGCGACGCGCCCTGCGCGCCGCGCTCGATAACCATCCGTTCAAGACGAGCTGAAGCATGCATCGTTTCGCTGGCCTTGCCTTGCTTGGAATCGCCCTGATCGGCGGAGGCCCCGCCGCGGCGGTCGAGGGGCCGCCGCTTCGCCTGTCGGCGAAGATACCACTCGGCGATGTGATTGGCCGAATTGATCATCTCGCCATCGACCTTGGCCGCAAGCGCCTGTTCGTCGCCGAGCTCGGCAACAACAGCGTGGGCGTGATCGATCTCAAGAAGGGGCAGGTCATCCGCCATCTCAGCGGGCTCAAGGCGCCGCAAGGCGTCGCCTACGAGCCCTCGACGGATACGCTCTACGTCACCAACGCCGGCGACGGTTCGGTGCGCTTTTTTCAAGGAACAGAGCTCAGGTCCTCAGGGCAGATCGACCTTGGCGAGGATGCCGACAATATTCGCGTCGACGCCGAGCGTCATCGCGTATTGGTCGGCTATGGCAACGGCGCCATTGCGACCATCGATCCCCGCACGCGAGCGAAAACCAGCGTCGTGATTCTCGATGGCCACCCTGAAGGACTTCAGACGGACGGCACGCGCATCTTCGCGAATGTGCCGGACGGCCGGCATATCGCGGTCACGGAAGGGGCGCAGATCGCGACCCATGCGCGATGGCGATTCGGCGAAACCGGTCGAAACTTTCCCATGGCGATCGATGAGGAAGAAGGACGGCTCCTCATCGTGACGCGCGGCCCCGCGGAGCTCTTGAGCTTCAGCCTTGGCGACGGCGCGCTGCTGTCGAGGACCGATAGCTGCGAGGACGCCGACGACGCCTTCGTCGACGTCAAGCGGCACCGCATTTATGTGAGCTGCGGCGAAGGATTTCTCGATATCTTCGAGCAGCGAAAAGGATATGAGCGGATCGCGCGCATTCCGACGGTGCGCGGCGCGCGCACTTCCTTCTTCAGCCCGACATTCGAGAGGCTATTCCTCGCCGTGCGCGCGACATCCGCTGAGCCGGCGGCAATCTGGGTGTACGAGCCGGCACCATGATGCTCGCCCGTCGAAGGACACGGGCGAGCGCCGCCTCGACTAAACGCCCGACGCCATCGTCGACACAAAGGCCGTCGTCGGAGCCAGCAGGGCGAAGGGCTCGAGCAGTGAAAACAGCGCCTCGTTGGAACGGCCGCTCTCAGCGCCGCGCGGCTCTCGCCCCTGCACGGCGTCCGTGACGATCGTTGCCGGAATGCCGATCGCGCTCGCGCCGATCGCCGTTCCGAGCAGCACGTCGTGAAGGCCGGAGCCCGCAAGCGTGACGGAGGCCGTGCCGAAATCGGCGAGCACCTCGCGAAATTGCGGATCGGTCCAAGGGCAAGGTTCGGCGAGATCGAAGACGAGGTCGCCGGCTTCCGAGAAGCCCTGCTTCTTGTGGCGCGCCGTCGTCGTTCCATCAGCCGGCGTGCGCCGCAGGAAGGCGATCGGCCATTGCATGCGATGCCAACATCCGATCAGCATCGCGCATTTGCACATGACGAAGCAGGACATGTCGTCATCGAGCGCGACCAGCAAGGCGCTGCGGGGAAAGAGCTGACTGAGCGGGGGATTGAGGTTCATGCGGCCCCCGCCGACCCGAGCTTGCGCACGACATTGTCTTGCGTCTCGCGAACCTCCCTTTCGGCCGAGCTCTCGAGAATGCCCAAACGATCCCAATCGCCCTCCGGACGCACGATCACATAGGGGCCACTGTCGAGACCGATGGCGCCGGGAAGCGCCTCGTATTCGGCGACCATCTCGGAATAACGGTAGTCGGAAAAGACAAAATCGCGCCCCGGAGCGAGGGGCTTCGCGCCAAAATGGGCCCAGAACTTTTCCAACCCCTCGCGTGCATGGCCGTAGATGCGGCGGAAGCCTTTGCGCCGCACGTGGTCGACGGCGGTGCGCACGACATCGAAGGACACGCGCGTGCGGCGAAACTCCTTGCGAACCGCGAGCCGCTCGAGCTTGGCGAAATCCGCAAAATAGCGCGCCCGCAAGCAGCATGCCGGCTCATCGCCGACGAAGCCGATGAAATGCGTCGCGCAATGATCGTTGCCGTCGAATTCCTCCGCATAGGGGCAGGCTTGCTCGGCGAGAAACACCGCGGCGCGGATGGCGTAAACCATCAGAAGATCGTCGGCGCCGCGCGCGACCTTCACCTGCATTCGCCGAGCGCGCACGCGGCCATTCGCGCCGGGCTCGCCTGCGCGAAGCTTGGTTGCCACAGCCTCCGAAAGCCCCGCCAACTGCCGATGCACGGGCGAAGGAAAAGGCGCAGCGCTACGACGGTGATAGACGAAGAGGTCGCTCGGTCTCTCGGGAACCGGCTCAAACCCCGTCCGCTCCATGAATTTCCAGCCTTTGACCGTACCGGGGCGCGCATACATGTCCACCTCGGCCAAGTCCGGCCGGCGAATGTATTGCATGATATTGCCCATGGCGGCGACGCGTTGGCCGGGCAGATACATCGCCCAGGCGTAAAGTCCGCGCGGAACCTCACCCGGTCCCGCGAGATGGGCAAGGTCGGGATCGGCAACCGAGAACGCGCCATCGAGAAGCCGCCCAAGTCCCGTTTCGTTGAGGTAGAGGAAGGCGAACCCCCCGGCCAACCCCTCGTCGTTGAGGACAGCCAGGATGGTCTCGGGGTTGAAGGAAAAAACCCGGCGAATCGCTGGCTCGATGACCTTCATGGCCGGGATTTCGGGCGCCGCCGCATCGATCAGGAGGCCGAGCTCGGATGTGGTCGCGGGCCGCACGGTGAAGCGCCGGCTAGGCGCGATGAGGTCCAACGGTCGATGCTTCAAAATCGGACCGTCCATCAGGCCCCCTCCGAAATCCTTAACATATGATTTGATTAATTTCGCATTGATCCGTTAGCATAAGCGAAAGGGGGTCCATCGAATGCAACCAAAACTGACACAGGGTGCTTCAGATTTGGAGCTTGGGCGACAGGCTTTCATGCAAGAGCTTTCCTGGGATGATTTGCGGATTTTCCTCTCCTGCACGGCCCAGGGAAGCTTGCGACGGGCCTCGGAGGCGCTCGGCGTCTCGGCGAGCACGATCGCCAGAGCCCTCGACCGGCTCGAGAGAACGGTGGGCTACCGCCTTTTCGCCCGCGACAAGGAGGGCTTGAGGCTCACCGATGACGGGCGCTTCATGCTCGACGAAGTGCGTGCGATGGAACGCGCCACCTTGAGCATTGCGCGGCGCAGCAGCGTGGGACAGGACCCTTTACGGGGGATCGTCCGGGTCGCGATCACCGAAGGTCTCGGCACTTATTGGGTGTTGCCCAAGCTCTTGCCCTTCGCCCAGGCCCATCGGCTCCTGACGATGGAGCTACGCTGCACGATGGATTCGACCGATGTCGCGCGGCTCGAGGCCGACATTTCGATTCAATTTCACAAGCCGAGCGACCCCGATCTCTACGCGGCGCGCCTCGGCTATCTGCACACTTATCCTTTCGCCTCGCAGGAATATGCGCGTCGAAACGGCGTTCCCCAATCCTTGGAGGAGGCGCGTCAGCATCGCTTCGTCCAGCAGGTTTCGCCGCTTCTCCCGGAAGGCGCTTATGAGCGCTTGCTCGGCGTCGACAGCCTCGACGGCATGGTTGCGCTGCGCACCAATACGAGCTCGGCCGTGCTCTACGCCATCGAGCGCGACGCCGGCATCGGCTGGCTTCCTTCTTACGCCCTGGTGTTCGGCGGCCGCTTCGTCCCGGTGGACATCGGCGTCATCCACTCTCTCGAGATTTGGATGACCTATCACCCCTATATCCGCAATTCCGAGCGCCACATGGTGGTCGTCGACTGGCTGCGAAGACTGTTCGACGCGCGGCGCTTTCCTTGTTTTCGCGAAGAATTCATCCATCCCCTCGGCCTTGTTCCGATGATGGCGGATGTCGCGGAGACACATGGCGGACGAGGCTTTCTCGCCACGGACCCGACCGGCCAAAGCAGCGGCGCGCCGCACCCTGGCCCTGGCGCATTGCCTGCTTCGGCGCATGCTCAAAGAGCAATGCACGGCACAGGCGGCGGGGACACGTGATTGGCTTCATGAGACGCTTCGAATCACTGCGTTATCCGATGCGAATCACCGCCCGCATTTCTGCCGGACGATATTTCCAAAGAGGCATGCCGCTCGAATATGAGTCGAAGATCACGGGTAACGACATTTGCGTTTCGCATTCGGTCGACAACGCCTCGCAAGGCCTGTCCGGTGATTCGCGAGAATGCGAATTCGTCGCGGCGCCAGGACGCGAGGCTCCTGCCGACGGCAAGGAGATCACTCGCATCCTCTTGTTTTCTTGCAGGATTGCCGAAGCGCAACCCGCTTCGCGCCGAAGCCTCTGAAATCGACGAGATGACCGCCGACGCGCGGGCGCGGCGACGAAGGGCGAAGCCGCCCGCAATATCGAAAAATTGGAGAGCGTGAGCGGGGCCGTCGAGACCTTCGCTTCTCTTCAAAACCCTACCTACAAGTGAGTATCACCCGTAACACTTCTAGCAGGTGGTAGTAATGCATTTTATCACCTCGCAAACGCCCCGCCCCGATATAGCGTTGTCGTGTTGCCTCGGTCACGACTCAAGGGGAACCTGAAAGCGACCGAACTCCCCTCTTATTCAACGCTGGCGTTTGCGAATTCGGGCCGTTCAGAACGCATACCGCGAACCGACTTGAACGACGAAGATAGAATGCCCGATTCCGCAAATAAAGCGGTCAGGAGAACGACATGAAAGTGGTCATTCAGTGTGGCGGCAAGGGTACACGCCTTCGGCCCTACACGATGGTGCTGCCAAAGCCACTCATGCCCGTCGGCTCCAAGCCGGTTCTCGAGCTGTTGCTCAAATGGCTTCGCAGGAACGGCACGCGTGACGTCTACATCACCACCGGATATCTCGGCGGCTTGATCAAGGCCGTTTGCGGCGACGGCAGCCAATGGGATCTGCAGATCGAGTACACCGAGGAACAGGAACCGCTCGGCACGATCGGCCCCTTGAGCCTGTTGCGTGATCGTTTGGACAGCACGTTTCTCGTCATCAACGGCGACGTTTTGACCGACCTCAACTTCAATGCCTTCACGACCTACCATCGCCAGCGCGGCAGCGCCTTGACGATCGCCACCGCGACGCGAACCGTGAAAATGGACTACGGCGTGATCGAAGGCCAGGACGGCCGCGTCACCCAGTTCAGGGAAAAGCCCATTCTCTCCCAGATGGTCAGCATGGGGGTCTACTGCATGGACCCGCAAGTGCTCGACTACATTCCCTCGGGCGTGCCCTTCGGCTTCGACGACCTCATGCTCTGCGTGATGGATCGCGGGATACCTGTCCACACCTTCGAGCACAACGGGCTGTGGCTGGATGTCGGGCGCGTCCAGGATTTCCAGCAGGCGCAAGAGCTCAACTGGGACGATCAACCACCCGCGTTCCAGATCGTGGCCGCGGCCTAGGGAATCGAGCGGCATCGCTCGTCGGGGCCAGACCACTCGAAACGACGAGACCGCGGTGCTTGGGGCTTGCCCCTGAGGGCCGCGAATCCGATGCGCGCAGCGTTGCCTTTCGTCTTCAAGGAGAAATGCCGATGTTGATGGTCGCGGAGCCCATATTGGGAGAAGAGGAGAAGGCGGCCCTCTCCGAGGTCATCGACAGCGGCTGGATCACCATGGGTGATCGCGTTCGCGCTTTTGAATGCGCCTTCGCCGAGCAGCACGACGCCTCAGATTGCGTCGCCGTGAATTCCTGCACCGCCGCGCTCCATCTGATCCTCGAAGGTCTGGGCGTCGGCCGTGGCGATGAGGTCCTGGTGCCCTCGCTTTCATTCGTCGCCACCGCCAACAGCGTACTTTACGTGGGGGCCACGCCGGTGTTCGTCGATATCGAAGGGCTTGACCTGCCGGTGATGTCGCTTGCGGACGCGGCCGCCAAATGCACGGCGCGCACGAAGGCCGTGATCCTTATGCATTACGCGGGCTACACGGTCGATCGCGCCGCCTGGCGTGATTTCGCGAGCTCGCGCGGCCTCTTGCTCATCGAGGACGCCGCCCATGCGGCCGGGGCCGAGCAGGCCGGCACCTTCGGAGACGCCGCCGCGTTCAGTTTCTACGGAAACAAGAACATGACGACGGCCGAGGGCGGGGTGGTCCTCGCCGCCAGCGAGGAGGTGCTCGACAAGATTCGTCAAATGCGCGGGCACGGCATGACGAGCGGCACGTTCCAACGGCGCTCGAGCCGGATATCGACCTATGACGTCACCATGCTCGGGTACAACTATCGGATGGACGAGCTTCGCGCCGCGATCGGCATCTTGCAGCTCAAGCGCTTGAGCGAATGGAATGCCAAGCGCCGCAACCTCACGCAATCCTACATGCGCTCGCTCAGCGCCCAGTGCCCGGAGCTGTGCTTGCCCTTCGCGGCCTGGCACATGTCATCGAATCATCTGGCCTCGCATCACATCATGCCGATCGTTTTACCTGAGAAGGTCGATCGGCAGCGGGTCGTCGACGAGTTGCGGGACGCGGAAATTCAGACGACCATTCACTACCCGCCGATCCATGAGACCTCCTACTATCGGCAGAATTTTCCCTGCGCGCCGTTGCCGTTGACCGAAGCGTTCGCGCGCCGTGAGCTCACCTTGCCGCTGCATCCGCGCATGGAGGAGCACCACGTCGAGAAGGTGACGGCCGCCATGGCCAAGGCGCTCGATCGCGCCGTGTTGGCGGAAGCCCTGTCATGACTCTCATGCAGCTCACGGCTGTGTCGGAGCGCCACGCGCCGCGAACGCCCGACATCGTCAGACGCCTTTTGGACGTCACGGTCGCGCTCGTCGCCCTCATCGTCTTCACCCCGCTCATGCTGGTCATCATCCTGGCGATCTGGATGGGCGGCAGCCGACCGATCTTCTTTTCGCAAGTTCGGCTTGGGCTCAGGGGGCGCCATTTCCGCATCTACAAGTTCCAGAAATTTCACAACCGATGCGGCGCGGCCTCGGGGCTGGTGACGGTGGACAATGATCCACGCTTCACGCGCCTTGGCCGGTTCCTCGGCAAGACGAAGCTCGACGAGCTGCCGCAGCTTTGGAACATCCTCAAGGGCGATATGTCGATCGTCGGGCCACGCCCCGAGAGCCTGGAGCTTGCGCATTGCTTCAGTGGAATTTACTTGCGGGTTCTGCAATACAGGCCAGGCTTGTTTGGACCAAATCAGGTGTTGTTTCGGAACGAAAGCTCAATCTTTCCGGACAATTATGACCCCGAGAAATTCTACTGCGAATATCTCTTCCCGTTGAAGGCAAATATCGATCTCGCCTATTTCCCGCATCGCACGCTGGTGTCGGATATCGGCTGGGTCATTCGCGGCTTGCTCGCCGTGATCGGCTGGCACTTGCTGCCGAACGAGGATCTGCAGCGGACGCTGAACGAAAGCCGCGGCGGCTGGAATTGGCAGCAAGCGGTTTCCCAGCCTTCACTGGCGAACGAAGAAATCATGCAACCTGGGGAATGAAGCGTGGAGTATAAAGGCCTCAAGGTTCTCGTGACCGGCGCCGACGGCTTTATCGGTTCGCATCTGACCGAGAAGCTCGTGCAGCGCGACGCCAAGGTGACGGCGCTTTGCTTGTACAATTCCTTCGACCACCATGGATGGCTCGATGATTTGCGCGACGAAACTCGCGGCAAGCTGACGCTGGTGCGCGGCGATATTCGCGATTCGGCCTTCGTGCGCCGCCTCGCCGAGGGGCAGGAAGTCATCTTTCACCTCGCCGCGCTCATCGCCATCCCGTATTCCTATGCGGCGGCGCAAAGCTACGCGGAAACCAATGTGCTCGGCACGCTGAATGTGCTCGAGGCGGCACGCGAGCACGGCGCGTTGCGGGTGGTGCACACCTCGACGAGCGAGGTCTATGGCACCGCGCTCACCATGCCGATCAACGAGAGCCATCCGCTGCAGGGCCAATCTCCCTATTCGGCCTCCAAGATCGGCGCCGACATGATGGCGGAAGCCTTCGCGCGATCCTTCGAGCTTCCGGTTGCGATCTTGCGGCCCTTCAACACCTTCGGGCCGCGCCAGAGCGAGCGCGCCATCATTCCGACGATCATCCGCCAGGCGCTCGATCCCTCCTGCAACGCCATCCAGACCGGCGACACCTCGCCCTTGCGTGATTTCACCTTCGTCGAGGACACGGCGGAAGCCTTCCTGGCGCTCGGCATCGCGCCCAACATCCAATACGGGCGGCCCTACAACGCGGGAAGCGGCAAGGCGGTCAGCGTCAAGGACATCATCGATCTTGTCCTCGAGGCCACCCATTGCCAGCGCCCGGTCGTGCAGGATCCGAAACGGATGCGGCCCGCCGGATCGGAAGTGCGCGCTCTTCTCGCCGACAGCCGGCGCCTCAACGAGGACACGGGTTGGCGCCCTCGAATCGACCTGCGTGAAGGATTGGAACGGACCGTCGCATGGTGGCGCGAACGGTTGGCCATGGGACTGGTGCGTCGCGAAACCGGGTTCATGACATGATGGATATGCAAACCGCGGCGGAACGGGTCGTGCCGACCGCCGCGGCGAGCCAGCCCCCCCATAAGCTTTGCGCCTGCGGCAGTGGCCTGCGGGCACAGCGTTGCTGCGATCTCGAGCCGAATTATGTGGCGCCGCCCGATGCGAGGGAAGCGTTGGAGCGGCTCGTCAAAAAAGCCGCGAAAGCTCTCGCCAACGGCAATATCGCGGCGGCCGAGAAGCATGCGCTCGAGGCCTTGGACAAAGCCCCTCGCCTGCCCGGAGCGCTCGCGATTCTCTATCAAGTCCGGCGGCGCGCCGGCGAGGATCAGGCGGCGCTCACCTTGCTGCAGCGGCTCGTCGCGCTTGAGCCGAACAATATCGAAGCCACCCAGGAATTGGCGATGCTCCTTTTCCAGAAGGGTGATCTGCCGGCCGCCGAGCATCAGGCGCGAAACGCGATCAGGCTCGCGCCGACCCATCCGCGCTCGCACAACCTGATGGGCATGATCCTCACCGAAGCGCAGCGCCCGCACATCGGCGAGTATCATTATCGCCGCGTGCTCGAGCTCTCAGGCGACCGCGATCCCATCCTGCTCGCCAACCTTGCCTGGAATCTCAAATGCCAGGGAAGGATCGCGGAGGCGCGAGAGCTCTACACCAAGTCCGCGCAAGCCGCGCCGGGCATTTTCCAGACTCTCTTCGGCTGGGGACAGCTCGAGGAAGCGGACGGCAACTTCGCCGCCGCCAGGGACAAGCTCGATCGTGCCGCCGAAATCCGTCCCGACGATCCGGGCGTGAAGGTCGCGCGCGCGACGCTTCTGGCGCGCGAGGGCAAGCATGCCGACGCGCTTGCGGAGCTCGAAACCGATAAAGTCACGGGCAAGAGCGACGACGTCGCGGACGCTCGCCTCGACTCCAACATGCTTTTGGAGAAAGGGCGGATACTCGACAAGCTCGCGCGTTATGATGAGGCCTTCGACTGTTTCGACGCAGCGAAGCGTCGGGCACGCGAGATCGCAGGCAAGCGCTATCTCGAGCATGAAGCCCGGGATATGGCCGACCGGCTACGACAATTCTTCGTCGGCGAGCGGCTTCGCCTGATGCCCCCTTGCTCACCGCGCGAGGATCGCGCTCAACCTATCTTCATCCTCGGCTTCCCGCGCTCCGGGACCACGCTGATGGAACAGGCGCTCTCCAGCCACCCCAGGATCTCGGCCGGTGACGAGCTTCCCTTCATCAACGAGTGCGGCGATTTGATCGGCCGTTGGTTCGGCAGTCCCTTGTCCTATCCGGAGGCCTTGGCCGAGCTGTGGATGGGAGACAATCGCCGTGGGCTCGAGGAGTTGCGGGACATCTATCTCCGTAAGGTGGAGCTGAGAGGCATCGTCAGGCCCGGAAGCGCCCATTTCACCGACAAGATGCCGCTCAACGAAATGCATCTTGGCCTCATCGCTTGCATCTTTCCCCGCTCACCTCTCATTCACTTGTTGCGCCACCCGCTCGACGTCATTCTCTCCGTCTACTCGCATCACCTGACGCATGGATATTTCTGCGCCTACGAGCTCGAGACGATCGCGCGCCACTATGTCCTCGTCATGGATCTCGTCCATCATTATCGAACGCAGATGGCGCTGCGTTATCTGCCCGTGCGCTATGAGGATATGGTCGATGATGTCGCGGGCAGCTTGCGCCGCATTCTCGATTTCGTCGGAGAACCCTTCGATGAACGTTGCGTCAACTTCCAGGAAAATCGTCGCGTGCCGCATACGCCAAGCTATGCGCAAGTAAGCGAGAAAGTATACGACCGATCCCGGTTCCGTTACCGGCACTATCTGAAGCATCTGGAACCAGTCGTTCCCATACTCAAGCCAGTCATGGATCGCCTCGGCTACCGCGTGTAACGGCGCGCCGGGCGAGGACAGCTGGCCTGAAGACAGGAGATTCCCATGTCGCGGACTATCAGCAGCAGCACGACCGGCCCGGTAGTTCTCGGCACGGCCGACAACCCGCTCTATGTCACCAGCACCGGCACCGTGACCTCGACGGGTTCCGGTGCGGACGGCGTCGACGGCGGAAGCGGCACCACCTGGACGATCAGCAACGCCGGCAAAATCTCCTCCGCGAGCAACACCGGCATCTCGCTTGGCGGCACCGGCGTCGTCACCAACAGCGGTTCGATCTCGGGGGCGGACGCCGTCGATTTGCGCGCCGGCGGCAAGGTGACGAATCTCTCGGGCGGCGCCATCTCGAGCACAGGCTCCAGCGGAGCCGGCGTGTTCATCACGGGCGCTGTCGGCACGCTCACGAATTCCGGCGGCATCTCGGCGGTGAAGTTCGGCGTTCTGGTCGCGGCGGGGGGCAGTGTCTCGAACAACCAAGGCGGCGCCATCACGGCGGGAGATATCGGCGTCTTC
>DASZIL010000029.1:0-36095 GCA_035949255.1 Beijerinckiaceae bacterium | reverse complement strand
GCCCAGGTGTTGTCGGCAGGCGCCGGCGCGAGCCAGACGAGCTTGTTCTTCTGCAGGTCGAGCTCGTGCGCCTTCTCCCAGGCCTTGTGCGCATCCTTCCACAGAGGGTCGGAATCCATCGAGAAGAAGAATCCGGCATTGCCGGTGTATTCGGGATAGATGTCGATCTCGCCCGCGATCAGGGCCGTGCGCACGATCTTGGTGTTGCCGAGCTGAACCTTGCTCACCACGTCGAGGCCTTTGTTGCGCAGCAAAAGCACGATCATATTGCCCAAGAGGGCGCCTTCGGTGTCGATCTTCGAGCCGACAGTCACCTTCTCGGCGGCATACGAAGGGGCGGCGACGATCGCCGATGAAAGGGAAGCGGCGAGGAAAACCGCACCCGCCATCTGTCTGCGCGTAAACGACATGGTCATCTCCCGTGACTATCGGCCCAATCTTAGCCGGGCGTGCGCGGCCGCGCCATCGCGGTCCGCCTCCGCGAAGAACTCAATGGCGTTGCGTCCGCAGTTGATCGAGCGGACCGCCGACCTTGATCGAGCCGGGCAGCGGATGCCCGACGATGTCCTCGGCGAGCTCGGCCGCCTCGATCAGCCTTGGAAGGTCGACGCCCGTCCCGATGCCCATCTCGTGCAGCATGAAGACGAGATCCTCGGTGCAGACATTGCCCGCCGCGCCCTTGTGGGCCGCGAAGGGGCAGCCGCCGAGCCCCGCCACGGCGGCGTCGAAAAGGTCGACGCCCATCTCGAGGCCGGCGAGCGCATCGGCGATGCCCATGCCGCGCGTGTCGTGGAGATGGAGCCCGAGGCGAAGGCCCGGGTGGCGCTCGCGCACGGCCCCGATCATGCGCTTGATCGAAAGCGGTGTCGCCCAGGCCATGGTATCGGCAAGCGAAAGCGTCTTGATGGTGAGCTCGTTCTCGGCGGCGAGCGCGAGGATGTCATCGATCAATCCGAGCACTTTCCGGATCGGGACATCGCCTTCGAAGTTGCAGCCGAAGGCCGCCATGATCGAGGCGCGGTCAACCGGAACGCCGTGGCGCTTGTAGAGGGCGATGATCTCGCGTTGCGCCTGGAGATTTTGCTTGAAATCGCGGTTCTGATTGCGCTTGAGAAAGGTCTCCGACGCGGTGAGCGAGATCGAGCCTTGCACATCGAGGCGTCCCGCCGCCAGCGCGCGCTCGAAACCCTTGGCGTTGAGCCAAAGCGCCGTGTAGCGAACGCCGGGCTTGCGCTCGAAACGCGCCACCACCTCGTCCGCATCGGCCCAGCCCGGGACATTCTTCGGGTTGACGAAGGAGGCGACCTGAATCTGCTTCAGGCCCGTCGCCGAAAGCGCGTCGATCAACGCGACCTTGCGCGAGGTTGCGATCACGCCCTTCTCGAATTGGAAGCCCTCGCGCGGGCCCTCCTCGTTGATCTCGACGAATTTCGGCAAGTCGGACATCGAGGCCTCGTCACTTCCCGTAATTCGCGGAAAGATAGGCCTCAATCTCCTTGGCATCGGCATCGTCGATCGGCGCGCCAAAGGATTTGATCATCTTCGCGACCTCACCCTCCCAGTCGGCCTTGTCGAGGAAGGGTGCGTTCATCTGTATATAGTCGAGGCTGTGGCAGGCGCCGCAATTATTGATCACCGTGTCGCGCCCGTGAGCTTCCTTCAGCACGATGTCGGTCTCATCCGCGCGCGCCATCTCGCCGCCGAGCAGGAAAAGGCCGGCGGCGAGCATCACGGTCAAGGCGCCCACGAGATATCCGCTCGAGAGGCGAGCCGGGAGGGTGCGTTTCAGCTCGAGCATGGGGGAATTTCGCTTGGTCATGGTTCAGGCCACCGTGAGCGCGAGGCGGGCGACGGCATTGTGGTGATATCCCGCGGGATTGGAGAGCGCCGTCATCGGCTGGCTTTGGCCGATGGCGTTCGTCGCCTTGGCGAGGATCTCGAGCTTGCCCTTGGGAGGGCGACCGAGCGACAATTGCCAGGCCCGGACGGAATAGCGGCCGAGATCGGGGTTGAGCTCGGCGTCCGTCCAGGTCCTGCCGCCGTCTTGCGAGACTTCGACGGTCGAGATGCCGAAGCCCGCGTCCCAGGCGATGCCGGTGATCGTCAGCGTCTCGCCGGATTTCACCTCGGGCGAAAGTGGAGAGGTGATCAGGGAGTTCACCATGATCTCGGTGATCGGCGTGTTCGCCGGGCTTTCTTGCGAGATGAAGCGCTGCGTCGAAGGAAAGAGGCGCGCCGGCACGCGATAGGCAGCCTTCATCCAGAAATTATCGAGCGGCTTCGTGCGGGCCTCGATCCTGGTGAGGTGCTTCATCCAATAGGTCGCGGTCCATCCCGGAGCGATGAGACGCGCGGGAAAGCCGTTGAAATGCGGCAGCGGCTCTCCGTTCATCTCGTAAGCCACGATGGTGTCGGGGTCGAGCGCCTTCCACATGGGCAGGCTCTTGACGAAATCCGGCGTCTTATCGAGCACCGGCCCGTCGGCCCCGTCGAAGGCGATCTCGATCGTCTCGTCCTTGAGGCCGGCCTTGGCGAGGATGTCCTTGAGCCTTGCGCCCTTCCAGCGCGCATTGCCCATCGCGCCGACGCCCCATTGGACACCCGCCGCATGCGGGCTCGCGAGGCCGCGGCGATTGCCCGAGCATTGGCAAACGGCGACGAATTCCACAGGTTCGTAATTCTTCTTCAGATCCTCGAAGCCGATCTCGAAGGGTGTCGCGGCGCCGTCTCCGCCCACCGCAAGGCGCCAGGTGGCAGCGTTCACATTGGGAATGTCGGCGAGATGATAGCGCACGAAGAATGATTCATTCGGCGTGATCGTGTCCTTGAAGACCGAGAGTGGTGCTTCGTAATTCGGCGGCCTATAGGCGAGCTTGATCAGGGGCGCCTTGCCGGGCAGCGCCTCGAGCTTCGCTTCGGTCGCGACACCGGCGGGAAGCCGTGGATCGAGCGGCGGCATGCCGGCTGCGAGCGCGGCCGTGCCGAGGCTTGCGAACAAGGGTGCCCCCACGGTGCCGGCCGAGAGCCGCAGCATCTCCCGGCGATCCATCTCTTTGCTTGGCATCGTTCCTCCTCTCCCCCTGTTGAGGAAATATCTACGGTCACGGAGCGCGAAATCCAATTCCCAGGAATGCATGGCTCGCAGCGCCGTCCGGGAAAGCCGGGGTCTGGTTTTTCGAAAAGGTCATATCCGACCAAAAATCGGGCCAGAAAGGACGAACCGCCGCGTTCGAGGGTGAGTCCATCGCCGAATCGTGATCGCGGATCATTGCGCGAGCGTTGTCGCGACCTCGCGTGCCGCGGCGAGCGTCGCCTCGATATCGTCCTTCGTGTGCGCGAAGGAAAGGAACAGGTTCTCATAAGCGCCCGGATGGAACAGCACGCCGCGGTCGAGCATGCCTTCCCACCATTTGCGGAAAAGCGCGTGATCGGCATGGCGCGCCGCATCGCGGTAATTGCGGATCGGATGCTTCGAGAACCACACCTGCAACACGGGCCCGACGCCGACCACGAAAGCAGGAAGCCGCGCGTCCTTTAGAACGCGCGTCAGCCCCTCGACCAGGGATTGCGAGCGCGCGTAGATGCCGTCATAGGCGCCAGGCTTCGCGAGCTCGTCCATCGTCGCATTGGCGGCCGCGACCGCGATGGTGTTGGCGCTATAGGTGCCGGCCATCGACACCTTGCCTTGCGCGACGAGCGCCATGATGTCGCGGCGCCCACCCATCGCCGCGACGGGAAAGCCGCCGCCGATGCCCTTGGCAAAAATCGAGAGATCCGGCGTGATCCCGTAATGACCTTGCGCGCCGGCGAGGCCGAGGCGAAATCCGGTGATCACCTCGTCGAAGATGAGCACGATGCCGGCTTTCGCGGTGAGCTCGCGCATGGCTTCGAGATAGCCGGGCTCGGGCAGGATGCAGCCGGTGTTGCACATCACCGGCTCGGTGAGGACGGCCGCGATATCGGCGCCCTCGCGCGCGATCGCCTCTTTCAACCCCTCGACATCGTTCCAGTTGAGGATGATGAGGCTGCGCTCGATGTCCTTGGGCATGCCAGGCCCTTGCGGCACGGGAATCGGGCGATCCTGCGAGCCGGCGATTCGAGGGTGCTTGCTCCAATACACCCCATCCGAGAAGCCGTGGTACATGCCCTCGAAGCGGATAATCTTGCTGCGGCCCGTGAAGGCGCGCGCGAGGCGCACCGCGTAAAGCACCGCCTCCGTGCCGGTGTTGCACAAGCGGACCTGATCGAGGCTCGGCACCGCCGCGGTGATCTTGCGCGCGAGCTTCGTCTCCTCGGCGGCCGGCAAGGCGAACATCGTGCCTTGCTTCTCGATCGCCGCGACGACTGCCTGCGTCACCTTCTTGGGCCGATGGCCGAGAAGCATCGGGCCGAGGCCGAGGAGGTAATCGATGTAACGGTTGCCGTCGACATCGACCAGATGGGCGCCCTCGCCATGGTCGATGAAGAGCGGATGAGGCTCCCATCCCGACCAGGTGGCGCGGGCGGTCGAGTTCACGCCACCGGGAATGAGCTTCAAGGCTTCGGCGAAGAGCTCGCGGCTGCGGGCGTAGCGATGGGCGTTGGCGTAGGCGAGCGTCAAGCTTGATCCTCCAGCACAGAGCATGATCCGGAAAAGTGGAAGCCACTTTCCCGAAAAGATCATGCTCCACTAATGATTTAGAGCATGGCGGCGATTCTAGTTGAAGCCATCATGCTCTCGTAGGCGCCCTTCGAGCCGAGAGCTGGCGCGGGCCGGGCGATCGGGATCGAGGGGAGAGAGGCTTTGAGGGCAGCAACAAGCATGCCATTGCGACGAACCAATAATATCAGGAGCTTACTGTCAACGGGTAGGGCAACTTCCTCCAATTTTTGGAGGAAGTTCCGCACGCCTGAGGACGGGGTAAGGATGAACCCGGCGTCGATAATGCCCGCGCCGCCTCGTCGTGGGCTCGAACCTACAACGGGTTGGCGTTGAAGGTGTTGCACGCGGAAATCTGCCCGCTCTTCAACCCGGTCGAGAACCAGCGCGTGCGCTGCGCGGAGGTGCCGTGGGTGAAGCTGTCGGGCACGACATAGCCTTGCGTCTCCTTCTGCAAGGTATCGTCGCCGACCGAGGAGGCGGCGCGGAGCGCATCCTCCACATCGCCCTGCTCGAGGATCTTGAAGCGCTGATCGGCATTTGCGGCCCAGACACCGGCGAAGCAATCGGCCTGCAGCTCGACGCGCACCTGCAGCCCGTTCGAATCACGGTCGCCAACGCGCTTCTGTGCCGCCTCGACCTTCGGGAGCGTGCCGAGCACGTTCTGGATGTGATGGCCGATCTCATGGGACACCACGTAAGCGATGGCGAAGCGCCCCATTTTTACGCCGAAGCGCCGCTGCATGTCGTCGAAGAAGCCGAGGTCGAGATAGACCTTCTGATCGAGCGGGCAATAGAAGGGGCCGGCGGCGCGCTGGCCGGGGCCGCAAGCCGTCGCCGTCGCGTTGCTGTAGAGGACGAGCTTCGGCGGCGGGTAGGATTTTCCGGTTTGCTGCGGCAGCACATCTCCCCACACTTTTTCCGTGTTGGCGAGCACCGCCGAGATGAAACGGCCGGATTCGTCGGAAGGCGGCCCCGCGGTCCGAGGCTCCTGCTGGGTTTGCTGCATCACCTGGCCGCCCCCGCCCGAGAGCAGCTCGGCGCCCCCGATCAGGATGCGCGGATCGATGCCGAAGGCGTAGCCGATGAGGCCGAGCACGATGATCGTGCCGATACCGAGCCCGCCTCTCCCACCGGGGATCGGCAAACCGCCGCCGAAGCCGCCGCCGGAACCGCGGACGTCTTCGAGGTTCTCGGATTGCTCGCTTTCATCGAGACGCATGGCTCTCTCCCTCGCACATCGGACGGGAATGCCGAAACCTATAAGCATCCCCGATGAAATTGAAAATATTCGCCATGGTTGCGGCTCGAACTCGGCTCATGACGATATCGCATTTGAGCCAAGCTGCCGATGAGTAATTTGTCAGTCGGGCCAAGTTGTTTCCATCGAGTTGTTTCTGCCAATTTGTTTCTGCCGGGTTCGTCACGCTTTGTGCGTCCCTTCGTTTGAACGTATGATGCGGCGCTTGGTTGCGATATCGGAACCGGGAAGCTTTCGCCGTGAGCAGGTCTTTTGCGTTCGCCGCGCTGATGGTGCTCGGTCTCGCTTCGCAGGCGATGGCCGCGGCGAAAACCGTCGAGGTCATCTCCGAGGTCGAGACGCCGATCGAATCTCATCGCGTCGTGCTCGGCGAGGCCTGCAAATTCGGCGTGGTGCCGCGCATCGTGATCACCAAGCCGCCGGTCAACGGCGCGCTCCTGGTTCAAACCGAGGTGGTGCGGGTCCCGGACTCGGATCCGGTCTGCTCCGGCAAGGTGTCACGCGCCGCCGTCATCTATTACAAATCGGTGGTCGGCTATCGCGGGCCGGACAGTTTTTCCTATGAGGAAGTTCCCGATTCCGGCCGAGTCTTCGAGATCGACATCACTATCAAATAAGCGCCTTCCCGATCACGAGGCGTCGAGCGCCTTCTTCACCGCCAGGAGATCGCGCCAGGCGAGGCGCTTATGCGCCGGCTGCCGGAGCAGATAGGCGGGGTGGAGGATCGGCATCGTCGGGATGGCGCGCCCGGCGATGGTGCAACTCGTCCAGCGCCCGCGGATTCGCATGATGCCGTCCTTCACGCCGAGGAGCGTCTGGGTCGAGGGCGCGCCGAGTGTGACCAGGAGGCGCGGCGCGGCGAGTTCGATCTGGCGCTGGATGAAAGGCAGGCAGATCGCGGTCTCCTGCGGCGTCGGCGTGCGGTTGCCGGGCGGGCGCCAGGGGACGATGTTCGCGATATAGACATGCCGGCGGTCGAGCCCGATCGCGAGAAGCATCTTGTCGAGCAAACGTCCGGCGCGCCCGACGAAGGGCTTGCCTTGCCGGTCTTCATCGCCGCCGGGCGCCTCCCCGACGAGCATCAGCGCGCCTTGCGGATTGCCGTCGGCGAAGACGAGCCGCGTCGCGGTTGCCTTCAAGGCGCAGCCGTCGAAGTTTTCGAGCACCGCGCGCAGCTCGTCGAGCGTGCGGGCCGAGGCGGCGAGAGCGCGCGCGGTCTCGGCCGCCTCGCGCGGCGCGACGGGCGCCGCGCGCTGCGCCGGCATGGGCTCGGAAATCTCAGGGCGGCGCGCCGCGGGCACGGCACGGGCCATCACGGGCGCAGGACCTTTCGCGGTTTCGTCCAGGCTTGCCGGGTCGTGCCTCCCGTCACGGACGCGACGTTCGTCACGCTCGGCCGTGCCGCGCGCGAGCGCCGCCTGCCGGGTTTCGGCGAAGCGGTCGTGGGCCGCATCGTCGAGCACCCAATCGGCGCCGGCATCGACGTGCCAGCGCAGGATGGTCGCGGCGGTTTCGGGAGCGAGCGATGAGCCCATGCGGCAAGTCTAGACCATTTCGGCGCGCGGCGGATAGCGGGGCTCGGCCTTCGTGCTTCTCTTCGACTCGCGATCTGACGGGCGGGCGGGAACGGCCGTCACGCTTTCCAGATGACGGGACGCTTGAACTTTCTGGACAAGCGTATTCGCGATGCCTCAATTGAAATATTGTAGATCATTCGAGCCTCCATTAAGCTGACAGAAAATAATGTCTTTCGGGGAGGCCGGCATGGCACTGAGAACGACAGGGTGCCGCCGCAGCAGAGTTCCTATGCTTCCCAGGCGCACTGCCTTGATGGGGCTTGCGGTAGCCGGCCTCTGGCCGGACCTTTCGCGGCCCGCCTTGGCCTCGACCCCGGTCAGTTTCGGGCTCAACCCGCTATTTCTCGATTCCGACATCAAGCTGCTCTCGATGCTCCAAGAGTATCTCGCGCGCCAGCTCGGACGGCCGGTCGTGCTCGTGAAAAGGCGGACCTACCAGGAGATTACAGCGATGTTGCTGACCGGGCAGCTGGATGCGGCCTGGATATGCGATGATCCTTATGTGCAGCATCAGAGCCAGCTCGCTCTTCTCGCCGTACCACTCTATCATCGGGAGCCGCTCTATCAGACCTATGTGATCGTCAATGAAGCGAGCAAGGCGCAGGTATTCGACGATATCCGCGGCACGGTGCACGCCTTCTCGGACCCGGACAGCACGTCGGGTTACCTGGTGACGCGGTACCTGCTGGCGCGTCGAAACACGACGCCCGCCGGGTTCTTTCGCGACTTCTTCTTCACCTATGGTCATCGAAACGTCGTGAGAGCGGTGGCCTCGGACCTCGCCGAGAGCGGCAGCATCGACGGCTATGTTTGGGATGTGATGAGCCAACGCGAACCCGAGCTGATCACCAAGACCCGTGTCATCTACCGCTCCGAAGAGCTCGGCTTCCCACCCATCGTCGGATTGCAGGCCACGCGTGACGTATCGCTCGCGGAGGCGATTTCGAGGGCTTTTTTAGACATGCCATCGAACCCGCTCGGCCGCGACATCCTTGCGATCTTGCAACTCGACGGGTTCACGCAATCGGGTCCGGAACTCTATCAGGGGACCCTCGACAAATGGCTGGTGGTCAAGGCGCAGGTGTAGTGATGCGCCTCGCCCCCCTGCGAAGCTGGCCGCTCGCGTGGAAGGTGCCGCTTCTCGTCGCAGTTCTGATGGTCGGGATCGCGGCCTTGATCTCCCAGGTCGTCCTGACCCGGCTGAGGTCGGATCAGGAAACCAATCTTCGCCTCTTGACCAGCGCCTATCTCGACGGCGTCTCGGCCGCGGTGCTGCCGACAGCCCTGAGGGGCGATACCTGGGAGGCTTTCGATGCGCTGGATCGAGCGCGGAGCCGCTATAGCGGCGTCGACGTCCGCTATGCCATCGTGGTGCTTCCCAGCGGAAAGGTGCTTGCCGCATCCGATCCGGTAAGATTCCCGGTTCAGAGTCTCGTGCCGGCTGATGTGATGCGGCAATTCCCGCCCGATGACGGCCTGCGTATCGACAGCGAAACGGCTCGCGCCTGGCTCGCACGCAGCTTGCGGGAAGAAGGGTTTTCGGTAGGCCGCATCGTTGCCGAGATCGACATCGCCGATCTGCTGCGCGTTCGGCGCGAGGTGCTGCTGACCCTGCTTCTCGTGAATGGCGGATTGACCTTGGCCTTCGCAGCCATCGGATATCTGGCGCTCAAGCGCATGTTGCGGCCTCTCGGCGTCCTCACAAGCTATGTCGAAAGGATTCGGGAAGGGCGAGCCGAGCCGATTCCCGAACAAAACCGAAAGAGCCTCGCCACCGAGTTCGGCCAGATCTTCGATCGCTTCAACGCCATGGCGCGGGCCGTCAGCGAACGCGAGAAACTCACGACGCATCTCGCCGAGCAGAAGAAACATGCGATGCTCGGCAAGCTGGCGTCCGGCATGGCGCATGAAGTGAACAATCCGCTTGGCGGCCTGTTCAACGCGCTCGACACCCTGAGACGTCACGGCACGGATTCCGACATTCGCGAATCCACGCTCAACCTGCTCCAGCGGGGGCTGAACCACATCCGCAATGTCGTGCGCTCGACGCTCGTGATCTATCGGCCGGAGGCCCCGAGTTATCTGAAGGCTACTGATATCGATGATCTGCGCGTGCTGGTCGAGCCGGAGGCAGCGCGCAAGAGCGTTCGACTGGATTGGATCAACGAGGTTCACGAACCTCTGCCGGTCGCGGCCGGAAGCATAAGGCAGGCAACCCTCAACCTTCTCATCAACGCCTGCGCCGCCGCTTCGCAGAGAGGGCTCGTGCAACTGAGAGCGCAAGCGCAGGGGGAAGCGCTCGTCATCGATGTCTGCGATGACGGTCCGGGCCTGCCGAGACCCATGGCCGATTTCATTCTCACCGCATCCGACGAGACACTGCCCTCATGGGACGGGCTCGGCCTTTGGATCATCCGTCGACTCGTATCGGAGGAGAACGGGTCGGTCGAGCTTGCCAGCGCGAAGGGACTGAGCACGGTCATTCGCGTGACGTGGCCGTTCCGGCGGCAAGGCGAGCCTGAGCAAGGTGCCGACATACGCAATTTCGAGGAGGCGCTCCATGCCGGCTAGCATTGGACGCATCGCGTTGATCGAGGACGACTCGATCATGGGTGAGTCGCTTCAACGGGCGCTGGAGCTCGAGGGGTGGAGCACGTCGTGGTGGCAAACCGGCAAGGAGGCCATAGACGGAATGAGGACCGGTGACCCCGATCTGGTGCTTTGCGATATTCGCCTGCCGGACATGAGCGGGGAGGAAATTTTCCGGGCCGCCAATTCCCACTGCTCGGCGCCGCCATTCATCTTCATGACGGCCTATGGCCAGATCGATCAAGCCGTTTCGCTCGTTCGCGCCGGCGCGCATGATTATTTGACGAAGCCCTTCGAACTCCAGCCGCTCTTTCAAAAGGCCCGCGAAATCCTGTCCGCGCGGCTGCAGCGTTCCGCCGATGGCGTCCTTGGCATCTCACCACAGATGAGACGCATCGAAGCTCTCCTGCGGCGGATCGCTGCGCGCTCGCTGCCTATCCTCTTCCATGGAGAGACAGGCTCGGGAAAGGAAGTGTGCGCACGTTTTCTGCATCGGGTTTCGCCTACGGCTGACAACCCCTTCATTGCCGTGAACTGCGCCGCCATCCCCGCGGAGCTCCTTGAAAGCGAGGTGTTTGGACACGAAAAAGGCGCCTTCTCCGGCGCTCACCAGCGTCATCTCGGTTACGCCGAGCGGGCGCGTGGCGGCATTCTGTTCCTGGACGAGATCGCCGCGATGCCCCTCGCGCTTCAGTCGAAACTCCTGCGCGTCTTAGAAGATCGCTCCTTTCATCGTGTCGGCGGCGAGACCTGCATCTCGCTCAACGCGCGCATCGTGTGCGCAACCAGCGAGAATCTCGTCGAGCAAATTCGTCACGGTTGCTTCCGGGAGGACCTTCTCTATCGGATAAACGCCGTGACCGTCGAGGTTCCGCCATTGCGCGAGCGCCTGGACGACATTCCCTGGCTGCTGTCGCGCTATTTTTCGCTCACCACGCAGCAGGAAGGAGCGGCGTTGAGGGGCATAAGCTCGCTCGCGGAGGACGCCGCGTTGAGCCACCCCTGGCGCGGTAATGTGCGCGAGCTGCGCAACCGGGTCGAGCGAGCGGTAGCACTTGCGACAGGCCCGTGGCTGATGCCCGCGGATTTGTTCCCGGAAAGCCGCGATGCATCGATCGAAAGCGTCGATCCGATCTTGCCGCTTGCGGCCGTGCGAGATGCGGCGGAACGCCGTCAGATCGAGCGTGTCCTCCGTGAGACCGGAGGGCATATTCTCGAGACTGCAAGGCACCTCGGCATCTCACGCACGACGCTTTGGGAGAAGATGCGTCGTTACGGCGTTGGGAGCGACGACACTAACGAATAACCTGGGCTCTTAAGGGCAGGCCGGGCAAGCTGCCTTGTGGGTCAAATCCAACTCGATCGTCGAGACCTCAATTGCCCTAGTCTCGCCCCTCTGTGCGTTCGGAAATACGGACTTCGCCCCCCGCAACATGTTCAGGATTTCGAACGCACGGAAGTCGCTGGGCTTCCAAACCCGTTGTTGATGCTCGGAAGTTTCGCACCTAACCATCCGGCATGGGTCTTGCGACTCCCCTCGCGATGAAAACTCGCTACCGGGAGGGAAGGCTCATGAAGAGATGTGATCTGCTGGTCGATTTCGGTCGCCGCAAATTCCTTTCCGGGGCCGGCCTCGCCGCTGTCGGCGTCGCCGCGACCACCGCGCTCCCATCCGCGCCGGCGAAAGCCGCCGCGCCGCCTGGCGCGCTCGTCGACTATCCCTCCGCGAAGCTCGCGAACGTCAAGGACCTCAAGGTCAACGAGCCCAAGGACGTCTCCTATCCGGATGCCGACGCTCCCGGCACGCTGATCAAGCTCGGCACCAAGGTTCCAGGCGGCGTCGGGCCGGACGGCGATATCGTCGGCTTCACCGTAGTATGCCCGCACAAGGGCTATCCGCTCACCTTCAACGCCAAGGACAAGACCCTCAACTGTCCCGGCCACTATTCCCGTTTCGACTGCGAGGCGGGCGGGCAGCAGATATGGGGACACGCTACGCAAAATCTTCCCCAATATGTGCTGCGCGTCGATGCGAGCGGCGACATCTATGCCGAGGGGCTCGACGAGCTTCTCTATGGCCGCCTGTCCAATGTGCTCTGAGGGAGGATCGTAGCATGGCTTACAAGCGCCAAATCGACCGCCTGCCGATCATCCCGGCCGATGCGAAGGTGCACAACGTCACCTGTCATTTCTGCATCGTGGGTTGCGGTTACAAAGCGTATTCCTGGGACGTCAACAAGCAAGGAACGACCGACCCGTCCGGCAATGTTTTCAATGCCGACCTCGCGAAGCAACAGGGCGCCGATGCCGACGCCTGGTACTCGCCGTCGATGTACAACATCGTGAAGCAGGACGGAAAAGACGTTCACATCGTTATCAAGCCCGATAAGGATTGCGTCGTGAATTCCGGACTCGGCTCGATCCGCGGCGCGCGGATGGCCGAGGAATCCTATTCAGGGGCGCGCTCGACACAGCTGCAGCGCCTGACGACCCCCATGGTCTGGCGCTATGGCCAGATGCAACCCACGAGCTGGGACGACGCGCTCGACCTCGTTGCTCGTGTCACCGCCTCGGTCATCGCGGAGCAGGGCGAAGATGGTCTCTTCGTCTCGGCGTTCGATCACGGAGGTGCCGGTGGCGGCTACGAGAATACCTGGGGTACGGGGAAGCTCTATTTCGGCGCGATGAAGATCAAGAACATGCGTATCCACAATCGGCCCGCCTACAACTCGGAAGTGCATGCGACCCGCGACATGGGCGTCGGCGAACTCAACAACTGTTACGAGGACGCCGAGCTTGCGGACACGATCGTGGCCGTCGGCACCAATGCGCTCGAGACCCAGACGAACTATTTCCTCAATCACTGGGTTCCGAATTTGCGCGGCAGCTCAGTCGACAAGAAGAAGGCGGAGATACCGAACGAGGCGCATGAGCAGGGCCGCATCGTGATTGTCGACCCTCGCCGCACAGTCACGGTGAATGCATGCGAGGTCGAAGCCGGCAAGGAAAGGGTGATGCATCTCGCCATCAATTCCGGCACGGACCTTGCGCTCTTCAACGCATGGCTGACCTACATTGCCGAGAAAGGCTGGACCGATAAGGGCTTCGTCGCGGCTTCGACCAAGGATTACGACAAGGCACTCGCGGGCAACAAGACGAGCCTCGAGGATGCCGCGAAGATCACCGGCCTCACGGCCGACCAGATCCGTCAATCGGCGGAGTGGATCGCTCAGCCGAAGAACGGAGGGGCTCGCCGCCGCACAATGTTCGCTTACGAGAAGGGCCTTATCTGGGGCAATGACAACTACCGCACAAATGGGGCCCTAGTGAATGTCGCGCTCGCGACGGGCAATATCGGACGGCCGGGTGGCGGTTGCGTGCGCATGGGAGGCCATCAAGAGGGATATTCACGGCCCGATTATCCAGGTCCCAAGCCCGCTCCTTACGTGGACAAATTGCTCATCGAAGGCAGGGGCGGCGTCCATCACATCTGGGATTGCGACCACTACAAGACCACTTTGAACGCCGATAAGTTCAAGCAAGTCTACAAGAAGCGCACCGACCTCGTGAAAGATGCCATGTCCGCCGTGCCCTACGGCGACCGCAAGGCTCAGGTTGATGCGATCCTCGGCGCGATCAAGAAGGGCGGGCTTTTCTCAGTTGATATCGACATCGTTCCGACCAAGATCGGCCAAGCTTCGCAGGTGTGGTTGCCGGGTGCGACGTCGGGCGAAATGAATCTCACATCGATGAACGGAGAGCGACGCATGCGCCTGACGGAGCGCTTCATGGATCCGCCCGGCGAAGCGATGCCCGACTGCCTCATTGCGGCACGGCTCGCCAATCACTTGGAGCGAGTCTTCCGCGAGATGGGTAAGGGCGACGTCGCCGACAAGTTCAAAGGCTTTGATTGGAAGACTGAAGAGGACGCCTTCATGGACGGCTATCACGGCCATGAGAAGGGAGGCGAGTTCGTAACCTACGACAGGTTGCGCGCCATGGGCACGAATGGATTCCAGGAACCGGCGACCGCCTTCCAAGATGGAAAGATCATCGGCACGAAACGCCTCTTTGCCGACGGCAAGTTTAATTCCAAGGACGGCAAGGCGAGCTTCATGGAAACGAAATGGAGGGGATTGGAGGCGCCTGGCAAGGAGGAGGAGAGCAAGAAATTCGCCTTCCTCGTCAATAACGGTCGCACGAACCACGTCTGGCAGAGTGCCTATCTCGACCAGCAAAATGACTTCGTCATCGACCGGTGGCCTTACCCCTTCATCCAAATGAACCCTCAGGACATGACGGAACTCGGACTGAAAACGGGGGACCTCGTCGAGGTCTACAACGACAATGGCTCGACCCAGGCCATGGCTTATCCAACGCCGACCGCCAAGCGAAAGCAGACCTTCATGCTGTTTGCCTACCCTATGGGCGTTCAAGGCAATGTGGTCTCGGCCGGCGTCAACGAGCTTGTGATACCGAACTACAAACAAACCTGGGGAAATATCCGCAAGATCGCGGATGCGCCCGCGAACCTCAAGGGATTGACGTTCAAATCCGAGGAATACGCGACCTAGGGACATAACGCCGTGGGCGGTTCAGCGTAACCACCCACAGTCGAATCGGCATAGGAATGTCGCCTCGGCGAGGGCGCCACGTCGCGCCTTCTCGCTACGGCGGTCCGCTGAGGAGATATGATGCAATTGTCGGTCGCGGAACCAGCCATACCCCAAACAGGCCCACCGCGTGCGGCGCCTCTCATCGACTCCTTTGGCCGCACGATCACCTATTTGCGCGTATCGGTGACGGATCGCTGCGACTTGCGCTGCGTCTATTGCATGGTGGAGGACATGCATTTCCTCCCCAAACGCGACCTCCTCACGCTCGAGGAGCTCGATCGCCTCGCCACCGCTTTCGTGCGCCAAGGCGTCCGAAAGCTTCGCATCACAGGCGGCGAGCCGCTCGTGCGACGCGATGTCATGAGCTTGTTCCATGGCCTGTCGCGCCACTTCGCGAGCGGCGAGCTCGATGAGCTCACCCTGACGACCAACGGTTCGCAGCTTTCCCGCTTCGCGACGGAGCTGGTCGATTGCGGGGTGAAGCGCGTGAACGTCTCGCTCGATTCGCTTGACCCGGCGAAGTTCAGGCGGATCACTCGCTGGGGTGACCTCGGACAGGTCATGGCCGGCATCGACGCCGCGCGGCAAGCGGGCTTGGCCGTCAAGATCAACACCGTGGCCCTCAAAGGCGTGAACGAGGACGAGATCGAGATCTTGCTGGAATGGGCACATGAGGGGGGAATGGACCTGACGCTTATCGAGGTCATGCCGATGGGTGATATCGAGCCATCGCGCGCCGAACAATTCTTACCCTTGTCGATTGTTCGAAGACGCTTGATGGATCGTTTCACCTTGGAGGATATCGCCTATCGCACGGGCGGACCAGCCCGATATGTTCGGGTCAAGGAGACGGGCGGGAGACTGGGCTTCATCACGCCGATGACCCATAATTTCTGCGAGAGCTGCAACCGGGTGCGGGTGACTTGCACCGGCACGCTCTACATGTGTCTCGGACAGGAGGATGCCGCCGATCTGCGAACGCCCCTCCGCTCGATGGAGGCCGGCGCTCTGGATCGAGCGATCGAGGCCGCGATCCGACGAAAGCCAAAAGGGCATGACTTCGTCATCGAACGGCGTCAATCCAAACCTTCGATCATACGGCATATGAGTGTCACCGGCGGTTGATCCCCGAAGCATAAGCCGTCTTCGAATCTCGTGGGTTGTTACGCCACTGTCACGTTTCTGTTCGATATTTTTGTGGACGAACCTTCACTTGAGCTGAGCAAGAGCGTCGATGGTCGACACTCCTTACAATGTTCTGTTCCTCTGCACCGGCAATTCGGCACGTTCGATCATGGCGGAAGCCATCATCGACAGGGTTGGCGGCAGACTCTTCAAAGGGTTCAGCGCCGGCTCCCGGCCCAAGGGCGAGGTGCATCCTTTCGCGCTCGATATTTTGAAAAAGCTGAATTACGACACTACCCGTTCCCGCTCGAAAAGCTGGGATGAGTTTGCCGCGCCAACGGCGCCCCGCATGGATTTCGTGTTCACGGTTTGCGACGATGCGGCCAAGGAAGAATGCCCCCTTTGGCCCGGCCAACCGATGACGGCCCATTGGGGATTGCCTGATCCCGCGGCGGTCCAAGGCACTGAGGTCGAGCGGCGACTAGCCTTCGCGGATGCGTTCCGCATGTTGAACAACCGGATTTCGATTTTCGTGAGCCTGCCGATGAAGAGCTTGGATAAGCTCTCGTTGCAAAGACGCTTGGATGAGATTGGACGAGCGCTGCCGGCCCGCGAGGATGTTTAAGTCGCGATAGCAATGACGTAAGTCAGAAGCGGCCGGGTGATTTTTCTCCGCTTTCGCGACCAGCCGTTTTCAAGGAAAAGCAGTTCGGCTCGAGTTGGAGTGGATCTTTCACCGTCGCCCTTGAAAGAAGAGACGCAGTGCCTTCGTGCAACGGCCGTCGTCTTGACGCAGATGCATATTTCCATCATTCAGGATTTATGGATACGACTGACGCGATAGTGACGCTCGCCGCGCTCGGGCAAGCCACCCGGCTCGAAGCTTTTCGCTTGCTCGTGGCGCGCGAGCCTCGAGGCCTGCCTGCAGGGGCGCTCGCCCAGCTCGTTGTGGTGCCTCAAAATACGCTCTCAGCCCATCTCAACGTGCTCGCGCATGCAAAGCTTGTGGTGCGCGAGCGGCGCAGTCGCGAGATCATCTACCGCGCCAACCTCGATCGCTTCCGCGAGGTCGCCCTGTTCTTGCTCAAGGATTGCTGCGGCGGCCGGCCGGAGGTGTGCGGCGCGCTGATCGCCGATCTTGCTCCGCTGCGTTCTCGAAAAAATCCGCGTGTGATCGCTTGTTCGTGAAACCCGTCGTCTCCCGGAAATGACCTCCCCCGGACATCGCCTCAAGACCATGGACATCATCATCTATCACAACCCCGATTGCGGCACCTCGCGCAACACGCTCGGCCTCATTCGCAATGCCGGCGTCGAGCCTCACATCATCGAATATCTGAAATGCCCGCCGACGCGCTTGCTCCTGCGGCATCTCATCGACCGGATGGGCCTCACCGTGCGCGACGTCCTGCGGGAAAAGGGAACGCCCTTTCACGAGCTTCGGCTTGCCGATCCCTCACTCAGCGATGAGGAGCTTCTCGCTGCCATGATGGCGCATCCGATTCTCATCAACCGCCCGATCGTGGTCTCGCCCAAGGGCGTGAAGCTCTGCAGACCATCCGAGAAAGTGCTCGACCTTCTTCCGCCGCAACGCGGAGCCTTCACCAAGGAGGATGGCGAGCGCGTGATCGACGAGAACGGCCGCCAAGTGGCAACGGCATGAACTTCTCTCTTGCAAGGCGTCTCGCGGCCGAAGCGCTCGGCACCGGAACACTCGTCGCCGCAGTCGTGGGTTCGGGCATCATGGCCGAAACGCTCACTCATGACATAGCCCTCGCGCTCCTCGCGAACACGCTCGCGACCGGCGCGATTCTGGTCGTGCTGATCACCGTTCTCGCGCCCGTTTCCGGGGCGCATCTCAACCCCGCCGTGTCCCTCGTCTTCGCCCTCAAGGGCGAGCTCGCGCCGCGGGAGGCCTTGCTTTACGCGGCCGCGCAGATATTGGGCGGCATCGCGGGGACGATCGCGGCGCATGTGATGTTTGCCCTTCCCCTTCTCGATGCGTCGCTGAAGGCTCGGACCGGCGGCGCGCAATGGTTCGCGGAAGGGGTGGCCTCCTTCGGTCTCGTGGTCACGATTCTCGGCGGCATCCGCTTCGAGCGCAAGGCCGTGCCTTGGCTCGTCGGGCTCTACATCACCGCGGCTTATTGGTTCACGGCGTCGACCTCCTTCGCCAATCCGGCCGTGGCCATCGCGCGCAGCTTCACCAACACCTTTTCCGGCATCCGGCCGCTCGATCTTCCCGGCTTCATCCTCGCCGAATTGCTCGGCGCCGTGTGTGCGCTCGCCATGATGGGCTGGCTGCTCCAACCCTTCAAGGGCACCGAGGCAGCGGTGAAGGCAACGGCCGAATTGTGATCGCGAGGTCGCGCGCTTTTATTCGAAAAATTTCGAAATAGCTGTTGACAAGGCGAAAGCCGGTGCCTAGCTTATTTCCATGAAATTCGAAAAAGCAGCCAAGCAGCTTGAAGCGCTCGGCAGTCCGACGCGGCTGCAAGTTTATCGCATGTTGGTGCGCGCCGGCGATGGCGGGCTTCCCGTCGGCCGCTTGCAGAGCCGGCTGGGGATCGCCGCGTCGACATTGTCGCACCACCTGCATCGGCTGATCCTGACCGGTCTCGTCTCGCAAGAACGCCAGGCGACCACACTGATCTGCCGCGCGAGCTATCCCGCGATGCACGCCCTTATCGGATTCCTAGCCGACGAATGCTGTGCGGACGCTGTGCCGGAGAGGGCACAAACCGAGGCGGCCTGACGGCGCTGTTTTTTGCCAATAATTTCGATAATTCTGGAATTAACGAAGGAGGACGAGATGACCAAGCTGGACGAGATGGCGAAGCGAGACAATCTGCCTGTTGCCGTGATCGGCGGCGGTCCCGTCGGGATTGCGGCGGCCGCGCATCTCATCCGTCGCGGCTTGCCGGTGAGGCTCTTCGAGGCTGGAGAGCGTGTTGGCGCCCATATCGAGGCCTGGAGGCATGTGCGATTCTTCTCGCCCTGGAGGTACAGTGTCGACCCCGTGGCGCGATCGCTCCTTTCCGCTCACGGCATCGAGGTGCCGGACGACGATACGCTCCCGACCGGCGGCGATCTCATTAGCCGATACCTCGCGCCGCTCGCCGCGACGCCGGAGATGGCGTCCGTCATCGAGATCGGAACCCGCATCACCGCCGTCTCGCGCCAAGGGATCGACAAGGTAGTGAGCAAGGGCCGTGACGCGCGCCCCTTCGTGCTCTCGATCGAAACCGCGAACGGCCCGAGGTTGGCACTGGCGCGCGCCGTGATCGATGCCTCGGGCACCTGGTCACGGCCAAATCCGCTCGGAGCGAACGGGTTGCCGGCCGCAGGCGAGGCACTGTTTTCCAGGCGCATTGCCTATGGCATTCCCGACGTGCTCGGACGAGACCGGAACCTTTATGCCGGACGCAAGACATTGGTGGTGGGTGCCGGACATTCGGCTGCGAACGCTCTCCTCGACCTTTCGGCTCTCGCCGATATGGCTCCCGGAACGGAGGCGATCTGGGCGACGCGCAGCACCAATCTGATGCGAGTCTTTGGCGGTGGGCCGGACGATCAACTCCCCGCGCGGGGTGAGCTCGGAGCCGACCTCAAGGAGCTTGTCGAAAGCGGCCGCCTGACCCTCATGGCCGGCTTCGCCGTCACGGCGTTGCACGAAGATGGCGGGCTCTTTGTCGAAGGCGATACGGCCGAGGGGCGACGAAGCCTGGGACCGATCGACCGGATCATCGCCGCGACCGGACAACGCCCCGATCTCGATCTCACACGCGAATTGAGGCTCGAGCTCGACCCCTGGTTGGAATGCCCGCGGGCGCTCGGCCCGCTCATCGACCCGAATCTGCATTCCTGTGGATCCGTGCCGCCCCATGGGCACCGCGAACTCGCACATCCGGAGCCCGGGTTCTACACGGTCGGCATCAAGAGCTACGGCCGGGCGCCGACTTTCCTCCTGCTCACCGGCTACGAACAAGTTCGCTCCGTGGTCGCGGCCATCGCCGGCGACATGGCGTCGGCCGATGACGTGCAACTGGTGCTTCCGGAAACGGGAGTGTGTTCCACGAGAGCGATCCCCGGTTCCGCACTCGTGGCCGCCGGCTATGGTGGCGGTCCCGCGCCGGTCGAAGCCGGTGCCTGCTGCGCTGCCGACGTCACGGCGAAAGCCGCGGGCAGATCCGGGTGCGGCTGCAAGGAGGCAGCGTGACCGTCACGACCCGCGGCGCCGCGCTGGCGGATCAAAGCGATCGAAGGATCGTCGTCTGCGCCTTGGGCATCACGCAAATCTTCGCATGGGGCTCGTCCTACTATCTCCTCGCCGTGCTCTCGCAGCCGATCGCGGCGGAAACGGGGTGGCCGCTGAGCTGGGTGATCGGAGGGTTGTCTCTCGGTCTATTGCTCGCCGGTCTCGTCTCCCCCTTCGTCGGGCGCAGAATCGAGCGGACAGGCGGCCGGCCGGTGCTCGCGGCCGGAGCGATCCTTTTGGCCTCAGGCCTCCTCGCGCTCGCCGAGGCGCGAAGCTTCCCCGGTTATCTCCTTGCCTGGATAGTCATCGGGCTCGGCATGGGAGCTGGTCTCTACGATCCGGCGTTTTCCATGCTCGGGCGCATCTACGGGCAATCGGCGCGCTCGCTGATCACAGCCGTAACGCTATTTGGAGGGTTTGCCAGCACGGTTTGCTGGCCGCTCACGGCTTATCTCGAGGCCCGCCTCGGCTGGCGGGGGACTTGCGTCGCCTACGGCTTGCTGCAGCTTTTTTTTGCGCTGCCGATTCATTTGTGGGTGTTGCCTCGGCAGGTGCCTCCGGCCAAGAGTTCGGCCTATGAGCCCCCGCAGACGCAAAACGGAACTTCCGCCGATCATCGAGAATCGAAGCTTCTCTTCCTTCTTATCGCGACGGTGATCGCGCTCAGCTCCGTGCTCTCGACCGTGATGTCGGTTCATCTCCTGACCTGGCTTCAGGCGCGCGGAATCGGGGTTTCGGCGGCGGTCGCGCTGGGCGCGATGATCGGGCCTTCCCAAGTCGGCGCGCGCACGGTCGAAATGTTCGTGGCTCGCTTTCACCACCCGATCTGGACCAAATTGGCATCGACGACGCTCGTCGCGACAGGAGTCGTGCTGCTCTCAGCCGGGTCGCCGGCCATTTCCGTCGCGCTGGTCCTTTATGGCGCCGGGATCGGCCTCGAATCCATTGCGCGCGGCACGCTTCCGCTCGCCGTCTTCGGTGCGGCGGATTACCCGGCGGTGATGGGGCGCATCGCCCGGCCGAGCCTGGTGGCGCAAGCCGTGGCTCCGACGATCGCGGCCGGACTGATCGACGCTACGGGCTTTGAGGGCATGCTCGCGGCGTTGGCGGCGTTGGCGCTCGGCAACGCGCTTTTGTCGGTCACCTTGTTCGTGGTGCTCAATGCAAGATCGCGCGCGTCCGCGCCGGAGAGGATGCGCCCAAGCGGCTAATGGCGCGTCGATGTCCCCGACGTCAGCACGCTCGGCGGTGGATCTCCGTCGCCCTTTCCCTGGCGATGCCGCGCGAAGGATGCCGCGGTCTTGAGCCGGACGATGTTCGTTTCGAAAGAGGAGGATTGCAGCGGCCATTCACTCCTGTCGGAGCGCTGCGCCACCGTCGGCTCGAGCAGCCTCGGCACGTCTCTTGCCGGCACCGCCGGGCTGAAGAGATAGCCTTGCACCTGATCGACGCCGGGCTTCGCGGCGATAAGCCGCAACTGGTCCTCGGTCTCGACGCCTTCCATGACGACCGTCATGCCGAGTTGCGAGCTCAAGCGCGCCACGCCGTGCAGCAGCGTCAGCGAGCGTTCGCTCGAGCCGATGCCCTTGAGGAAGGAGCGGTCGATCTTCACCTTGTCCAAGGGGAAGTTGTGCAGATAGCTCAAGCTCGAATAGCCTGTGCCGAAATCGTCGAGCGAGATGCGCACGCCCATTTCCCGCAAGGTCTCGAGCGCGAGGCGCGTCGAATGGGTGTTCTGGAGGAGGGTCGTCTCGGTGATCTCGATCTCGAGACGCCTCGCGGGCAGGCCCGAAACCGATAGGGCGTGGCGCACCGCCTTCGTCACGTCGCTGCGGCTGAACTGCGTCGAGGAAATGTTCACGGCGACGTGAATATCGTCCGGCCATCTCATGCATTCGACACAGGCCTTCTGCAGCACCAGATTGCCGATCTCGACGATGATGCCCATCTCCTCCGCGACCGGGACGAAATCCGCGGGTGAGACCATGCCGCGCTGCGGATGCGACCAGCGCAACAGCGCCTCGAAACTCGCGATCTTCTGCGTGCGCAGGCTGACGAGCGGCTGGTAATACACATCGAAGGCGCCGGTCGCGAGCGCATTGCGCAAATCGAGCTCCAGGTTGCGCCGGGCCTGTGCCTCGACGTCCATGTCCTTCTCGAAGAAGCGCCAGGTGCCGCGTCCGTCGGCCTTGGCGCGGTAGAGCGCCATGTCGGCATTCTTCAGGAGCGTGTCGGCATCGATGCCGTCGCGCGGCGCGATAGCGATGCCGACGCTCGCCCCGATGATCACCTGATGGCCGTCGACATCGAAGGTGTCGTTGAGAAGGTTGACGATCCGCCTGGCGAGGGAAGTTGCCTGGTCGGCGCGCCGCATGGGCGATTGCACGATGACGAATTCGTCCCCGCCGAGGCGGGCGACGAGGTCGGTGTCGCGCACGACGGTGCGCAAGCGATCGGCGACCGAGCAGAGGAGCTCGTCGCCTTGCGAATGGCCGAGCGTGTCGTTCACCTGCTTGAACTGGTCGAGGTCGATGAACAGGATCGCGCAGCGCTCGCGCTTCTCATGCATTTGCACGAGCACGCGCATGATCTCTTCGCGGAAGTAGGTGCGGTTCGGCAGCTTGGTGAGCGGGTCGTAACGCGCGAGGTGCCGGATCGCGGCTTCCGCCGCGCGGCGCTCGGTGACGTCCTCGACAAGGACGACTGAACCGCCGCCGTTCATCGCCTCGAAAGTGAAGGACAAGGAGCGCCCGTCCTCCGTGGTCGCGGTGAGCGGCGTCTCGACGCGCCGCGAGAGGCGTTCCTCGAAACCCGTGGTGAGCCTCTGCACATCGGCTTCCGCCACGCGCTGGGCGCGCGCCGATTCATCGAGCAACGCCTTGACCGAGGCGCCGCGGCGCGAGGTGTCGGGCGAGGCTCCGAACAGGCCCTCGATGCGGTTGTTCGCCACCACGAGGCCATGATCCGCATCGAACATCATGAGGCCGAGCGGCATGTTGTTGAGAGCGGTATCGAAGCGGTTGGCGAGCAAGGCCACGTCACGCGCCGAGATCAGCGCATCGAAGAGCGTGCGCCGCAGCCGCGCCGAGATCGATTTGATGCTCAAGAGGAGCGGAAGGATGACGACACAGAGGATGAGCCAATAGGCTGTCCCGGCCGCCATCACCGCGAGCGAGAGCGGAATGGCGGCGCCGATGATCTGCGTGTGCACCAGCGTCGGGCTCGAGAAGTTCCGACCCGAGATGCCCGTGAGATAAGCGAGCGTCGTGGCAAAGCTCAGGAGGCGAAGGAAGGGATCGGGCGAGATGATGAAGGTCGCGAAGCACCACACCCCGATCAGCAGCACCGTCGCGGCCGCGCCGGCGACGTAACGCAATTCCCAGACCCTCGCGGCTTCGACCGTCTTGATGCTCTCGCGGCGCCGGTTGAAGCGACGCACGTCGAGCACGCGCAAATAGCCGATCACCGGCATGGCGACTGCGCAAAGGAGAAGCCACGCCTCGTCGGTCCAGACCGCCGTGATGACGGCCGCCGCCGCCACCCCGATCGAGCCGATGAAAAGGGTCCTTTCGTCCTGATAGAGGGAGCCAACCAAGGAAATATAAATTTCCTTCGGCAACCCCTCCTGTCGATGGAGCCGGTCAGCCCAAAAAGATAAACGCATCGCACCAATCGTATTTTGTAGGTCGATGCGAACGTTACCGATACCTCATTAAGACTTGGTTGGTTTCCGCGCTCAAACACGCGCGAGATCACCAATATCGGTGAGAAAACCTTCGGGAAACCGACGAAATCGCGCGCAATGGATCAATTGCAGGCGCGATTTTCTCCGGTCGAGTCGAATTGCGGGTTCGTCGGCGCCTGAGGTTATCGGCCGAAAGAGGCCGGAAATCGAAGGTTTCCGAACGCGCACGCCCGCGGCGCCCCAGCGCGGGTTCGTAGGCTCGGCGCGCCCCGGGGGCTTCGACCGACGGGTAAGGCCCGGCTGCCTCACACGGCCGCGCCGCTCGCCAAAGCCTCGCGAAGCGGCGCGTGAGCGCCTATTGGATCTTCTGATAGGCCTGATCGAAATTGGTGAGCTGCAGCGGAACGCTAATGTTTTCCTTGGTGAGGTTTTGGAAGCTCACGGCGAGCTTTTTGCCGCCCTTCAGCTCGTCCAGGAGCTCGGGCGAGATCGGCGTTGCGGCATAGCACCCCTTGAGGTCACAGGTTTGCAAAGTGAGGTTGAGTGGTTTCTTGTCGTCAATCTGCAAAGTGACGCCGGCAGGGAGGAAGAGCCCGACCGGAATCTGAACCGCGAGGCTCGGCTGATGCGTATCGGCCGGCACGCGAATGCTTACCGCCGCGACGAGCTGGCCCGTCTTCTGCAGCACCGCGGTCTGCTCCGCCACGCATTCGAGCGCGCCTTGCCGCCCCTCGCTGGCGCAGCGGGAGACCCATTCGCTGCCTGGAGGCTGAGAGGCGCCGTCGGCCGAAGCTTGAGGAGCAACGACACCGGTCGCGCCTTCCGCCGCCGGCGCGGCCTGGGAGGGGGCCGCTGCGGGCTTCACCGGTGCTTTCGGCTTTGCTTGCGCGAAGGATGACGCGACGGATGCCCATAGGAGGCAAACGGCTCCGGTCAGGATGAGGCCCTTCTTCATCAATTCACCTGTCGAGGTTTGAACGGCTCTTGCCCGCGCTTTCCTGGCAGAACGGCGTTCGCCACCAGGCCACGGCTAATTTGCTCTTAGCAAAGTTTCGCGCGCCTGCCACTCCCGACCTTGGGGGTCGTGCCGACCATAATTAGCGTTGTGAATGCCGATTCGTGAGATTCGCGAAGGCGGCGTGAATTCATGCGTCGAGGCCGCGCGTCGAGCCCGCTTGACGGGAAGGCATTGCGTTTCCGGCGGAATGTGCCTGAATAAGGGAGCCACGACACCGGGAGGCTGAATGACGGCCTTTGACGAAATGACGTTGCCGGACGGCAAGGCGCGAGAGGTGTATCAACGCCTGGCGCGCTGGCTCGAGGGCGCGTCGTCGGAGCTCTTGTCCTCCCGCCGAAGCCAGGCCGAGCTGCTCTTTCGCCGCATCGGCATCACCTTCGCCGTCTATGGCGATAAGGACGCGACCGAACGCCTCATCCCCTTCGATCTGGTGCCGCGCATCTTCGCGCGCGAGGAATGGCAAAGGCTCGAGAAGGGGCTGGTGCAGCGCGTGAAGGCGCTGAACATGTTTCTCGGCGATGTCTATGGCCCGCGCGACATCTTGCGAGCCGGCGTCGTGCCTTCCGATCTCGTCTATCGCAACCCCCATTATCGGCCGGAGATGGTCGGCCATAAGATGCCGCACGGCGTCTACGTCCACATCGCCGGCATCGACATCGTGCGCGTCGACGACAAGGATTTCTACGTTCTCGAGGACAATGCCCGCACCCCCTCCGGCGTCTCCTACATGCTGGAGAACCGCGAGGTGATGATGCGTCTGTTCCCCGAGCTGTTCCACGCGCACCGCGTGGCGCCCGTCGAGAACTATCCGGACGCGCTGCTCGCCGCCTTGCGCTCGGTCGCGCCGTCGACGGCGAGCGCCGATCCCACCGTGGTGGTGCTGACGCCGGGCCAGTTCAACTCGGCCTATTACGAGCACTCCTTCCTCGCCGACAAGCTCGGCGTGGAGCTCGTCGAAGGGCGCGATCTTTTCGTGCGCGACGACGCCGTCTTCATGCGCACCACCGAAGGGCCGCAGCGCGTCGACGTGATCTATCGGCGCGTCGATGATGATTTCCTCGACCCTTTGGCGTTCAGGCCGGATTCGGCGCTCGGGGTGCCCGGGCTTTTCGGCGCCTATCTTGCCGGCAATGTCACGCTCGCGAACGCGGTCGGCACCGGCGTCTGCGACGACAAGGCGATCTACACCTATGTCCCCGAGATCATCCGCTTCTATCTCGGCGAGGAAGCGATCTTGAGGAACGTGCCCACCTGGCGTTGCCGGGAGCCGGAAGCGCTCGCCTATGTGCTCGATCATCTGGGCGATCTGGTCGTCAAGGAGGTGAACGGTTCGGGAGGCTACGGCATGCTCGTCGGGCCGCATGCCTCCAAGGGCGAAATCACGAGCTTTGCCGCAAAGCTCAACGACGCGCCGGACAACTTCATCGCCCAGCCGACGCTCGCCCTGTCGACTTGCCCGACCTTTTCCGAGAGCGGCATCTCGGCGCGGCACGTGGATTTTCGCCCCTTCGTGCTCTCAGGGGCGGACGGGGTTCGCGTCGTGCCGGGAGGCCTCACGCGCGTCGCCATGAAGCCGGGCTCGCTCGTCGTCAATTCGAGCCAGGGCGGAGGCACCAAGGACACCTGGGTGATCGATGGGTAAAGCGGTCGGCGGCTTCATGGCGAGGCTTATTGCGAACCTTACCGGCTCGCGCGACGGTCTCGCGTTGCGGCCTCAGCCGTTGTCAGGGCAAGGGCTCACTCGAGAGCGAGCGCTTACTTGGGCAGGGGGCGTGCGAGCGCCCGGCCGGGCGAGCTGAGCGGCCGGGATGCTTTCGCGCGCCGCCGACAACCTCTTCTGGCTCGCGCGCTATCTCGAGCGCGCCGATTACATCGCGCGCGTCATCGATGCGACACAACGCCTCTCAGCGCTGCCGCGCGCCTATGGCGGGGCGGGCAGCGAATGGGAGAGCGCGCTCGAGACAGCGGGCGCGGCCGATCATTTCCATGAGCGCAACAAGGAGGTGAAGGCCGGTGAGAGCGGCGCCGTCGAGTTCCTCGTCTTCGATGTCGAGAACCCATCCTCGATCCGCAATTGCATCGATCTTGCGCGCACCAACGCGCGCGCCGTGCGCACCGCGCTGACCATGGAGATGTGGGAGGGCATCAACAGCGCCTGGCTCGAGCTGAAGCGTTTCGAGGAAAGGCGGGACAAGAGCTGCGTCATGGATCTCGAGGAGCTCGGCCGGTTCCTCGGCTTCGTCAAGCAGACGTCCTTGCATTTCGACGGCTCGTCGAACCGTACCATGCTGCGCAACGATGCTTATTGGTTTTCCCGCTTGGGGCTTTACGTGGAGCGCGCCGACAACACGGCGCGCATCCTCGATGTGAAATACCATGTGCTCCTGCCGGAAAGCGAGACGGTCGGCGGCTCGCTCGATTATTTCCAATGGACCGCGATCTTGCGCGCCGTCTCGGCCCACACCTCCTATCATTGGGTGTATCGGCAAGGCATTCAGCCCTGGCTCGTCGCCGATCTCCTGATCTTGCGGCCCGAGATGCCGCGCTCGCTTACCTCCTGCTACGAGAACATCGTGCGCCATCTCGATTCGCTCGGGCTCTCGCACGGCCGCCAAGGGGTCTCGCAGCGCCAGGCGCGCGCCATGCTGGGGCGCCTCGAGAATGAGAAGATCGAGACCATCTTCCAAAGCGGGCTGCACGAATTCATCCTCGCCTTCATCCAGGACAACACCCGCCTCGGCACCGCCATCGCCGAGCAGTATCTGACGTGAAGCCCTCACCGAACGCCTCGCCATGCGCCTGAGCATCCGCCATGAGACGCTCCACCACTTTGCGCCGCCCGCGAAGTCGGTGATTCAGAGCTTGCGCCTCACGCCGCGCAATCATGAGGGGCAGCATGTCGTGCATTGGCGCATCGACACCGATGTGGAGTGCCGTCTCAAGGCTTCGCAAGATGCCTTCGGCAATGTCGTGCACGGCTTCGCCTCGTACGGCCCCCGTGAGGTGGTCGCGGTCACGGCGGTCGGCGAGGTCGACACCTTCGACACGCGCGGCGTGGTGAATGGCGCGGTCGAGCGCTTCCCACCGGAGCTCTATTTGCGCCCGACAGCTATGACGTCCGCGAGCGCGGCCCGAGAGGCCTTGGTCGAAGCCCCGCCGGCGGTTGCCAACGAGAAAGGGGCGCTCGACCGGCTGCATGCGCTTTTGCAGGCCTTGTCCCGCGCGCCTTCGGCGAGCGCTCGGCAGCGGCAGGAGAGCGGATCCCAATCGCAAAACGACGAGAGCGAGAAGACGGGCGCGGAAGCATCCGCGCATCTCTTCATCGCTTGCGCGCGTGCCCTCGAGATTCCGGCGCGCTACGTCGCGGGCTATCGCCTCGACAGGACGGACACGCCGCCCGACGCGATGCACGGCTGGGCCGAGGGCTTCGTTGCGGGGCTCGGCTGGGTCGGTTTCGATCCTTCGGATGGCATCTGTCCCGATGAGCGCTATGTGCGCGTCGCGATCGGGCTCGATTCACTCGGCGCCTGCGCCATCCGCTCGGCCCATGCGGGAGGCGGCGAGCCGGTGATCAAGGTCAAGCTCGCCGTGACCGAGTGCCGTCCGCGCTTCTAGCGGGCGACAGGGTCGCTCACACAATGTCGTGAGGAGCGGAAATCCGCATGCGATGGTGGACAATGTGCTCGTCTCGACGAGCGGCTTTTGCGACGCCGCCGCTTCTTTCTACGCCCACGGGCACGATCTCACCGATCCCTTGCTGTCGCCGGTCAATGGCGACGTGCATGGCTTCCCACCGACGATCCTCACGAGCGGCACGCGCGATCTTCTGTTGAGCAACACGGTGCGCGTGCATCGCAAGCTCCGCAACGCCGGGGTGGAGGCATTCTTGCAAGTGTTTGAAGCGCAAGCCCATGCCGAATATTTGCGCGACGACACCGCGCCGGGGACGAAAGAAGCCTTCAACGAGATCGCCGGCTTCTTCGACAAACATCTGGCGAAATAGGCGGCGCGGGCTTTCGGTGAGGCCGGACGCGGTTTTACGCGCCCCCGAATGGCCGTCGAAACCGGTCGACCGCCTGTAGCTGCGCTGAAGGCAAGGCTCGGCTGCGATTTTGTGGGGGCTCTCCGCGCAATCGTGATTTGAGGCGGGAGGGATGGCGACCTATCTAGCTTGCGGCGACGACTCTCAACTTCAAGGAGCCAATCATGGCAAATTTGTTTTCATTGGCGCCGGGGCGTCGCGAAATCCTCAAAGCCGTGCTCGGCGGCACGGCGCTCGGCGCGCTTTCGACGGCGCCTTTCGCGGCGCTCGCGCAAACGATGGCGGGCGAAAAGATGAAGATAGCCACGATCGGCGCCGGCCGCGAGGGCGGCGCGCTCGGCACCTTGTTCGCCAAGGCCGGCCACCCGGTGATGTTCTCCTCGCGCAAGCCCGAGGAGCTCAAGGATTTGGTCGCGAGTGCCGGCCCGGCGGCGCGCGCCGGCACCGTTGCCGAGGCGGTCGAATTCGGCGAGGTCGTGTTGCTCGTCGTTCCTTATGGCGCGATCGAGCAGATCGGCAAGGATCACGGCAGGGCGCTCGCAGCAAAGCCGCTCGTCATCGACGTTTCGAACCCGATCGCCCGCCGCGATGGCGATGACCTCGTGAAATCGGTGGAGCAGCAGGGCGGCGCGGGTCTCGTCACGGCGAAGCTCGTCCCTGGCGTGCATCTCGTGCGCGCCTTCAATGCCATCAACTTCGCGGCGCTGCCGAAAGACGCGAATCGGCCGGGCGAGCCGCTCGGCATTCCGATGGCAGGGGAAGACCAGAAGGCGATCGAGCTCGCCAGCCGCCTGATCAAGGAGATTGGTTTCGAGCCGGTGCTCGTCGGCGGCCTGGAGAAAGGCAAATACCTCGTCCCGGGAACGCCGCTCGGCGGCGAGCATACGCCGGCCGAGATTCGCGAGATCGCCGCGAAGCTTACGTGAGCCGCGACACGAGAGGTCGAAGATGACCTCGATGGGCCCGACGACCGTGGTCGCGCCGGCACCGACCGGCGCCGCTTCCCGGCTGCTGCAACGCCTCGTCGCGGTGCGGCCCGAGGAAGTGCGCGCCGTCTCCTGGTGCTGGCTCTACATTTTTGCGGTGCTGTCCTCCTATTACATCATGCGCCCGATCCGCGATCAGATGGGGATTGCAGGCGGTGTGAAAAATTTGCCCTGGCTGTTTCTCGGCACGCTCGCCGGCATGGTGCTCTTGAATCTCCCCTTCGCCTATCTCGTGAAGAAGCTGCCGCGCAGCCGCTTCATCCCGCTCACCTACCGTTTCTTCGCGGCCAACATCTTGCTGTTCGCCGTGGCCTTGCATGTCGCCGGCACCGAGCAGACGATCTGGGTCGGCCGAATCTTCTTCATCTGGGTGTCGGTCTACAATCTCTTCGTCGTCTCGGTGTTCTGGCAGCTCAATGTCGATCTCTTCAGCCCCGAGCAAGGCAAGCGCCTCTTCGGCTTCATCGCCGCTGGCGCCACTCTCGGCGCGCTCTTCGGCTCCTCGGTTACCGCGACGCTGGCGCTTTATGTATCGCCCACCTTCCTCTTGATAGGCGCCGCCCTGCTTTTGGAGGTGGCGGTGTTCGCGGTCTCGCGCCTCGCCAAGCTGTCGCCGAGCTTGCACCAAATGCAGAGTGAGACGGTCCAAAATGAGAGGCAAAAAGGCGACGAGCGGCCAGTCGGCGGTTCCGTATTTGCCGGCATGCTGCACGCGCTCGGCTCACCCTATCTCCTGAGCGTCGGGGCGTTTCTGCTCCTCTATTCCATGACTTCGACATTCGCGTATTTTCAGCAGCAGGACATCGTCAGCCTCAGCATCAAGGAGCGCGGCGCGCAGACCGCGTTCCTCGCCACGATCGATGTCGGCGTCAATTCGCTTGCCCTCCTGGTTCAGCTTTTCCTGACTGGTCGGGTCGTCGCGATCCTCGGCGTGTCGCTTGCGCTCGCGCTCTTGCCGGCCTTGACCATGGTGGGTTTCGCCGGGCTCGCGCTCGCGCCGAGCCTGGCCATGGTCGCCCTGTTCCAGGTGATCAGAAGGGCGACCGATTACGCCATCACGCGCCCGGTGCGCGAGGTGATCTACACGGTCGTGTCGCGCGAGGACCGCTACAAGGCGAAGGGGTTCATCGACACCTTCGTTTACCGCGCGGGCGATCAGGTCGGCGCCTGGTCCGCCCCGCTCCTGATGGGCATGAGCTTGTGGGCCGCGCCCCTGGCCGCGATCGCGATCGCGGCGCTTTGGCTCGTCAACGCGCTCTGGCTCGGCCGGCGCCAGCAGGCGCTGGAGGCCGCGGGGCCGCACGGCTGAGGCCACGCGGGGGCTCGCTGGGCGAGATCATTTGCGGTTTCTCGGGAGAGCCTACCGCCGATTGCGTCGCCGCCCTTCGGCCAGCCCCACCGCAAAGCCCATCACCGGAACGAGTGGCATGACAGCTTCACGCCAACGCTCTTATCGGCGGACGGTCGTGAGCTTTTTGGCTCTCGGATTCATATTGCAAGCGGCTGCCATCGCGGTTTGGTCGATCGGCGATCTGGTCTTTGACGATTTCATTCACGACAACCCTTACCGACCCCGGTCGGACGCGCTCATCCAGATCGCGCTCTCACCTTGCGTGGACTGTTCGGGGCATTGATGATTTCGGAGCTTTGGCTCGGCGGCGCGACGATCCTCGCGCTTGCGTCTCATCGGATCTGGGGCCGCGTGCCCTTCGGCTCCATCATGATCATGCTGCCGATTTACGGCTCTTTGCTGTATCTGCAAGGGCAGGTCGTGCTCGCGCCCGGCGACACGGATTTGGACTTCAGCTTGCAATATGTCGTGTTGCGGAATGCCACGATGCAATTGCCGATCCTGATCGGTTGTTGGTGGTGGAACGATCGCGTCGCGACAAAGGTGACCGGGTAAAACGAAAGCGTCACCCTTACCCCGCCGCCCCCGATCCCGCCCCCGTGCGGGCGAACAGCCTCGTGCGGGCGAAGTTGCGGCGCGATGCCCGATCCTTTAATCTCGGCGGCCTTGCCGGAGCTTCCGGTCGCGGGCGTAGTTCAATGGCAGAACGGCAGCTTCCCAAGCTGCATACGAGGGTTCGATTCCCTTCGCCCGCTCCAGATTTTTCCCACTCAATAAGCGATCGGCTCCGGCGCCCGGCACATTCGGTCAAGAAACGGCGCTCGATGGCCGGCGGGCCACGCTTCGCGCAATCGCACCGTCATTTGCGAGCATTTCAAAGAGCCATAAAGCCGGGCAACACGCAATCAGCATGAGACACCCAAGGTCGAATGTGACGCGAGCCGTTCCCGCGAGGGTCGCGGCATACCCGCCTATCACGGGCCCAAGGACCGCGATCAGATAGAAGAGAGTGAAGAATACCCCCATGCCGATTGCACGAGTCTCGGGCAGGAGCACGCGGCTCGGCAAGCTCATGATCGGCCCGGCGGAGAGTCCGCTCACGAGGCCGAGGGCGACGAAAGCCGGCACGACCGTGTCGACACGCGCCGTGACGAGGAGCATTGCTGCAAAGGCAAGCATCCCGCCGACGAGGACGAGGCGATGCCGCCCGGTTCGATCGGCCAGCAAACCCCCCACGGGAACCGAGAGAGCCACTAGCCAGAGCGTGACGCTCGTCACGGAGCTCGCGGCCTGCACGGACCACCCGCGCTCGGCGAGCATCGAAGGCCCGAAGCTGAAAACCATGGCGATGGCGCCATTGTAGAGGCCCCAGATGAGCCCTGCCACGATCACGGCGAGCAAGGTCCTGCCGCCGGGCCTGGCGGCGCTTGCCGGGCCGGCCGTTTGTGCCGCCTGCGGCGCCCGATAGAGCCCCGCCAGCGCAGCCATCCCAAGGGCGACGAGCGCGCTCGTGAATAAAAAGGCCGACGAAACCCCGCCGCTCCCCGCGATGGGAGGCAACAGGATCAAGGCCATGGCGATGCCGACCGGCCAGGAATTGACGAAGATCGCCATCGCGGTCGCGATCTCTTTGCCCGCGAACCAATCCGTGACCATTTTCGACATCAGCACATTCAACAGCACGCCGCCTACTCCGGCGAGGAGACGACCGAGGAGCTCGAGGTGCCAGGTGAGGGAAAAGGTCATGATGAGGCCGCCGACGGTCATCAGCGCAAGGCCCGTCATGACGACGAGCTTGTCCCCATAGCGCTTGCCGATGGCGCCTCCCGGCAAGGCCAAGACAAGGCCCGGCGAAAGATAGAGGCCGATCAACAGGCCAATATCGGCAATGCCGACATCGAGGTCATGACGGAGCATCGGCGCCAGCGCCGCGACGCTTTGAAACTGTAGCGCCATCGCGGTCCTCACCGCGAAAAGCAGCGCCAGGACCTTCCAGCGGTCGAGCATGGGCGATCTCCACACGGCCTCGAAGCATGATTCGCAGGGAAAAGTTAAGCCGCGTGTCGTGACTTGATTCGCTTTGCGTCTTCGGGCCGAAGCTCTCGCCGAGCGATCTTGAGATCGTAACGAGTTTGTAAGTTGAGCCAGAACTCCGGGCTGTTTCCAAAATAGAGGCTCAGCCGAAGCGCGGTGTCGGCCGTGATACGCCGCCTGTTGTTGACGATCTCGGCGATTCGGTTGGGTGAGATTCCGATCGCCTTGGCAAGCTGGTTTTGTGACAGGCCATACTCGACCAGAAATTCCTCTTTCAGCATCTCTCCCGGGGTGACCGGCGCAAATTCATGATCTGTCATTTCACTGGTCCCCTCAGTGGTAGTCCAAGATTTGGACCTCATGTGGTTCGCCCTCGCGCCGCTCACTTCCCGCGCGCGGTCGCAAGCGCGCTTCGCGCCGCTTCCCGGATGATGACGAAATCGCTCGAGACGGTGATGAGCTGGAAGCCAAGCTTCGCGAGCTCGTTGGCGCGCGCGGCCGAGACCGCGAAGGCGCCGCAGAATTTCCCAGCCGCCTTGGCGCGCGAAAGCACATGCTTGAAGGCGGCGTCGACCTCCGCGCCCGTCGGATCATAAGAAGCGCCGTTGCTCAGGGTGATCGACAGATCGGACGGACCGACGAAGACGCCGTCGATGCCGGGCACCGCGAGAATGTCGTCGACGGCCGCGATGGCTTCACGCGTCTCGATCATGGCGATCGCAAGCGAGAAATCATTCGCCTGCTTCAGATACTCCTGCGGCGCGAGACCGGTGAGCGCGAGCGCGCGCGCCGGCCCCCAGGAGCGCTCGCCGAGCGGCGGGAATTTGGTGAAGCTCACGAAAAGCCTTGCATCCGCGACCGAGTTGATCATCGGCGCGATCACGCCGGTGGCGCCGAGATCGAGGAAACGCGCGGCAAGAGCGAAATTGCCGACCGGAATGCGCCCGATGACCGGCACGCCGATCGAGGAGACGGTGGCGAAGCCGCGCGCCATGGCGTTGTCGTCGAACAAGCCGTGCTGGCCGTCGAAGACGACCGCGTCATAACCCTCGCGCGCGAAGATGTCGGCGAGGACGGGCTCGGCAATGCCGAGCCAGGCCACATGGACAGGCGAGCCGGACGAAATCTTCGCCGCGACGTGATAGGCGCTCGAGATCATGATCTGCATCTCTTCTTGAGTTGAACTCTCGGCCTGCGGCGGCAGCCGGGCCGATCTTTTGCACCAACGATACCCTTAAATCGGCTTGCCATCATGCTCTGGTTCGATTGAGCATGATCTTGTCGGAAAGCCAGCGCCACTTTTCCGCATCATCCTTCAGCGTCCGGCCTCGATTTCCGTCACGGCCCTCGCCAGGAGTTCCTGTGATTTGGCGGCGACATCCTGGGCGGTGCGCTCGACGCCCTTCGCCTTGAGGTCGGCGACGATCTTGAGGATCAGACGCTCGTCATTCAGGCCCAGGAAATCAGGCTCGATCAGCGTCGCCGCATAGGCCCCCACCTCCGCGCCCTTCAGGTCCGACAGGCCCGCGACCCAGGCGCTGAGGAGCTTGTTGCGACGCGCGATGGCCAGGAAGCGGAGCTCCTCGTCATGCGCGAACTTGGCCTCGAAGGCCTCTTCGCGCTTATCGAAGGTGGTCATGAGAGCAACCCTTTCTTGCTCGATGCGCGACATCTCGCACGTGGTGAAGCCGAGATCAATTCGCGACCCACGATGAAGGCTCGCCGGCCGCTCACGGCTCAAGAGGTGCAAGCAAGCGAGCCTTAGCGCCTCGCCGCGCCAGGAATATGTCGATGGCCGCCGAGACGGATCGAGATCTGTGGGCGAGAGCCATGATCATTGTGCCATCCCTCCCGATCGGATAGGTTGGCGCATGTCTTGCGGGGGCGCAGCGCCGATGCAAGTCGGCGCGCGCGTGCCCATATGAGGGGAGGGGCGGCGCGCCACGACAAAGGAGACCCATCCTTTCCATGGATTATCTCAAACCACGGTATGTCCCGATGAACCGCCGCCGCCGCATTTACGAAGGAAAGGCGAAAGTCCTTTTCGAGGGGCCCGAGCCCGGCACTTTGATCCAGCATTTCAAGGACGACGCCACCGCCTTCAACGCCAAGAAACATGAGGTGATCGACGGCAAGGGCGTTCTCAACAACCGCATCAGCGAGTTCCTGTTCCAGAACCTCAACGACATCGGGGTGCCGACGCATTTCATGCGCCGCCTCAACATGCGCGAGCAGCTCATTCGCGAGGTCGAGATCATCCCGCTCGAGGTGGTGGTGCGCAATGTCGCCGCGGGCTCGCTGGCGACGCGGCTCGGCATCGAGGAGGGCACGCAGCTGCCGCGCTCGATCATCGAGTTCTATTACAAGAACGACGCGCTCAACGACCCCATGGTGTCCGAGGAGCATGTGACCGCTTTCGGCTGGGCCAATCCGCAGGAGATCGACGACATCATGGCGCTTGCCATCCGCGTCAATGATTTCCTCACCGGCGTCTTTCTCGGCGTCGGCATCCGCCTCATCGATTTCAAGATGGAGACGGGCCGGTTGTGGGAGAACGACATGATGCGCATCGTCGTCGCCGACGAGATCTCGCCCGACAGTTGCCGCCTCTGGGACATGAAGACCAAGGACAAGCTCGACAAGGATCGTTTCCGCCGTGACATGGGCGGGCTGATCGAGGCTTATACGGAAGTGGCGCGCCGGCTCGGCATCATCGCCGAGAACGAGCCCATGGTGAGCGCGGGGCCGAAGCTGGTGCAGTGACGAGCCTTACGTGTTTTGTCCATGATTTCGCACGGGGGCGTCGCCGCCCCCGTTTTTACGCGCTCGCCGCGATGGCGCTCGCGCTATCGACGCTTTGCGCCTGCAATGCCGGTTCCGATCTCCTGGGCGCCGGCCTCCCCTCCGCCTCAGG
>DASZIL010000028.1:0-21908 GCA_035949255.1 Beijerinckiaceae bacterium | reverse complement strand
GCGGGTGAAAGATCGCCGCGCAGAAACCTCGACTTCGCAAAGAGGTGTCTCCGGCAGGCGCCTCTCGGATTGAGATTTTCCATAGGCCCCGGTCGATGAGCTCAAGGCAAACCCGGATGTGTTGCGTCGGCATCTTGGCGTCTGAATTCGACCGCTGAAATCGCCTTTCGAGCTTCACGGCGAACGCATGGTATTGGTTTGAGCGCGAGGGTCACCTCATTTGATGCCGAGGGTCACCTCATTTGATACAAAGCAAACAGACGGCGCGTGGCAGCTGTCAAACCGAGCGAAAAAGAATTGTCGGACCCCAAAGAACACTCGGGTCAAAAAGGAAAAAATTGAGTGATCGCAGAAGCTTATTTGGTAGCGGAGGAGGGACTCGAACCCCCGACACGCGGATTATGATTCCGCTGCTCTAACCAACTGAGCTACTCCGCCGTCGTTGAACATCGAAGCCAGAAACGACAAGCCGGACGGGGCGCGGCGCCCAAGCGCCGATGCCGATCCGGTGCCGCCCGCGCGATGCGCTCGCGCGCGGCGCGCCACCTCATAGAACATCGTCGCGTGAGGGGCAATGTCGGACGCTTGGACCGGATTTCAACATCAAATCTTGGGGCGGCCCATCAATTTCGGTGCGTTTCCCCCAAGGCTGTGGATACATATCCGTGATTTCGCGAGAAACGCGATCTCGGGCATGATCGAGCCTCTTATCGAGAACGGAGTCCCCGAAAATGTTCGAGACCACGGTCGCAGGCAGCCTTCCGAAGCCCCTTTGGCTCGCCGAGCCGGAGCGGCTTTGGCCGGCCTGGCGGCTCGAAGGCAAGGCGCTGGAGCAGGGAAAGCTCGACGCGACGGTGCTCGCTGTCAAGCTTCAGGAGGATGCCGGGATCGACATCGTCAGCGACGGCGAGCAGGCGCGCACCCATTTCGTGCATGGCTTCCTCGCCAATCTCGACGGCATCGATTTTGCCCGCAAGACCGTGATCGGCATTCGCGCCGACCGCTACAAGGCGGAGGTGCCGACCGTCACCGGGCCGATCCGCCGCAAAGGCTCCGTCCATGCGGCGGAGGCGCGCGCCGCCCGCGCGCATACGCGCCGCAAGCTCAAATTCACTCTTCCCGGTCCGATGACGATCGTCGACACGATCGCGGACGAGCATTACCGCGATCGTGCCAAGCTCGCCTTCGCCTTCGCGGACGCCTTGAACGAGGAGGCGCGCGAGCTCGCGGCGATCGGCGTCGATGTGGTGCAATTCGATGAGCCCGCCTTCAACGTCTATATGCGCGAAGTCGCCGATTGGGGCATCGTCGCGCTCGAGCGTGCCGCGCAAGGGCTTTCCTGCAAGCGGGCGGTCCATATCTGCTACGGCTACGGCATCAAAGCGAATATCGACTGGAAGGGGACGCTCGGCTCGCAATGGCGCCAATATGAAGAGACCTTTCCGGTCATCGCGCGAAGCTCGATCGACCAGGTCTCGCTCGAATGCCGCAACTCGCGCGTGCCGATCGAGCTGCTCGCGCTCTTGAAGGGAAAGGACGTGCTTCTGGGCGCCATCGATGTCGCCTCGCACGCCGTCGAGACGCCCGAGGAGGTCGCCGACACCATCCGCCGGGCTCTTGCGCACATACCGCCCGAAAAACTCTTTCCCTGCACCAATTGCGGCATGGCGCCGATGCCCTCGCCCGTGGCCTATGCCAAGCTCGCGGCGCTCGCGGCAGGCGCCGAGCTCATGCGCAAATCGATCTGAGGCGCGAATTGCGCGCGGGGCCCCGTTGCCGTTGCGCTAGGCTATTAGTTGTTCGGGACGGTAGGGAAGTTGAGTAACCTATCGAGCATGGCGCGGACGAATGCGATGAGCTGAAGATCGGCGAGGGTGGAGCACATCGCTCGTAGCCTTTGACGAGCCTTCGATCGCGTGTTGCCCAGGCGCCGCAATGTCAGTTCGATGCACCTCGAACTTGTCAGGATGGAGCGGGGCCGCTAGATATCCGCCCCCTCCTCACCCCGAGTCTTCCATGTCGAGCGCCCCGCCCGCCGCGTCGATCGGCGTCGATTTCGGCACGACCAACACTGTTGTCGCCCTTGCGACGGACAATGGGAATGTGGAGACGCTTCGCTTCGAGCACGGTGGCGCGACGCAAAGCGTCTACGCCTCAGCCTTGTGCTTTTGGCAGGAGCGACCAGGCATAGGCCTTCCCCCAAACGCTGACGGCGGCCCTTGGGCGATCGAACGCGTGCTGCAAGGACATGCTGCGCGTTTCATGCAGTCGTTCAAGACCTTCGCTGCAAGCCGAAGCTTTCAATCGACCATGATCTTCCGGCAGCGCTACCAATTCGAGGACTTGCTGGCGGCCTTCCTCCGAACGCTGGTGCGTCACGCCGGGGCAGGCTTCGACCTTGCCGCCTCGCGCGTCATCATAGGCCGACCGGTGCGTTTCGCCGGCGCTACCCCGGATGACGCGCTCGCGATGCAGCGTTATCGCGACGCCTTCAACCGGCTCGGCATCAACAACTCGCGCTACGTCTACGAGCCCGTTGGCGCGGCCTTCTCTTTCGCTCGCCATCTTGACCGAGACGCGACTGTGCTGGTCGCCGATTTTGGCGGCGGCACCAGCGACTTCTCCATTATGCGCTTCTCGCGAACGGCCGGTGTCCTGCGAGCTGACCCGCTCGGCCACGCCGGCATCGGTATCGCTGGAGACAACTTCGACTACCGCATCATCGACCGAGTGGTGTCGCCTCGTCTCGGAAAGGGGGGCAGCTACCGCTCATTTGGCAAGGTGCTGCCGCTGCCGAGCCACTATTACGCCAAGCTGGCTCGCTGGCATGAACTCGCGTTCATGAAGGGCAGCGCCGATATGCGTGAATTACGGGAGTTGGTGCGCTCCGCTCTCGATCCGGCGCTGCTGCGCGACTTCATCGCCCTGGTTGAGCTCGATCTCGGTTTTTCGCTCTATCGCGCGGTTTCAGCGGCCAAGGTCGCGCTATCAACAAACGATACAGTCGAATTCCGGTTCATTGAAGGGAATATCGACATCCGCTCGACAATTGCGCGCTCGGATTTCCAAAGCTGGATCAGTGAGGATCTCGTGCGCATCGGAGCGACCGTCGATCAGGTTCTCAGCAAGGCTAGGATCGGACCAAGCGAGATCGAAAAGGTATTCTTGACTGGCGGCACGTCCTTCGTGCCCGCGGTCCAACAGCTATTCGCCGAACGCTTCGGCAAGGAAAAGCTGACCTCTGCCGATCAATTCGAGTCCATTGCCTATGGCCTCGCCCTGATCGGGCAGACCGACGATCCTGACCAATGGGCTTTCGCGGCGTGACGAGCCGCCGCGTCATATGCAAATCTAGCCCGATTCCGTCATATCCCCGACCGTGATCACCACACGGTGAGAGGCGAAACATCCGACATAATGGGAGATCACTTTCCCCGTCGCGACCTCGACATCGGTCGCGGCATAGGCGAGCACCGGTTGCACCCGTGGTTGACAGAGGAGCCTTGCCTCCTCGGGGGTCGGCAGGCGCGCCGTGATTTCCGTCGACGCGCGACGGTAATTCTCGACCCCGAACTCGCCTAGCGCCAGGGTAAGCGTACCCTTGCGCGCGAAGGCCGCCGCCAATCCGCGAAAGCGCTTCGCCGGGCAATGGCGCACGCCGAGCGAAATCGGGCGATCATCCGCATAGGCCGCCATCCGCAGCTCGAGCACGGGCTCGCCCGGCGCGATCTCGAGCCGGCGCGCAATGTCGCGACTGGCCCTCGTCTCCCGCGTCCCGAGGACGCGGCGGTCCACCTTCTCGACCTCGCCGACGACCACGAGGTTTTGGTTGAACCGAACGCGATCACCGCCCAACCTGTAATGGACGAGCGCGTCCTCGCTGACGAAAGTGCCGTTGCCATGCTCGATGCGCAACAGCCCGTCCTGCTCCAACGCGGCGAGCGCGCGGCGCGCGGTGACGCGGCTCGCGCCATAATCGAGAGCGATTTGCCGGTCCGGCGGCAGCTTCGAGCCCGGCGCGTGGCGTCCCTCGACAATGGCGCTGCGCAGCGAATGCTCGATGCGCCGCCAAAGCGGATCCGTCGGGCTCTCTCGCGAGGCGCGCTCCAGCGCGCTTTGTCTTTTCATCCTCTCCTCCACCGCCTGTGGATTTTCGCATTTTTTCCCGCGAGAGGTCTAGACCTTTTTGCGAACCCAATGGTATAGACCACTTCATGGACGAGTTGGCGAGCGCGAATGCGACGCGAGATCGGTCCGGACATTCTCGGAGAGTCATCCTGACAAACGCCATCGCCGGCACCCGTCTGAGGCCGGTGAGCCCGCCGTCATCCCATTGTTGCATGATGAAGCTAGCGAGTTATCGTTGAGCCGAACCCCCATGGCAGCCCCCTCCCGCCCCGCCGAGCAAGCTGGTTCCGAGCGCCTTCGGCAATCGACAATGGCTATCCTCGTCGCGGCGAGCGCGGCGGAGCTTGCCGCGGCTGAAGCCGCGATCGGCCCCCTGCCAGGCTTCCGGCATTTGCGCCGCCCGGAAGCGGGACTCCTCATGTTGAGAGGGCGAATTGGCGGGGAAGGCGCGAGATTCAATCTCGGCGAGGCGACGGTGACGCGTTGCCTCGTCGTCACGGAGGCGGGAACGGAAGGTGCTGCCTATCATCTCGGGCGTGATCTGGCGAAGGCCGAGAAGGCGGCGCTTTTCGAGGCGCTCGCCCGCGAGCCCCGCTGGCGCGACAAGATCGAGGCCGCGCTATTGGCGCCCGTCAGAGCGCGGATCGCGGAAGAGCGGCGGACCAAGACCACGGCGACCGCGGCGACCCGCGTCGAGTTCTTCACCATGGTGCGTGGGGAAGATCAGCGATGATTGCGACGGCGCAGCTTCCGCGCTTCAGCGGCTTTGCCGATCCCGTCTTCGATGCGCAGGCGACGTTCCGGTCCGTGATGGACGCAATCGCCAATCCTGGCCGGATCGAGGAGGTCTCGGCCGATCCGGATATGCCGCATCAGCTCGCGGCCTCGCTCGCGGCGACCGCGCTTACGCTCATCGATCATGAGACCCCGGTCTTTCTCGATCGAGCCTTCGCGAGCGATCGAGACATCGCGGCGAGCTTGAGCTTTCACACCGGGTGCCGCTTCGTCGACGACCCTTCCCGCGCCGCCTTCGCCCTCATCGGCGATCCGCAAGAATGCCGGGAGCTTTCTCGTTTCGCGCAAGGGACGCTCGAATATCCCGATCGATCGACGACGCTTCTCCTCCAGGTGGAGAGGCTCGGCAACGAGGCCGGTTTGCGGTTGCGCGGTCCCGGCATTCGAGGTTTTCGCACCGTCTCGGCCGCACCGTTGCCTTCGAGCTTCGCGCAAGAGCTTCGCGCCAATCGCGCGCGCTTTCCGCAAGGCATCGATCTCTTGCTTTGCTGCGGCGCGCGTCTTGCGGCGCTGCCGCGTTCGACGCGAATAGAGGAATAGGGGGACGCATGTACGTTGCGGTGAAAGGCGGCGAAAAAGCGATCGCGGCAGCGCATGAGCTGCTTTCGACGGCGCGTCGGGGCGATCCCGCGATCGCCGAAATCGAGCTTGCGCAAATAAGCGGGCAGCTCGCGCTCGCCGTCGCCCGGGTGATGACGGAAGCTTCGCTCTATGACACGGAGCTTGCCGCGCTCGCCATCAAGCAATCGCGCGGCGATCTCATCGAGGCGATCTTCCTCGCGCGTGCCTATCGCACCACTCTCCCCCGCTTCGGCGAGAGCCTCCCGCTCGATACCGGGCGCATGACGGTGAAACGCAGGATTTCCGCCTGCTTCAAGGACATGCCCGGCGGGCAGGTGCTGGGCCCCACCTTCGACTACACGCATCGCCTGCTCGGCGAGCTCGGGAACGCCTCAAGCCAAAACGGCCTTACGCCGCAGTCGCGCGCACCGACGGAGGGGCCGCATCCAGAGAGAGCCGAGTCTGACGCCTCGGAACCCGTTCCCTACCCGCGCGTCGCCAAGCTTCTCGGCAACGAGGCGCTGATCGAGGACGCGCCTTGCGAATCTGCGGCATCGCCGGGCGACATCACGCGAGAACCCCTCGAGTTTCCCGCGGACCGCGACGTGCGGCTGCAAAGCCTGGCGCGCGGCGACGAGGGCTTCCTCCTCGGGCTTGCCTATTCGACGCAGCGTGGCTTCGGGCGCACACACCCCTTCGCCGGCGAAATCCGCTTCGGCACCGTGGAGGTGGAATTTGACGCCCCCGAGCTCGGCTTTGCCGTCCCGCTCGGCGAGATCGAGGTCACCGAATGCGACATGGTGAACCAGTTCCGCGGATCGGAGGAGGCGCCGCCGCAATTCACGCGCGGCTATGGCTTGGCGTTCGGCCAGTCCGAGCGCAAGGCGATGTCGATGGCGCTCGTCGACCGGGCGCTGCGGGCGCGCGAATTGGGCGAGGAGATCACCGCGCCGGCACAAGATGAAGAGTTCGTGCTCTCTCACGCCGACAATGTGCAGGCGACGGGCTTCGTCGAGCACCTGAAGCTTCCCCACTACGTGGATTTCCAGGCCGAGCTCGTGCTGCTGCGGCAATTGCGGCGTGAATGGGAGGAGCGCCACGCGGCCTCGACGCTCCTGGAAGCCCAAAGCCGAGAGGCCGCGGAATGAGCGCCCCCTCCTACAACTTTGCTTATCTCGACGAGCAGACGAAGCGGATGATCAGGCGCGCCATCCTCAAGGCGATCGCGATCCCCGGCTATCAGGTGCCTTTCGCAAGCCGCGAGATGCCGATGCCCTATGGTTGGGGAACCGGCGGCGTGCAAGTCACCGCCTCGATCATCGGGCCGAGCGACGTCCTCAAGGTGATCGATCAGGGCTCGGACGACACGACCAACGCCGTCTCGATCCGCGCCTTCTTCGCAAAGGTGGCGCGCGTCGCGGTGACGACGAAAACGCGCGAGGCCGACATCATCCAGACGCGTCACCGTATCCCCGAGACGCCGCTCGAGGAAGGCCAGATCATCGTCTTCCAAGTGCCGATCCCCGAGCCGCTGCGCTTCCTCGAGCCGCGCGAGACCGAGACCCGGCTCATGCACGCGCTCGAGGATTACGGGCCGATGCATGTGAAGCTCTATGAGGATATTGCGCGGCACGGCCACATCGCCACGACCTATGCGTATCCGGTGCGGGTCGCCGGGCGCTATCTGATGGACCCGTCGCCCACCCCCAAATTCGACAACCCGAAGATGCATGTCTCGCCGGCACTTCAGCTCTTCGGTGCCGGCCGCGAGAAGCGCATTTACGCCATTCCGCCTTATACCGAGGTCGTCTCGCTCGATTTCGAGGATCACCCCTTCGAGGTGCAGCGCTTCGATCGGCCTTGCGCGCTTTGCGGAGCTTCCGGCGTCTATCTCGACGAGGTCCTCACCGACGATCGCGGCGGACATATGTTCGTCTGCTCCGACACGGATCATTGCGAAAGCCGCCGAGCCGCGGCGGACGGCGAGGGCGGCGCATGAACACGAACGATGCCCCGCTCCTCGTGGCGCAAGGCGTCACGAAGTATTACGGCGAGCGTCTCGCCTGCCGGGACGTGTCGTTCGAGATTCACCCGGGCGAAGTGATCGCGGTCGTCGGCGAATCGGGCTCGGGAAAATCGACATTGCTCGCGCTCTTGTCGCAGCGCCTCGAGCTCACGGCGGGCCGGGTCTCCTATCGCCAAAACGGGCATCTGCGCGATCTTTGCGAATTGAGCGAGGCCGAGCGGCGGCGTCTGCAACGCACGGATTGGGGATTCGTCCATCAAGACCCGCGCGAGGGCTTGCGCATGAACGTCTCGGCGGGCGCCAATGTCGGCGAGCGCCTGATGGCGACCGGCTGGCGCCATTACGGGCGCATCCGCGACACGGCTCGCGACTGGCTGGCGCGCGTCGAGATCGACGACAAGCGCATCGACGATCCGCCGCGCAGCTTCTCGGGCGGCATGCGCCAGCGCCTGCAGATCGCGAAGAACCTGGTCACCGAGCCGCGTCTCGTCTTCATGGATGAGCCGACCGGAGGCCTCGATGTCTCCGTGCAGGCGCGGCTCCTCGACCTCGTCCGCGCGCTCGTCGCCGATCTCGGCCTCGCGGCCATCATCGTGACGCATGACCTCGCCGTGGCGCGGCTCTTGTCGCATCGCATCCTGGTGATGAAGGACGGCGAGGTGATCGAATCCGGCCTCACCGACCGGGTGCTCGACGATCCCAGCGAAGCCTACACGCAGCTTCTCGTCTCCTCGGTGCTCGCCGCATGACGCGCAAAGCCCCATTGATCGAGGTCGAGGGACTCGCCAAGAGCTTCACTCTGCATCTGCGGGGCGGCCTCGTCCTGCCCGTGGTCGAGGGCGTGAGCTTTTCGGTGGGAGCCGGCGAATGCGTGGCGCTCGGCGGACCCTCCGGCATCGGCAAATCCTCGATCCTCAAGGCCGTGTTCGGCAACTATCGCGTCGATCAAGGGCGGATTTGGATTCGCGACGCAGATAAGAAAGTCGATCTCGCCTGTGCCGAGCCTCGGAGCGTGATCGAGCTTCGGCGACGGTTGATCGGTTATGTCAGCCAGTTCCTTCGCGTCATCCCCCGGGTCGGGGCGCTCGACATCGTGGCGGCCTCGGCCCGAGAAAGCGGCGCCACGCAAAATGAAGCGCTGGCAACGGCGGAAGGATCGCTGGCGCGCCTCAACCTGCCCGAACGCCTCTGGTCGCTGCCGCCATCGACCTTTTCAGGCGGCGAGCAACAGCGCGTCAATATCGCGCGCGGCTTGGCGGGGCGCCACGCCGTTCTTCTCCTCGATGAGCCGACGGCCTCGCTCGACGCGCAAAACAGCGCTTGCGTGGTCGATCTCATCAGGGAGCGCAAGCATGCGGGCACGGCGATCCTCGGAATCTTTCACGACGCGGCGGTACGCGAGGCGCTCGTCGACCGCATCGTCGATGTCAGCGCCTTCGCGACGAGCCGTGACCGGGAGGCCGCGGCATGAACGGCACGCTCGTCCTGATCGCCGGCCCGTCGGGAGCCGGCAAGGACACGCTGATCCGTCTCGCGCAGCAGCGCCTTCGCGGCGAGCCGCGCTTCGTCTTCGTGCGTCGCGTCATCACCCGGCAACGCGATGGCGGCGCGGAGGATCATGAGCCGGCGAGCGCCGCGGAATTCGCCCGCCGACATGAAGATGGCGCCTTCGCCTTGAGCTGGGAGGCGCACGGGCTACGCTATGGCGTGCCCCGCGCGATCGAGCAGGATCTCGCCGACGGGCGCGTCGTCATCGTCAACGTGTCGCGCGCCATCATCCCCGAGGCGGTGCATCGCTACCCGAATTCGCAGGTGGTCATCATCACGGCGCCCGTGGAGATGCTGGCCGCAAGGCTCGCCGAGCGCGGGCGCGAACCCTTGTCGCAGCATGAAGCGCGGTTGGGCCGCCCCGATCTGCCGGCGGGCTCGCGCACGCCGCCTTTTTACATCAGCAACGACCGCACGCCACGCGACGGCGCCGAGGCACTGCTCGCGCGCTTGCACGAATTTGCCTCGGGGGCGTCGCCCTCCTTTGCCGCCGAGCCCTTCCGGCCAGGCGACATGCTGACCAACATCGAGAAGCCATCATGAACACGAATGCTCCCACGCTCCAGCGTCAAGGCCAAGGCCGCTCGGTTTTTGAGACGGTGCTAACCAATGCCCGGCTCATTCTCGAAGATGAAGAGATATCCGGGACGCTGAGCTTCGATGCCGCAGGCATTCGCGCCATCGATCACGGCCGTTCCTCCCTGCCGGGCGCCATCGATTGCGAGGGCGATCTCATCGTTCCCGGCCTCGTCGAAATTCACACCGATAATCTCGAGAAGCATTTGCTGCCCCGCCCCAAGGTGCGCTGGCCCAATCCGCTCGCCGCAGCGGTCGCCAATGACGCGCAAATGGCGGCTTCCGGCATCACCACGGTCTTCGATGCTGTTTGCGCCGGCACCTATGAGAACGCAGTCGGCCAGCGCAAGGAGATCTTCGCCGAGGAGATCGACGCCATCGAGGCGGCGGCCGATCAAGACATGTTCCGCATCAATCATTTCCTGCATCTGCGCTGCGAGCTGACCGACCCGGACCTTCCAGACTTGGTCGAGGCACAAGTGGGAAGGCCGATCTTGCGCCTTGTCTCGCTGATGGACCACACGCCTGGTTACAGACAGTGGCGCAACATCGGCGATTTGCGCAATTTCATGACCGGGACCGGGCGCAGCGCTACCGAGATCGAATCGGCGATCGAGGAACGCGGTCAGCGCGGCCGCGTGGTATCGCTCAACTGGGGCTTGGTCGTGAAGATGTTCCGCGGCTCGGGCATCGTCCTCGCGAGCCATGACGACACGACGGAGGAACACGTGATGGAAGCCGTCGCCGCCGGCTGCGCCATCAGCGAGTTTCCAACGACAAGCGACGCGGCGACGAAGGCCAAGGCGATGGGCCTCAAGACCATCGCCGGCGCGCCGAACGTCGTGCGGGGCGGTTCACACAGCGGCGGCGTGGCGGTGCGCGATCTCGTCGCGGCGGGCGTGCTCGACGGTTTGTCGTCCGATTATGTGCCGGCAAGCCTCTTGCAAGCCGTGCGGCTTTTGACGCGCGATCCGGGCCTTGCCTTGCATGAAGCTTTCGCGCTTGTCACTTCGCAAGTGGCGGACATGCTGAGTTTCGACGATCGCGGCCGGCTTCAGCCTGAAAAACGCGCCGACCTCGTTCGTTTGCGTTTCGTGGGTGACACACCGCTCGTGCGACGCGTGTGGTGCGGCGGTGCGGTGGTGTTCTGAGCCGATGCTCGCGGCCGAAGGCAGAGTAGCGATTTACGCCGCCCCGCTTCCTGAGGATCCGCTCTGGGCGTTCGGTTCGTCGGTGATCGGATATGACGCGGCGACGGGCGAAGCGGTGTCGAGATCTCCGCCTTTGGGATTGACGCTCGAGCATTGGGCCGCGCTCACCGCCGACCCTCGCCATTATGGCTTCCACGCCACCCTGAAGGCGCCCTTCCGCCTCGCGGAGAACGCCAAGCCCCAGCACTTGTCCGAGGCGGTTCGCGGTTTTTGCGAGGGCGGCCGGGCGTTGACGCCCTTTGCGCTCGAAGTGCGCATGATCGGCGATTTCCTGGCCCTCGTTCCGGTGTCCGCGCCAGACGATCTCGATCCTTTCGCGGCCTCGGTGGTGACCGGCTTCGACGAGTTCCGCGCGCCGATCTCGCCTGCCGAGCGGGAGCGAAGGCTCGCCGCCGCACTGAGCGAGCGGCAAATCCGCAATCTCGACCAATGGGGCTACCCTTACGTGCTCGAGGATTTCCGCTTTCACATGTCGCTCACAGGAAAAGTTCGGGACGAAGGCTTGCGTCATGAGCTGAAGGAAGCGCTCGCCGAAAGCTTCCACCGCGAAACTGGCGGCGCGGCTTTCGCGCTCGACGCGCTCGTCCTTTTCACCCAAAAGGCCCGCGGCGAAGCTTTCCGCGTCCACGAGCGTCACGCGATGAATGGTGGCTGCGCGTGAAGAAGCTCGCAGCGCAGCCTCTTATCGATCCGACGGCGCAAGTGAGAGCCTCGACACTTGGCCGCTACACCGAAGTCGGAGCGCGCACACACCTGCTTGAAAGCGAGCTCGGCGATTATTCCTACATCGTCAATGACGGCGACATGGCCTACACCAAGGCCGGCAAGTTTTGCTCGATTGCCGCGATGACGCGGATCAACCCCGGCAATCACCCGATGTGGCGCGCCTCGCAAGCGCATTTCACTTATCGCGCTTCCGCCTATTTCGAGGGCGAAGCCGATGAGGAGAGTTTTTTCGATTGGCGGCGCTCGCATCGCGTCATTCTCGGCAACGATGTCTGGATCGGGCATGGCGCCATCATCCTGCCGGGGCGCCGCATCGGGGACGGTGCCGTCGTCGCCGCGGGCGCGATCGTCACCAAGGACGTGCCGGCTTACGCGATCGTCGGAGGCAACCCGGCGCGGGTGATTAAGCCTCGCTTCCCCGAGCCGATCGCGCAGCGTCTTTCACGCCTCACCTGGTGGGACTGGACCCATGACGAGCTTCATCAGGCGCTACCCGATTTCCGCGTCCTGCCGATCGAAGGCTTCCTCGAGAAATACGAAAGGAAATAGAAGATGAGCCACTCCGCCCTTAGCCCTTGATTGAGCCTAAAGATCCCGGACACGCGGTTGTGAAGCTGCCTCCCCTGCCCTAACCTCGCGCGAGCCAGCCCGGCGAGCGTCGCCGAGCATATATCCATGAGCCGAGGGAGGAAGGCTGATGCACAAGCTTTTGTCGAACATCGCGCTCGCGGGCGGAGCCTTGTCGCTCCTTTGCGGCGAGGCGCGCGCGCAAACCGGCGCCTTGTCGAAAGCGGTCGGCGGCTTTTCCTTCGAGGAAGCCGCCAAGGAAAGCCCGGCCACGAAGAATTTTCATTCGAACGACGGCAAGCTCACTTTCGCCATCGTCACGCACACGGCCGGCAACGGCTTCTTCGATCCCACCTATGTGGGCGCCAAGGTTGCGGCCGACGCCTTCGGCATCAATCTCGTGATGCTCGGCTCCGAAGCTCCCGTCGACGACATCCCGCGCGAGATCGAGATCCTCAATCAGATCATCAACGATCCGACGATCGACGGAGTGATCATGACCACGCCTCAGTCCGGCGCTTATGACGATATCGTCAAAAAGCTCACCGAGAAGGGCATTCCGATCGCGACCACGAACTCCTACGATCCGAAGCTCCTCAACCGCTCCTCGATCTCGCACACGGGGCAAGACGCGTCCGCGGCGGCGATCGGCGGAGAGGCGCTCGCCGCCTGCCTCTTGAAGAAGAACGTCAAGGGCGGGTCGATCATCTTCCCGAACACCACGACGCTCGGCAATGTCGAGGTGAACAACCGCATCACCGCGGCCTTCCAGGCGACCGTGAAGGCGCTCAACGCGGCGGGCCGCCTCAAGGATTTCAAGATCGACGCGGGCCAAAACAACATCGGCATCGACGTCGACGCCAATAACATCGTCGGCTCGATCACCTCCCTCATCGAAAGCCGCAAGGATGTCGTCGGCGCCTTCACCGCGAACGGCTTCACCACGCCGGCGCTCGGCGATGCCATCGCGCAGCTCAAGAAGAACGGCGAGATCTGCGCCTTCGGCTTCGACCTCGGGCCGAAGCAGCAAGAGGCGATCAGGACGGGCGCGCTCACCGGCTCGCTCGGCCAGCAACCCTTCCTGCAAGGCTTCTGGCCCGTGATGCAGCTTTACCTGCAGATTGATCGCGGCGTCTCGGCCGCCAATCTCGACACGCGCGCCCAGCTCGTCACGAAGGAGAATGTCGACAAGGTCGGCAAACGCTTCGAGAACTGAGGCCCACGAGGTGCGTGGTTCGGTCGCTTCCTTCAATACCATCCGTGCGTTCCTTCTCGCCTTGCGGGAGAAGGTGCCTTCCGCGCAGCGGAAAGCGGATGAGGGGGGTGGGCGCGCATCTCGAAAACCTGCCGGATATAGCGGAAAACTTGTCAAAACCCGCCTTCCCGGGTTAGATGCGCGCCGGGTGGGCTTGGCCTTTTCGGATTTCGACCTCCACAACGAGGGACGGGTCTCATTGCGAAAGCCCACCGACGGGCGGCTCCTCGCGGCCGCCCTCCTCATCCTGACGGCGACTGAATTGACGGCGACCCCGGCGCTGGCCGCGGACGCACCGCCGCTTTTCGAGCCTCGCCATCTCCTCCGTGCAGGTCGCCCCGAGATGGTGGCCTTCGCGCGCGAGGCAAAGCCCGTCATCGCCGAGGCGAATTCCGTGCTGCTCGCCGCCGAACGCGATGGCAAGGGCGTCGGTTGCGCGCGCCAAGCGCTCGGCGAATTGCGCTGGCGGATCATTTCGACGAGCGATGCGGCGAGCGCAAGGGCAACGCTCGAGCGGCTGAGGCACGCGCTCGTCGATGCCGCCTCGCCCCATGGGGGGGACGCCAATATTTTGCCCCAGGACGCGGAAGGCAGCTTCGGCGCCTGCGATGGGGAATGGTTCTTGAAGCTCGGCGATTCGGGTGACGAGCTTCTCGATCCGCGCGGATGGCCCGGCAAGCTGCCGCCGCGCTTCCTCGATCGCGTCGCGACGCCGGCCTCCCTCATTGCTTATCTTTCCAAGATCGCCGTGTCCGACCCGCAAGCTGAGGGCATCGACCACCGCAAGGAGCTGAACGTCGCGACCGGCGTGCTCTCGCGCCTCGTCCTGCGCGGCGGCGTCTCCGGCTATTTCGTGAAGCCTGAATTCAAGACGGCCTTCACGGACTTCCTCGCCTCCTGGCAAGACCCCGAGACCGGCTTCTTCGGGGAGTGGTACAAGGATCAGGGACGCCTCATCAAGACGAGCGATCTTTCCATCACCTTCCACATGGCGCGCTACACCAAGGGAAGGATCGGCCACTGGCCCGAACTGATCGACACGCTCATCGCAATCAAGGACCGGCCCTACCCGCAAGGTTGGCTCGACAGCGACGGCATGACCAACCACAACAATTACGACGTCGCCACGCTCTTCAGCCTCGGATGGCCGTATATGCGCGAGGACCAGCGCGTGGCGGCGCGCGTCGAGATCCGGCGCATGCTCGATTGGGCGCTGACCGATTCGATCGGTTCGGACGGCGAGATCGCCCCGACTGCGGCCGCCGAGCCGCTCGGCGACATGTATTATTTCGCGTCGGCTTTCCTCGACACCATCGGCTATTTCGACAAGCGCAAGCGCTTCTGGACCGATGAGGATTTCCCACAAGCGGCGCGGCTACGGGCGGCGCTCGAGGCCAAGGTGCTGCTGATGGCGAGAGATGCGCCCTTCGCCGGGGCGACGCTCGCCCGCCTCGCTCCTGCTCACGAAAATGTCACGGCAGCGTCGGCGCCGAGCACGCCGGCGCGCTTGTTAGCCGCACCTCCTTTTCTTATGTCAGGGAGGATGGATGCGCATCCGAGCGCTGCTTCTCATGGCGGAGCGGACCTTCGCGTGAGCGGCGCGGATGCCTTCCATGCCGAGGAGCCCCTCCCATGACGATATCCACTGAAGCCCCTACCCGTTCGCGCGCGAAGCTTAGCGCGAATCTTGGCACGGACCTTGGCGCGAACCTTGGCGCAAAGCCTTCCCCCGCCCCGCTCGCGCGGCGGCTGATCGCTTCCGCAGCCCTCGCGCTCGCGGCCGTGCTCGCGGCCGGCGTGGCCGAGGCGCGCGCGCCGGCTCACCGCCCCGTTGCGCACACCGCGCCTGCCATCAGCGTCGACGTGGGGCCGCTTCTCGCGCAAGGGCTCGGCGGCTACGCCGAAGCGCTGCGCGCCGAACTCACCGAAGCGCTTCAGGCGCAATTTACCGGCAGCCTGCGGCCTGGTGAGCGGCTCGTCGTGCTTTTGCGCAGCATCTCGCTCGCCACCTATACCGGGGACGTCAACGTCTTCGAGCTCCCTGACAATGATTATCTCGATGGTGTGATCACGCTCGTCGGGCCGAATGGGCAGGAGCTCGCGACGAAGGACATTCTCGCGATCTCGCTCTCATCCTCGGGCGGAGCCTGGTATCTGCCGGGTGGCGAGCAACGCCGCACCGTGGTCTTGGCACAAACCTTCGCCGCCTGGGCGCGGCGCTACATTCCGAGCTGATCGCGCTCGCCAGGGGCATGCCTTCCTGCCGCATTGCCTTCGCGCCACATGCCTTCGCGCCGCATGCCTTCGCGCCGCATGCCTTCGCGCCACATGCCTTCGCGCCACATGGCGAACGGCCGCGGAACGCCTTATGTAGAGCGATGCCCGAAGAGCGGAGGCGATTCGCCATTTCCGAGCCTTTGCCGCCCGCCGACGAAACCGCCCCCGCGAATACGGCGGGGCTTGCGGCGCGCGCGCTTGCCGCGAGCGCAAGCCGGCGGCCTTACCTCGAGGGGCTGAACGCCGAGCAACGTCAGGCCGTCGAGACGCTCGACGGGCCGGTGCTCGTGCTCTCCGGCGCCGGCACCGGCAAGACGCGAGTGCTGACGACCCGCATCGCCCATATCATCGCGACGGCGCGCGCCTATCCGTCCCAGATCCTCGCCGTCACCTTCACCAACAAGGCGGCGCGCGAAATGAAGCTCCGGGTGGGGCTCTTGCTCGGCGAGGTCGCCGAAGGCATGCCCTGGCTCGGCACCTTCCATTCGATCGCCACCAAGATGCTGCGCCGGCACGCGGAGCTCGTCGGGCTCCGGCCGGATTTCACCATCCTCGACACGGACGATCAGATCCGCTTGCTGAAACAGGTGATCGCGGCGGAGAACCTCGATGAGAAGCGCTGGCCGGCCCGCCATTTCGCGCATGTCATCGACGGCTGGAAGAATCGCGGCCTCACGCCCGACAAGGTGCCGCCGGGCGAGGGCATGGCCTTCGGCAACGGCAAGGGCGTGAAGCTCTATGGCGCTTATCAAGAGCGCCTCGCGACGCTCAACGCCGCCGATTTCGGCGACCTCCTCTTGCATGTCATTGCGATTTTTCGCGCGCATCCGGATGTGCTCGCGCTTTACCATGAGCGCTTTCGCTTCATCCTCGTCGACGAGTATCAGGACACCAATGTGGCCCAATATCTGTGGCTTCGCCTCGTGGCGCAGGGCCGCAGGAACGTCTGTTGCGTCGGCGACGATGATCAGTCGATCTACGGCTGGCGCGGCGCGGAAGTCGACAACATCTTGCGCTTCGAGCATGATTTTCCAGGCGCCAAGGTCATTCGCCTCGAACAGAATTACCGCTCGACCGGCCACATTCTCGGCGCCGCCTCGGGGCTCATCGCCCACAACCAGGGGCGGCTCGGCAAGACGCTGCGCACCGAGGCCGAGGACGGCACCATGGTGACCGTCACCGGTGCCTGGGATTCGCAAGAGGAAGCACGCCTCATCGGCGACGAGATCGAGGCGCTCCAGTCGAAAGGTCATGCGCTTTCGGAAATGGCGGTGCTGGTGCGCATCTCGGCGCAAATGCGCGAGTTCGAGGACCGCTTCGTCAATCTCGGCCTTCCCTATCGCGTCATCGGCGGCCCGCGCTTCTACGAGCGCATGGAGATCCGCGACGCGCTCGCCTATTTCCGCATCGTGACGCAGCCCGCGGATGATCTCGCCTTCGAGCGCATCATCAATACGCCGAAGCGCGGTCTCGCCGAGGCGACGCTGTCGCTCCTGCACAACCATGCGCGAGCCGCGCGCGTGCCCCTGTTGCGGGCGGCCGAGGCGCTGGCGCAATCGGAGGAGCTGAAGCCCAAGCCCCGCGTCGCGCTTCGCGACCTCCTCATCGCCATCTCCGGCTGGGCCGAGCGGCTCGAGCGAGGCGCGCCGCACACGGAGGTCGCGGCGCAAATCCTCGAGGAATCCGGCTACACCGACATGTGGAAGGCGGATCGCTCGGCCGATGCCGCCGGCCGGCTCGACAACCTCAAGGAGCTGGTGCGCTCGATGGAGGAATTTCCCGACATGCGCGCCTTCCTCGAGCATGTCGCACTCGTGATGGAAGCAAGCGATGGCGAGGATGAGGACCGGGTCTCGCTCATGACCTTGCATGGCGCCAAGGGCCTCGAATTCGACACGGTGTTCCTGCCCGGCTGGGAGGACGGTCTCTTCCCCAATCAGCGCGCGCTCGACGAGAACGGCCGCGCCGGCCTCGAGGAGGAACGCCGCCTCGCCTATGTCGGCATCACGCGCGCGCGGCGCAACGCGAAGATCTATTTCGCCACCAACCGCCGCCTGCACGGCCTTTGGCAATCGACCGTGCCATCGCGCTTCATCGACGAATTGCCGCAAGCCCATGCCGAAGTGGCCGAGGGACAGGCTGGATATGGGCCTGGCCGCCATGGCCCCTCGCGCTTCGACAACATGCCGGCCTTTGCCGGATCGACCTATGCGACGCCCGGCTGGAAGCGCGCCCAGGCACGCCAGCGCATGGAAGGTGAAAGCGGCGCGCAGCGAGCGGGCATGCGCGGGCGCGGCGCTGGCGCTTCTTGGCAAGGCGGTCGCCTCATCGAGGGCGAGGTCGTCGCCTCATCCATCGCCGAAGGCGCGGGCTTCACCATGGGCGAGCGCGTCTTCCACCAGAAATTCGGGCCGGGTGTCGTCGCCGGGATCGACGGCAACAAGCTCACCGTCGATTTCGACAAGGCCGGCCGCAAGATGGTGCTCGACAGCTTCATGCAAAAGGCCGGCTGAAGCGGGCAGGCGATGCGTCAGGCCGCCGCCACCGCCTCGATCGCAAGCGGCGTCTTGCGTTGATAGATGGCGAGCGTCGCCAGAAGGCCGCAGACGGCCGCGACCGTCATCCAAATCCCAGGCGCCGCCTTGTCGTCCAGAGTCCGAATGAGCCAGGTGGATATGGCGAGTGAAGAGCCGCCGAGCGTCGTCGCCAGCGAATAGGCGAGCGAGAAGCCGGCGGCGCGCACATGGGATGGCACCACCTCGGTGAGCGCCACCACCATCGCGCCGTTGTAGCTGCCGTAAAGGAAGGAGAGCCAGAGCTCGACCGCGAGCATGTGCTCGAAGCTCGGCGCGGCGACGAGCCAGCGCAGCGCCGGATAGGCGGTGAGAATGGTGAGCACGGTGAAGCCGATCAAAATGGGCTTCCTGCCGATACGGTCCGAGATTGCGCCCCAGACCGGCAGCCAGAAGAAATTCGAGAGGCCGACGCAAATAGTCACCGTCAAGGCGTCCGCCTCGGAGAGCTTCAGCACGGTTTTGCCGAAGGTCGGGGTGTAGGCGGTGATGAGGTAGAAGGACACCGTCGTCATCATGACGAGCATCGTGCCGGCGAGCACCACGCGCCAATTGGCCGCGATCGATGAAACGACATCCTGCAAGCCCGGATGCTTCTTGCGCGAAAGGAACGCCTCGGTCTCTTGCAGCGAACGGCGGATGACGAAGATGAAGGGGATGATCAGGCAACCGATGATGAAGGGGATGCGCCAGCCGAAGCTGCTCATCTGCTCGGGCAACAAGGTCTTGCCGAGGATGAAGCCGATGAGCGCGGCGACCACGGTCGCGATCTGCTGGCTCGCCGATTGCCAGCTCACATAGAAGCCCTTGTGGCCGGGTGTGGCGATTTCCGCGAGATAGACGGAGACGCCGCCAAGCTCGACGCCCGCCGAGAAGCCTTGAACGAGCCGGCCAAGCACCACGAGGATGGGCGCGAGCACGCCGATTTCAGCATAGCCCGGCACGAAAGCGATGAGCAGCGTGCCGACCGCCATGATCGAAAGGGTGACGATGAGCCCCTTGCGCCTCCCGACGTGGTCGATATAGGCGCCGAGGAAAATCGCCCCGAGGGGACGCATCACGAAACCCGCCGCGAAGGTCATGAAAGTCGCCATGAGCGAGGCGAACTCGTCTTGCGATGGAAAAAAGGTCTTCGAGATGTAGGTCGCGTAAAAGGCGAACAGGAAGAAATCGAACATCTCGAGGAAATTGCCGCTCGTGACGCGAAAAACCGTAAGGGCCTTCGGCTTTGCCGCTTCAGGCGTGGCGACGAGCGTTGCCATCGATCCGTTCCCCTTCGTTCGATCTCGGGCATGCCTGGTAGGAGGGCCCGCCTGACGGCGCGCGTGATCTCGCGACAACCGTCACACCATGGTTAGCTTCAACCCACCTCCTTGTCATCTTGAGCGAAGGCCCGGAAGCGTCGAGCGCGGGTTGACCCTCGCCGCTTCCGAAGGCGCTTTCTCATTCGGCTCACTCAATAGCAGAGCTTGCGGATGATCTCGTCGCCATCCTCATCCACATACCGGCGGATGACGCAGCCTCCGTCATAATCCCCGCCATAGATGCCGAAGACGGGGCCGCGCCAGCGGCCGAAACCATGCCCGAAGCCATGGCCATGCCCCCAGCCGAAGCCGTGCCCGTGCCCGCCGAAACCGAAGCCGTGGGCCTGCGCCGGTGTCGTCGCGACGATCGAGCTCGAAGCCAGGACGCCGACGGCGAGGGTCGCGGCGACCAGGGCGGATTTGATGCTGATGAAGCGCATGATACCTCTCCTTGTTGTTGCGAGGCCGTCTTTCGGCCAAGCACATAGAGGTCGCGGCCGGAGCCGATGAGGTTCACGCGCCAGGCGAAAAAAGAAGCTGCGCGGATCGCGGGCGCTGAGCGCGCGGTCCGGGAAATGGGATGCGATGGGATCGGGGAGCACGGCGGCGGCAGCGCCGATTGCCGTCCGGCGCCCGGCCCAATGCGCTTGGCCGGCGCCCCGGCGCACCGCCCAACGCGATCAGACGGGCGTGGCGAGAAAGGCCATGCGGGCTTGGTTGTGGCCGAGATTGGGATGATGCCTTCGCGCCGAAAATCCTGCCTCGGTGAGGAGCGCAAGCACCTCGGCCTCGTCATAGCTCGCAAAGCCGAGCTCGGCGCGAAGCTTGCGGTAATCGGAGGCCGCGGTGCGGGCAAGGCCGGCGAACGCCGCGATGAGGAAGCCGCCACGCCAGCCGAAGCGCAAAAGCGCGAGCGCATCGGTCACCGGCGATACGCCTCGAACCGGGACGTCAGCGAGAAGAAGGCGGCCTTGCGACTTCAACACCTGGCGCCAGAGCCGCAGCAAGGATGCGAACTCGGGTCGCGCCAAATATTGCGCCAGCGAATTCGCCACGACGAGATCGACGGAAGATTCGGGAATATCGGCGACCTCGACCGGATTGATCACGACGATGTTGGAAGCGCCCGCGAAACGAGCGTTGAGCCTCGCGCGCACGCTCGCCGCCGCATCGCAAAGATAGAGGCGCTCGCAACGGGCCGCGATCTCGTCCGCCGACAAAGCCTCCCCGCAACCCTGATCGAGCACCACGGGACGAAAGCCCAAGCGGCTGCCGTCCGTGCCGGCGGCGCCCTCTTGCGGGACCCGTGCGGGAAGCGCGTCCATCGCTTGCAAGATGTCGCGCGCGATCAGCCGGTAATGCAAAAGCTTGTGGCGGTCGTTGACGTAGATGGGCGTCTCGCCTTCCCAGAACTCGCGCCAGCTTTTCGAAGGGATCATCGTGGTGCGCGCCCATCTGCCGTTGAGCGCCAGGCCAAGGCCGTGCCGCCCCCGAATGCCGTTCTTGCGACGATCAGCGCTTCCATAAGCGCGTGACGGCGCCCTCTTCTCCCTGCACGGGATCGAACTTCGGGGACGGGATGGCGGCGATGCGTGAAAGCGCGGCGTCATGGACGGCGGCGCTCGTGGCGTAAGGCTTGATCAGATCCCGCTCACGCCCTTCCGGATAGGCGCCGACGACGAGGAAGCCCGGGCTCGATGCGATGCGCTTGTGGCCTGTGCCGGCCGGCAACGCGATCACATCGCCGGCGGCGACCTCGAAATCGCGGCCCTTTCGGCCGCCGAGCCGCAAGGTGGCGCGGCCGACCGCGACACCGAGCACTTCATGGGAAGTCGAGTGATAATGATGGAAGGTGAAGATGCTCCAGCGCCAGCTTCCCCGCCAGTCGTTCTCGGCGAATTTCCGCTCGAAGGCGCGAGCCGGATCCTGATCGTCGGGCTCGATCGCGTCGCGATAGATGATCACGGGCAAGCGGCTGTTCGGAACACGGCCGTCGTCCTCGAAGAGTGCCGTCTCGATACGGGTCGCGTTCCCTTTCGCCAAGGCTCGCCTCACGCCGCGCGCCGCTTTTCGCGCTCGGCCTCCATCAAGGCGACGAAACGGTCGAAAAGGTAATGGCTGTCACGTGGGCCCGGGGAGGCCTCGGGATGGTGCTGAACCGAGAACGCTGGACGGTCGGTGAGCATCAGCCCGCAATTCGAGCCGTCGAAAAGCGAGACATGCGTCGGCACGGCGTTCGCCGGAAGGGACGCGGCATCGACCGCGAAACCATGGTTCATCGAGACGATCTCGACCTTTCCGGTCGCCATCTCCTTCACCGGATGATTGGCGCCGTGATGCCCTTGGCTCATCTTCACGGTC
>DASZIL010000027.1:0-20501 GCA_035949255.1 Beijerinckiaceae bacterium | reverse complement strand
ATTTCTTGTATGTCCTGGGCGTGCGGGCAGGGCTCCCTGCCGCTGAAGACGCGGCAGGAGCTTGCCGCCCACTATCGGGCGAAGGAGTACAGACGCGCGTTCGCCTGCTAGCGATTAAGCGGGTCGATTTTCGCGACTGGGGTCCGTCACCACCACAAACTCAGACCAGTCGCCTCGTTCTTGCGAACCATGTCTCTGCCATATGCGAACCTGTCTCAGTCGCAGTTAGTGAACACCGCGCGGAAAATGCATTTTGAGGTGGCGAGACTGGGCCTCTGACTCCGTTCAAACGCGGTAGTCTGTGGCCGCCAAGAGACCGCCAATTCGCCCTGAATCTGCACATGTCATTGAAACGTGGCAGGTTCTCTGCCCGGCCGGCAAGAGGCGGTTTTTGCGTGAGTGGGTGGTGGGGGAAGTAGGACTCGAACCTACGAAGGCGTAAGCCAGCGGATTTACAGTCCGCCCCCTTTGCCGCTCGGGACATTCCCCCGTCCGGCGCCGCTTCTGTTCGGCGCAAGCGACGGGCGCGCCGCTTATGGTGCGCTGACCTCAAGGTGTCAACATCGCAGGCCGTGCCATCGAAGGCGCGCGTGTCGGAGCCGCGCGAAGGGGCCGGCGCTCGGCCTATGCTGGCTCAACGAGCCGGAGGGGCCTTGCGGTCGCGCTCGCATAAGGCCCCCTCGATCTCGGCGATGATCGCTGTCGCAGCCGCCTTTGGATCTCGGGCTTCGGTCACCGGGCGCCCCACCACGATGTGATCAGCGCCGGCCAGGATCGCCTCGGCGGGCGTCATCACGCGCTTCTGGTCACCCGCGCCGGAACCTTTCGGTCTGATGCCCGGCGTGACGAGGATGAGGTGGTCGCCGACGACGCCGCGCACCATGCGCACTTCCCGCGGAGAGAGGACGAGGCCGGCGAGGCCACGCGATTTCGCCTGGCGTGCGCGATGCACCACCGTCGTCTCGACGCCCGAGGCATATCCCGCCTCCACGAGATCCTTGTCGTTCATCGAGGTGAGCACGGTCACGCCCAAAAGCTTGAGCTTCGACCCCGCGGCGCCGGCGAGCGCGGCCTTCATGGTTTGCGGATAGGCATGGATGGTGAGGAAGCTCGCGCCAAGCCGCGCGACCTGCGCGGTCGCGCGCTCCACCGTGTTCGGGATGTCGTGCAGCTTGAGGTCGACGAACACCTTCTTGCTCTCGCCCACGAGGCGTTGAACGAGCGGGAGCCCGCCCGCATAGACAAGCTCCATGCCGATCTTATAGAAAACGCCGGCCTCGCCGATGCGCGAGACGAGCCGCTCGGCCTCCTCGGTCGAGGCGACATCGAGCGCGATGATCAGGCGCTCACGCGGGCTCACTTGGTGGGCCGGCGATAGACCCAGACGCGAGCGGGGGGGACATTGAGCCAGATGCGTCGCGACGGCGTGGCGGTGAAATCTTGCCCCTCACGTGGTATCGGCGCCATGGCGGCATAGGTGAATTGCACGAAAGGCGCGCTCTGCGCCATCAGCGCGAAACATTGCCGCAAGAGATCGAGACGCGCCGCCACCGGGCGGGTGAGCAGCGGCAGGCTCGAGACGACGGCCGTTGCCGGGGCGAGGCGAAGCGGCGCGAGCGTCTTCGAAATCTGATAGGCATCGCCTTCGATCACCCGCGCCCCGGGATGGCGCTTGCGAAGAAGCGCGCAGAACTCCGGGCTGAACTCGAGAAGCACGAGGCGCTCGGGCGCGACGCCGCGCCGTAACAGCGCGGCCGTGACCGGCCCCGTCCCCGGACCGATCTCGATGACGGGGCCGCTGAGTGCCGGGTCGACGTAGCTCGCCATGGTGCGGGCAAGCGCCCGGCCCGAGGGCTGCACGGCCCCGATCTGGAGGGGACGCTCGGCCCAGGAGCGCAGAAAGCGTGCCGCATCCGGCAGTCTCTTGCCTCTTGCTCTTGCCCATGCCCGTGCGGCGGGATCGTCCATGGACGCTCTCTCGGTTAAAGCGAAAATCCGGGGACGCTCGAGATCAGCTTCTCGAGCCTTCGCTCAGTTCTTCGTCTTGTCGACCAGCGCCTTCGCCTTGATCCATGGCATCATGTCGCGCAGCTTCTCGCCGACCTGCTCGATCGGATGCCCCGCCATCTTGGCCCGCATCGCCTTGAAGGAGGTCTGGTTGACGCGGTTCTCGAGCATCCAATCGCGGGTGAACTTGCCCGATTGAATATCGGCGAGCACGCGTTTCATCTCGGCCTTGGTGGCCTCGTTCACGATGCGCGGCCCGCTCACATATTCGCCGAACTCGGCCGTGTTCGAGATCGAGTAATTCATATTGGCGATGCCGCCCTCGTAGATGAGATCGACGATGAGCTTCACCTCGTGCAGGCACTCGAAATACGCCATCTCGGGCGCGTATCCCGCCTCGACCAGGGTCTCGTAACCGCCCTTGATCAACTCGACGAGGCCTCCGCAGAGCACGACCTGCTCGCCGAAGAGATCCGTCTCGCACTCCTCGCGAAACGAGGTCTCGATCACGCCGGCGCGTCCCCCACCGATCGCGGCCGCGTAGCTCAAGCCGAGATCATGGGCGTTGCCGGACGCGTCTTTGTGGATGGCGATGAGGCAAGGCACGCCCCCGCCTCGCTGATATTCGGAGCGCACCGTGTGGCCGGGCCCTTTCGGCGCCACCATCAGCACGTCGATATCGGCGCGCGGCTCGATGAGGTTGAAATGCACGTTGAGCCCATGGGCGAACATCAAGGCGGCACCGTTCTTCATGTTGCCGGCGAGATGATCGCGATAGATGTCGGCCTGGATCTCGTCGGGCGTGAGCATCATGATCACATCGGCCCATTTCGCGGCCTCCGCGACCTCCATCACGGGAAGCTTCTCGCCTTGCGCCTTCTTGGCCGAGCCCGAGCCCTTCCGAAGGGCGACCGTGACGTTCTTCACGCCCGAATCGCGAAGATTGAGCGCATGCGCATGGCCTTGGCTGCCATAGCCGACGATGGCGACCTTCTTGCCCTTGATGAGATTGATGTCGGCATCCCGGTCATAATAAACACGCATGAGCATTCCCTTCTGAAGCCGGCCGCGCCTCGGCGATCAGCCCGGTCGCGCGGCCGAATACGATGGGGTGGCTCTTAGGGGAGGCTCGCCGCCACGTCAAAGCATGTCGCCATAGCGCCACGACCGTCGTCTTTATGGATTTGCATGCGCCGGCTCTTACATGCCATTTTTTAGGCGCATCCTCGGACTCCCGCAAAGCTTCAGCCTCTTCCTGATTCGTCATGCTTCTCCCCACCGCTGACGACGTGATCGCCTTCTGGCGCGAGGCCGGCGCCGACAAATGGTTCGCGAGGGACGACGCCTTCGACGCGTCGATCAAGGAGCGCTTTCTTGCGCTTCTCGAGGCAGCCCGACGCGGCGATCTCTCCCATTGGGAGGACACGCCGGATGGGGCGCTCGCGCTCGTGATCGTGCTCGACCAATTCCCGCGCAACCTGTTCCGGGCCACACCGCGCGCCTATGCGGCGGATGCGCAAGCGCGCGGCGTCACCTCACGCGCGCTCGCGCGCGGCTTCGACCGCACATGCGACCGGGAGCTCGTGACCTTCCTCTACATGCCGCTCGTGCATTCGGAGGATTTGGCCGATCAGGAACGCGCGGTTTTCCTCTTCGAGGCGCTCGGCCTTCCCGACTATTTGCGCTCCGCGCGCGAGCACCGCGACATCATCGCGCGTTTCGGCCGTTTCCCGCACCGCAACGAGATGCTCGGCCGAGAGACGACGCCACAGGAAAGGATTTTCCTCGATGAAGGAGGGTTTTCGGGATGAGCGGCGGTTGGGCACCGACGCCAGTGCCCGTTTCGGGCTAGCTTCTCACCCTTGCGCATCCTTGCGCCGCTCGGGTGCGGCTGGCATGGTGGGTTAGAACGAACGCTTCGTTCGTGAAACCGGATTTGCGCATGGCCATCGCGATCAAGGACCGCGGGAAGGAATGGGAAGCCGGAGCCCAGGCGCTGTCGGGGCAGCTCGGCAAGACCATCCTGAGGCTGCGCAAGGCCTATAATCTTTCGCTCTCCGAGCTTGCCGAACAGTCGGGCGTCGCGAAATCGATCATAAGCCAGATCGAGCGCAACGAGACGAATCCCACGCTCGCCACCATCTGGCGGCTGAGCCAGGCGCTCGACGTCTCGATCGAGCGCTTCCTTGCATCGTCCGATGAAGAGCCCTTCATCGAGGAGACACGCGCTGCAGCGACCCCCATCCTCGTCTCGGAGGACGGCAAGGTGAAGCTCGCCATCGTCGGCTGGATCAAGACCGTCGAATGGCTCCAATGGTATGATGTGACCGCCGAGCCCGGCGGCGTTCTCGAAGCGGAGGGGCACCAGCGCGGCTCGGTCGAATGCCTCACCGTGCAATCGGGAGAATTCGAGGTCGAGGCGGGCGGCGAGACGCGTCGCGCCGGCCCTGGCGACACGCTTCGTTACCGTTGCGATCGCAACCATGTGGTGCGCTGCATCTCGGGAAAGCCCGGCCGCGCCAGCATGGTGTGCATCCTCAAGGCCGCGGTGATGGAATAGCCCCTCTCCGGCGGTCGCATCCTTGCCCCAAAAAGACCCTCGGAGCGTTGCGGAAGGCCTTTCTTTCTGGGGCGGCCCCGTCACCGCCGAGCCGCTCGGCGGCGGCCTCACCAACGCCAATTTCCTCGTGCGCCATCGCGGCGAGCGCTTCGTCGTGCGCGTCGGCGACGACATTCCCCGCCATCACGTGATGCGCTTCAATGAGCGCGCGGCCTCGCTCGCGGCCCATGCGGCGGGGCTGTCGCCGCAAGTCGTGCATCATCAGCCGGGTGCGCTCGTCGTCGCTTTCGTCGACGGCGACGTGCTTACGCCGCAGGCCATCCGCCAGGAAAGGACGTTCGAGCGCATCGTCGAGATGATCCGCCTTTGCCATACGAAGATGATCGAGCATTTGCGCGGCCCTCTTCTGATGTTCTGGCCTTTCCACATCCTGCGCGACTATGCGGCGACCCTGCGCGAAGGAGAAAGCCGCTTCGTCCCGCAACTGCCGCGCCTCATGACGGCGGCCGCGAAGCTCGAGCGCCTCGTCGGACAAATCGACATCGCCTTTTGCCACAACGACCTCCTCGCCGGGAATCTCATCGATGACGGCAAGAGACTTTGGCTCATCGATTGGGATTATGCGGGCTTCAACTCGCCGCTCTTCGACCTCGCGAATCTCGCTTCGAACAACGGCTTCACGCCGGCGCTGGAGCAGCGGCTTCTTGCGCTTTATTTCGGCCATCCCGTCGATGCCGATCTCTTCGCGCGCTTTCGTGCGATGCGCGCCACCTCGCTCTTGCGCGAGGCGATGTGGGGCATGGTCTCGGAGCTCCACTCCACGCTCGCCATCGATTATGTGGCCTATGCCAAGGAGCACCTCGTCAAATTCGACACGGCATTGGCCGAACTCGAGCTTCCGGAAGAATGATGGATTTCCCGACGCAAGCGCAGATCATCGTCATCGGCGGCGGCATCATCGGCTGCTCCACCGCCTATCACCTCGCCGAATTCGGCGCCAAGGACGTGCTGCTTCTCGAACGCAAGAAGCTCACGAGCGGCACCACCTTCCATGCGGCGGGCCTCATCGGCCAGTTGCGGACGTCGGCCAACATCACGCGTCTTCTCACGCGCTCGATCGAGATCTATCGCGGGCTCGAGGCCGAGACGGGACAGGCGACCGGCTGGAAGATGAACGGCGGCTTGCGGCTCGCCTGCAACGCCGAGCGCATGACCGAGATCAAGCGGCAGGCGACGACCGCGCGCTCCTTCGGCCTCGAGATGCATCTCCTTTCACCGAAGGAGGCGCTCGACCTGTGGCCCCTGATGGATGTCGCGGATGTTGTCGGCGCGGCGTATCTCCCGACCGACGGCCAGGCCAACCCTTCCGACATCACGCTCTCGCTCGCCAAGGGCGCGCGTCAAAAGGGTGTGCGGGTCGTCGAGGATGTGGCGGTCATGGATCTCGTGCTGAAGGATGGGTGGGCGCAAGGCGTCGCGACGGAGCAAGGCTTCATCGCTTGCGAGACGATCGTCATCTGCGCCGGGCAATGGTCGAAGGAGATCGGGCGCAAGGCGGGCATCCTGATCCCGCTGCAATCGGTCGAGCATCAATATCTGATCACCGAAGCCTGTGGAGCGCCGCGCGAGCTGCCGACGCTTCGCGATCCCGACCGCCTCATCTATTACAAGGAGGAGGTCGGCGGCCTCGTGATGGGCGGCTATGAGCCGAACCCGATTCCCTGGGCGCTCGACGGCATTCCGGACGGGTTCCACTTCACGCTTCTCGATTCGCGCTTCGACCATTTCGAGCTGATCATGGAGCAGGCGCTGGTGCGCACGCCCGTACTCGCCACCGCCGGTGTGAAGACCCTGATCAACGGCCCGGAATCCTTCACGCCGGACGGCAATTTCATTCTCGGCGAGGCACCGGAGGCGAGAAACGTCTTCGTCGGCTGCGGCTTCAATGCCTTCGGCATCGCCTCGGGCGGCGGGGCGGGATGGGCACTCGCGCAATGGATCCTCTCCGGCGAGCCGCCGATGGATTTGTGGCCCGTCGACATCCGCCGCTTTTCATCTTCAGTGCATGGCGAGGAGGTTTTCGTGCGCGAGCGCACGCTCGAAGCCTATGCGAAGCACTACACGATGGCCTGGCCGCATGAGGAATATGAGAGCGCGAGACCGCGCAAGACCTCGCGGCTTTACGCGACGCTCGCGGCGAAGGGCGCGTGCTTCGGCTCGAAGCTCGGCTGGGAGCGCCCGAACTGGTTCGCGCGACCCGGCTCCGCCCCCAAGGATGTCTACAGCTACGGGCGCCAGAACTGGTTCGACGCGGTCGGCGAGGAGCATCGGGCCGCGCGTGAGCGCGTCGCGCTCTTCGACCAATCCTCGTTCGCGAAATTCGAGGTGAGAGGCAAAGGCGCTGAGGCTGCGCTCGACTACCTTTGCGCCGGCGATGTGACGAGAACGCCGGGACACATCGCCTATACGCAGATGCTCAACGCGCGCGGCGGCATCGAATGCGACCTCACCGTGTCGCGCTTCGCGCCCGACCTTTATTTCATCGTCACCGGCACCGGTTTTCGCACGCATGACCTCGCCTGGATGAAGCGCAACCTGCCGACGGGCGCCGAAGCCGAGATCGTCGACGTGACGGAACACTACGGTTGCCTCTCGCTGATGGGGCCTCGCGCTCGCGAAGTGCTCATGGGTGTCACGGATGCGGATGTTTCGAACGAAACCTTCCCCTTCGGCGCCTGCCGCGAGATCGAGATGGCCGGCGTGAAGCTTCGGGCCTTGCGCATCACCTATGTGGGCGAGCTCGGCTTCGAGCTGCATGTGCCGGCTGAAGGCATCGAGCGCGTCTACGCGGCCTTGACGAAAGCCGGAGAGGTTCACGGCATCGCGGATGCGGGATATCGCGCGATCGAATCGCTGCGCCTCGAGAAGGCGTACCGGGCCTGGGGCGCCGACATCTCCGCCGACACCACGCCCGACGAGGCCGGCCTTTCCTTCGCGCTTCGCAAGGACGTCGACCGCGCCTTCCTTGGCCGCGACGCGCTCCTCGCGAAGCGCAAGGCGCCGCTTGCGCGCAAGCTTGCGATCTTCACGGTCGATGATCCGAAGATTGTTCTTCTCGGCCGCGAAACCATCATAAGGAATGGCGAGGCGGTCGGCTGGCTGACGAGCGGCGGATGGGGATACACGATCGCAACCAACATCGGGCTTGGCTATGTTCGTTCGGCGAAGGGCGTGACCGATGAATTCCTCGCCGCCGGTGATTTCCGGCTCGAGGTCGCGGGAGAAGAGGTCGAGGCACGTTTGCACGCGCGCCCCCTTTATGATCCGAAGGGATCGCGCCCGCGAGGATAAGCTCACACGAGCTCGATGTCCGGCGCGCGGAGCGGACGGACACGAATTTGGGGAGGGGATGGAGGATGACCTTACCCGAGTGACCTTCGAGGGAGGATCTCAATGCCTGGTGCCGAATCCATGCCGGGTCTTTGGCCGGATTTGACCTATGCGAATTGGCGCGACACCGCGGCCACTTTGCAGCTTTGGACGCAGATCATCGGCAAGATCCGCCTTTCGCTCACGCCCTGGCTCAACCATGGCTGGCATACCCCGCTCTATGTGACGGCGCGCGGGCTCGGCACCTCGCCGATCCCTTATCAGGGCGAGAACCTCGAGCTCGAATTCGATTTCATCAGCCATCGCCTCGTTGCACGCACGAGCCTGGGCGAGACCGAGACGCTGCCGCTCGAGCCGCAAACAGTTGCCGAATTCTATCGACGCGTGACCCAGCTCCTCGCCCGCATCGGTGTCGCGGTCTCCATCAATGAAATGCCAAACGAGATCCCGGACGCGATCCGCTTCTCGGAAGATAACGCCCACGCCGCCTATGACGCCGCGGCGGCCCATCGCTTTTGGCGCGCGCTTATTCAGGTCGACCGTGTCTTCAAGTTGTTCCGCAGCGGCTTTCTCGGCAAGGCGAGCCCTGTGCATTTCTTCTGGGGAAGCTTCGACCTCGCGGTCAGCCGTTTTTCCGGACGGACGGCCCCCCTCCATCCGGGCGGGGTGCCCAACCTCCCGGACGCGGTCGCTCGCGAAGCCTATTCGCATGAGGTGAGCAGCGCTGGCTTCTGGCCCGGCAGCGGCGCTTTTCCGCACGCCGCCTTCTATTCCTACGCCTATCCGGAGCCCAAGGGTTTCCGCGATCAAAGGGTCACGCAAGGCGCTTATTTCGACGCCAAGCTCGGCGAGTTCATTCTGCGCTATGACGAGCTTCGTGCGACGCCCGATCCCGACGATCTCCTCCTCGATTTCCTCTCCACCACCTATGCGGCGGCCGCCGATTGCGGGCATTGGGACCGCGCCGCGCTCGAATGCCCCTTCGGCGTTCCCGGCAAGGTGCGTCCGATCTGATGATCGGGCCGCTGAGCAAGGCTCGCTGAGCTATCCTCGAAAGCTCGACCATCCGGCAGAAAGGCAAGCTCGCGTGCCCGAGACTCACACAGCCGAAGAAAGCGCGCCGCCTCGCTTCGATGAGGCCGTCGATGTCGTCGTGGTCGGCTCTGGCTCCGCCGGCGCCGCCGCGGCACTCAGGCTTGCGAAGGCTGGGCTTTCCGTGTTGATGCTCGAAAAGACCGGGCGCCTCGGCGGAACGAGCGCCATGTCGGGCGCGGGCGTCTGGGTTCCGGCGAACCATCATGCTTGCGAAGCCGGAATCGCGGATAGCGAAGAGGAGGCGCTCACCTATTTGCGGGCCGCCTCGCCGGAGGGCTGGGAGGCGGAGGAGCCTCTGTGGGCGAGCTTCGTCGGGGCGGCTCCGCGCATGCTCGCCTTCCTCGAGGCGAATTCGCCCTTGCGCTTCGCGCTCACGAGCGAGCCCGACCCGATGGCGGAGCGCCAAGGAGGAAAGAAGCGCGGGCGAATGGTCTCGCCACGCCCGCTTTCGCGGCGCCTCCTCGGCCCGCTTTCGGCCCGGCTCCGCCGATCGACCTTGCCCCATCTCTTCACCTATCACGAGATGATCGGCTTTAATGTCTATCATCACCCGATCCGGGCGGCCGCAAAGCTCGCGCCCCGTTTGCTGCATCGGCTCCTCACGGACAGAAGAGGCCAGGGCAGCGCGCTCATGACCGGCTTGTTGAAGGGCTGCATCGATGCCGGATGCCGCATCGAGATGAATGCCCGGGTCACCGATCTCACCCTCGACGAGCGCAACCGCGCCATCACCGGCGTCGTCCTCAACGCCGGTGGTCGCTCGCGCCGCATCGGCGCGAAGCGGGGCGTGGTGCTCGCCGCCGGTGGCTTCGATTGGAACGACCCGTTGCGCGAAAGGAACTTTCGAGGGCCGCTCGATCGTCTCGGCGCGCCGCGCGGCAATGAAGGGGACGCCCATCTCATGGCTGAGCGCGCCGGCGCGCGGCTCGATCATATGGATCAGGCCAATGTCTTCCCCTGCCTGCCGACCGTCTACGAAGGCAACCCGCACGGACTGCCGATCCTGTTCCAGGCGGAGCCGCACGCCATCCTCGTCGACCGCAAGGCGCAACGCTTCGCGAGCGAATGCGATTACAACCTCGGCGAGGCGCTCGACCGGCGCGACCCGAAAAGCGGTGAACCTCTCCACCTGCCGGCCTGGCTCGTCGCCGACACAAGGTTTCTTTCACGCTCCTTCCTTTTCCGCTGGTATGCACGTCACGAGCCCCGCTGGGTCATCAAGGCGCCGACGCTCGAGGCCTTGGCCGAGCGGATCGGCTTGCCGGCCGACGCGCTCATCGCCACCGTGTCTCGCTTCAACGCCTTTTGCGCGCAAGGAAAGGACGCCGATTTCGCGCGAGGCGAGAGCCTTTGGGAATTGAAGAAATTCGGCGGCCCCGCGGCGCAGCTCCAGCCGATCGAGCGTCCTCCCTTCCTCGCCATGAGCTTCAATCGCTCGATCCTCGGCACGAAAGGCGGCGTGCGCACCAATGCGAAGGGGCAGGCGCTGCGCCAGGACGGGAGCGTGATTCCCGGGCTCTACGCGGCAGGCCTCACCATGGCGAACCCGATCGGCACGCGCGCCCTCGGCGCCGGAACGACGCTTGGCCCCAATCTGACCTGGGGATTCATCTGCGCCGAGGCGCTTCTGCGCGACAATCGATGACCTTGAATGGTTTCGCCCCTGCCGTTTTGGCAAGCCTTTCCGGATGAAGTATCGTTTCACGCCATCCCCTTAACGGGGATTGTGCATCGGGATGTTTTTCAGGATTTGACCTTTCTCGCAGGCGTCATCGAGCCATGGGCAATCTCATGCGAAACAGGATATTTCTTGCGATCATTTTCGGGATGGCGGCCACGACTTCGCCGGTCGAAGCCCAAGACCAGGTTTGCGCAAACAATTGCATCAAGAACTATAACGCTTGCATCGCTCAATGTGGCGGGACGCGGGCCGCGATGCCCTGGGAGCCGGTCGCGACGGACAAACTCGCCAAAATCAATGAGTGCGTGAGTTCCCAATGCCGGAATCCGCTCAACACCTGTCAAGGCGATTGCAGCAAGCGTGCTTCGGGCGCGAAGGCCAAATAAATCTCTTCGTTTTGGCAGGTGCTCGCCGCACCCTCACCCGGCTCGCTCCCTTCGGAATAAATATCGCGAGTCCGACCACTCCCGCAAAATTGCGGAAGAGGTAAGAGGCTACTCCGCCGCCTCGCGCAGCAGGGTTTCGCCCGGCCGCACGCGCGTGAAATGGACCGGCGCCATCGTGGTCGAGATCGCCTCGCCCGCCCATCGCGCGACCGTGTAATGCGACGTCGAAAGCTCGGAGGTTTGCGGAAAATCCTCGCGGAAATGCGCGCCGCGACTATCCTCGCGCGCGAGCGCGGAAGCGACGATCGCGCGGCTCACGAGCACGAGGTTCTCGAGATTCAGCCGGTCCATGAAGGTGAGGTTGAAGGCAGGATCCGACGAGCCCGCGCCCATGCCGGCAATGTCGCGCGCGAGCGCTTCGAGCGTCGATTGCGCGCGCGTGAGGCGATCTCGCGTGCGCAGGATGCCGGCATCCTCCCACATGGTCGAAAGAAGGCTGCGGCGCGCGCCTTCGAGATCGCCGCCCTTGCGGCCGAGCCCGGCGAAGGCGCGCCCGAGCGCTGAGGCGAGCACGGTCTTGTCGGGCTCAGGCAGGGCCCCCGTATGCTTACCGACGAAGCTCGCCATCTCGCCGCCCGCGACGCCACCGAAGACCGTCGAGTTGGCGACGCCGTTGCCGCCGAGCCGGTTCGCGCCGTGCACGCCGCCCGTGTCCTCGCCTGCCGCGAAGAGGCGCGGCATGTCGGTTGAGCAATCGGCGCGGAAGACGACGCCGCCCATCATGTAATGCGCCGTCGGGATCACCTCGACGCGCCCCGCCGCGAGGTCGAAGCCGCAATCGGCGCAGCGCTCCACCATGCCCTTGAACTGGCGGCGCACATTCTCAGCGCCGAGATGCCCCATCTCGATGAACACGCCGCCATGGCGGCTCGCATAACCCTTGCGCACACGATCGATGATCGAGCGGCTGACGATGTCGCGCGTGGCGCGCTCGCCCTTCGGATCATAGCCGAGCATGAAGCGCTCGCCCGTGTTGTCGGTGAGCCAGCCGCCCGCGCCGCGCAACCCCTCCTCGAGCACGGTCCCGGTCATGCGGGTGTCCTCGCCCGCCAAAAGCCCCGTGGGGTGGAATTGCACCATCTCCATGTCGCGCAGCGGAAGGCCGGCGCGCAGCGCCATGGCAAGGCCATCGCAAGTCTTGTCGCCCGAGGGCGTGTGGTAGCGGTACATGGTCGGGCCGCCGCCGGTCGCGAGCAGCACGGCGCGCGCCCGGATGAAGCGTGCTTCCCCGCTTCGCATGTCGAGCATGAGCACGCCGCAAAGCCCCGAGCCGTCGGCCGCAGGGATGAGATCGAGCGCACGATGATCCTCGAGGCGCTGCACGTCGCGCCGCCACACCTGCTCCATCAAGCGGTTGATGATCTCGATGCCGGTGAGGTCCCCCTTGTGCACCGTGCGGTCGAAGCTCTGCCCGGCGAAGGCCTTCTGATGAACGCTGCCGTCCGGATTGCGATCGAAGAAGCAGCCGAGCTCGGTCTCGAGCTCGCGGATGCGCCGTTGCGCGCCGGTGACGAGGAGCCAGGCGAGGTCCTGGTCATTCAGCCATTTGCCGCCCTCGATCGTGTCCATGAAATGGCGCTCGACCGAATCGCCCGGCGCAAGCGCGACGTTGTAGCCGCCTTGCACCATGCGCGTGCAGCCGCATTTGCCGAGAAGCCCTTTGACTGCGATCGTCACCTTAAGATCGGGCGCGGCCTTCTTGGCATGAAGCGCGGCGAAAAGCCCGGCGCCGCCGGCGCCGAGGATGAGGATGTCCGTGTCGAAGCTCTGAAGCCGATCGGAAATTGGGGCGGGCCCGCTCACTCGCCGGCTCCGATCTTCTCGAGCACCGCCGCGCGGCGCGCCGCCACATCCTTCGCGACCGTCGCGAAGAGCGACCCGCCATGCGAATCCATGCCGACCAGCAAGGGGCCAAAACCTTTGATGCGGAAGCGCCAGAGGCTTTCCGGGTTGAGGTCATCCATGTCGACATCCTCGATCGCCTCGATCCAGGTGGTCTCGAGCGCGGCCGCCCCGCCCACGATGGCGAGATAGGCGCCGCCCATCTCGCGGAACGCCTCGAGCGTGCGTTCCCCCATGCCGCCCTTGCCGATGATGAGCCGCACGCCTTCGCGCTGCATCAGATCCTTGGTGAAGCGCTCCATGCGCATCGAGGTCGTGGTGCCGATGCAGACCGGCTCATAGCCGGACGGGCTTTCCGGGGAGACCGCCACCTTGCGCACATTGGGCGCGGTGTGGATCACGGCGTGCCCTTTGAGATCGAGCCGCGTGCGCCGGCCCCGATCGAACATATGGATGAGGGTTGCGTCCCGAATGCCGAAGAGCGTGCGCTCCAAGGTGACGGTGTCGCCGACCTTGAGCGCGCGGGCTTCCTTTTCGCCGATCGGGAGGGAGAGGGTGTGATGGGTCATGGAGCGCTCGCTCGTCGTCGCCGGGCAGCCGCGGGAACGGGCCGCCCCATTGAAGTCAAACGGGACCCGTCAGCCGAAAGTGATGCCGCCGGGCGTGATCGTCGCCGTGGCGCGCCGCGCCGAATGGCATTGAATGTTCACCGCGACGGGGTTCATGGTGATATGCGTCGCTGCCACCTCGACATGCACCGCGAAGGCCGTCGACCTGCCGCCGAGGCCTTGCGGGCCGATACCGAGCTCGTTCACGGCCTGCGAAAGCTCCGCCTCGATCTTCGCGCCTTCCACATCCGGGCATTTGGTGCGCAAGGGCCGCGTCGCGGCCTTCTTGGCGAGGTGCATGCAAAGATCGGAGGTGCCGCCGATGCCGACGCCGACGATGGTGGGCGGGCAGACGCGTCCGCCGAGCTCGATCACCTTGTCGATGACGAAGCGCTTCACGGCCTTCACCCCGTCGGCCGGGATGAGCATCTGCAGGAAGGAGCCGTTCTCGGACCCTGAGCCTTTCGGGATCATCTCGATCTCGACCGTCTCGTCGCGCTCGTCGAAATCGACATGGATGATCGGCACGCCCGGGCCGCATGAGGTCTGCTCATTCTGCCGCGTGATCGGATGCACGACGGAGGAACGCAGCGGATGCTCGCGCGTCGCGCGTTCGCAGCCGCGCCGGATCGCCGCCTTGAGCGCCACCCCGTCGAAGACCACATTCTTGCCGATGGTAACGTTGTAGATCGGGATGCCGGTGTCCTGGCACAAAAGATTGCGCGTGCGCTCGGCCACCGCGATGTTCTCGACCATGGTGCCGAGAATGGCGCGACCGGTCGCGTCGGTCTCTCGCCGCTGCAGCTCGGCGAAACCCTCCTTCACGTCGCGCGGCAAAAGCTTCACGGCGCGGATGTAGAGCGTCTTGCAGACCTCCCCGATTTCATGCGGGTCGAGTTCCATCACGAATTCCTCACCACTCGTCGATGCCGTGAATCTCGAGGGATTGCGGCATGATCGAAACGCTGGGCCTTGGCGGCCCCGGCAATGAGCATGATCTAAGAGCAAGCGGCCTTCTTGTCACGCCCCTCGAGCCTAATATGCTTTTCAAAGCAGGACGAGGAAGAGGCCGGAAAGCGCGATGAGCGCCGCGAGCGCCTGGCGGAAGCGCCGTTCGTCGAGCCTTCCATAGATGCGCCAGCCGAGCCACGCCCCGCAAGCAAGCGCCGGCAGGCTGGCACCGAGGAGCGTAAGCGTCGAGCGATCGATGCCGGCCGTGCCGAGGCTCATGAGCGTGAGCGCATGGGCGAAGAGGATGAAGGGCTGGTAGACGGCGCGCGCCACATCCTTCGGCCAACCCCGCAACTGCGTCCAAAGCGTCGGCAGCACGCCGGAATATCCTGCGAGCCCGCCGAGCACACCACCGACGAAGCCGATCGCGGCGTCGACCGGCTTGCCGCCGAAGGCGAGGCGCGGAAGATGCGGCGCGAGGAAGGCGTAAGTTCCGTAGGCGAGAAGAAAGGCGCCGAGCGCCGCCTTGATCGGCCCTGTCGGTGCGTGCGTCACCACGGCGGCGCCGAGCGGCACGCCGGCGAGCGCCCCGACGAGAAAGGGCCATAGCCGCGCCATTTCGACCTTGCGCCAGACCGGCACGAAAAGCACGATCTGGATGAGCGTGCTGCAGGCGACGACGAGCCCCGTCATATGCGGTGGATCGAAGGCGTGCAGCCAGATCGCCGAGGCGACGAGTGCGAAGGCGAAGCCCGAGCCGCCCGCCGCGAGCGCGCCGAGGAAGGCGCCAAGCCAGACGACGGCGAGACTCGCAAGCGTGATGGTCAAGCCGCCTATCCGGCGTTGAGCAGGAAGAGAAGCCCGATCGCGACGGCGGCGGCGAAGGCGGCCGGAATGATCGCGGCGCTGCGTTCGCGCCAGGCGAGAAGCTCGATGGCGAGAAGGCGAAGCCCCAGCGCGAGATGCAAGGTAAGCGCGGTGACGAGCCCCCATTCGGCCGCCTTGACGAAGGGGTTGCGCGTCAAGGCGAGAAAAGCGTCGAGCGCGTCCGCGCCTTGGAGCGAGGTCGCGAGCGCGAGGAAATGCATCGGCAGGAAGATCGCGAGCGCGACGCCGGAGAGCCGATGCAAGAGCGCCGCGACGAAGCCTCGCCTTTTGTGTCCTTGCGCCACCATCAGACGAGGCCTGGCCTCACGTGACGCCCGGACGAGCCCGGCTGATGTAGCTTCGCTCATGCCGAATACACCGCGAAAACCGCGCGCAGCCCGAGGCCGAGGAGCGCCAGCGCGAAAGCTCCCATGGCGAGATCGAGCGATCGGCCGCGCCATCCCGACCATTCGGCGATGATGTTGCGAAGCCCGATCGGCGCATGGATCGCGGCGGCGATGACGAAGAGCGCGTAGAAGCCGAAGAGCAGGAGGTTGTGATGGGTGCGCGAGAGAACGGCGCCTGCCGTGAGGCCTGCATGCTCGGCCGCGATGATCATCGAAAGATGCGCGACCACCAGGAAGGCGAGGATCGCTGCCGTCACCCGCTGGGCGAGAAAAACCGTCGCGCTCATCGCTCGCCGCCTTTGCGGCCAAGCGCGCCGCGCATCGCCCTACGCTTCAAGCCGGCGATCGCATAGGTCGGCTCAAGGCCCTTGGGGCAAAAGCTCGTGCAGCTCATATGCGTGTGACAGGATTGGCAGCCGTCGCGGCCGGAAACCGCGGCAAGCCGCGCCTCCTGTCCTTGGTCGCGCACGTCGTTGATCAAGGTCCAGGCGCGGTTGAGCGCCGCGGGGCCGAGATAATCGGGGTTCCAGGCGACGACGTCGCAGGCCGAATAGCAAACGCCGCAATTGATGCACTCGATGCCTTCATCCGCCGCTTGTCGTTCGGGGGAAGCGGGCGGCACCTTGGCGAAATCCTGCGGCGGCGCCTCACCAGGCTCGAAGAAGCCCTTGGCGTCGCGCCATTTCTCGAAGAAGGGCGTCATCTCGACCGCGAGATCCTTGATGACCGGAAGGTTGCGGAGCGGCTCGAGCACGAGGCGCCCCTTGCCGTCGATGGCCTCGGTGACGCGTGTGCGGCAGGTCCAGCGCGGGCGCCCGTTCACCGTCATGGCGCAAGAGCCGCACATGCCGACCCGGCAGGCGAAGCGGTAGCTCAGGCTCGCATCCTGCGCGCGCTGAATCTCGGTGACGACATCGAGGACGGTCTGGCTTTCGCGCCGCTCGACCTTGAATTCGTCGTAACGCTCGCCCTGCCCGCGCCGGATCGAGACCGCGAGAGTTTGCGTGCTCATCCTGGCGCCTCAGTTTCCGGGAAGGTCGTGAATGTCTGAGAAGAACACATCCTTCCAGCTCGCCGGCTTGCCGGAGACGAGGCCGTTTCGCGCCATGAAATCGGCAAAAACCATGACCTTCTTCGGCGTTATCGTCCACTCGTTCTCGGGAAGCTTGATGATGCGCTCGACCTCGTCCTGCGCCATCTTCGAGTGTTCATCGGCGATCCAGATCGCGGCGGCCTCCGAGGGGTTGGATTTGATCACCTCCATAGCATCGCCGAGCGCGGCGAGCAGGGCCTTGATCACCACGGGGTTCTGATCGTGGTAGCGCGTCGTCGCCCAGATGACGTTGAAGACATGGGGGCCGCCTAGCACCTCATAGCTGTCGAGCACCTTGTGGACGCGCGCGTCCTTGAGCTCGTCATATTGATAGGGCGCGGCGCCGAAATGAGCATCGACCTCGGATTTGCCGTTCATCATCGCTGTTTCTGCGTCCGGATGGCCCATCGAAACGGTCAGGGCGTCGAGCGCATTGGCCTTGCCTTCGCCGAGCGCCTTCTCGGCCGCCATTTGCAAGACGACCGCCTGGATCGAGACCTTGACGGTGGGCAAGCCGATCTTGTCCTTCGCGGAAAAATCCTTGACGCTTTTCACATTCGCGTCGGTGGTGTTGAGATAGAGCGGCATCGAGTTCAAGGCGGCGACGCCCTTCACGCCGAGGTTGCCGCGCGTCTTGCCCCAGATGACCAACATGGGGCCGACACCGCCGGAAACGATGTCGAGCGTCCCCGAAATCAGCGCCTCGTTCATCGGCGCTCCGCCCGTGAACTGCAGCCATTCGGTCTTGAGGTCGAGGCCGAGCTTCTTGCCCTCGGCTTCGAGCAACCCCTTCTTCTCGATGATGGTGAGAGGCAAATAGGAGATGCCGAACTGCTTGGCGAGACGCACCGTCTTCGTTTCCGCGAATGCGGCGTGTGGCGCGAGCATCGCGAAAGCGGCGATTCCACCCAAGGCGAGCCCAAGGCCGCGTCGTGCGAGCGAAGTCGGAAATTTCAACGTCGATCCTCCCTGACACGCGCCGAACCCTTCGTCCTCGCGTCGCCGCGGTCCGGCGCGGGCGCGAAGCTATTCTCCCTCCAGCGGCCTGTCAAAACCCTTGTCCTAATATACGACACATAAGATGAGTGTGACGAGCCTCCGCACGGTCGAACAAGTCTCGGCGATCAGCGCCTTCCGGCGAGGCTCGGTCATTGCAACGCGATACGCATGAGCTCGACGAGGTTGGCATCGCTCAAGGCCCGCTTGCCGTCCTCGATCTCGTGAATCATGGCGACGAGGCCTTGGACCGCCGGGCAGGCGATGCCATGCGTCTTCCCGATCTCGGCGATGGGCGCGATCTGCACATCGACCTCGGTCCGCCGCTGGCGCACCGCGAGATCGCGCCAGACGCCCGAATGGGTCTTGGCGTTCGGCCGGTTGAAGGCGACCATCGCCGCAACGCTTCGGCGCGCATCCTCTTCGCTCGCGCTCAGCCGAAATGCATTGGGGTCATAGCCGTTGAAGCCGAGCGGCTCGACGCCCTCGGCGAGCGCGACTTCCACCGCTTCGCCCGCGAGGCGGCGCCAGAGCGGCAGGAGCTCCGGGCGCGCCAGGCAATCGGCGATGCCGAGACTGCCGAGCGCCTGGGCGAAAAGCAGCGAGCCATAGCCGAGCTTGCCCCAGAGATAGGACCAGATGCGCGGCGTCGTGATCGCCTCGGGCTCGAAAACCTTCATCTCTTCATGCAACTTCGCGAGGCGGGGCGTCATCGTCCCGTCGATCTCGCCGAGCACCACCGCGCCGCGATTGGCGTAGATGATCTCTCCGGCTTTGAGCCAATCCGCGCCGAAATTCACAAAGGCGCCGACAGTTCGCTCGGGTCCCACGATGCGCGCGATGATCCTCTCGCAAAGCCCGTTTTGCAGCGAGAGCACATAGCCGTCCTCGGCGAGATGCGGCTTGAGCGCGAGGCATGCCGTCTCGGTGTGGTGCGCCTTGACCGAAAGGAAGATCCGCTTCCATTTGCCTTCGACCTTCGCGGGCTCGAAAGCGGGCGCCACGACCGTGAAGGTGTCGACCGGGCCGGTGATCGCAAGGCCGCGTGCCGGATCGCGGATCGCCGCGACATGCTCGGGCACGATGTCGACGAAGGTCACGTCATGGCCGGCACGCTTGAGGTAAGCGCCGACCGTGCCGCCGATCGCGCCCGAGCCCCACACCAGAATATCCTTTTCCATCGCGGCCCTTCATCTCCCTTACGTCACAGCTTCGCCCGCAGCATCGCCGAAGCGCGGGGCTCGCACAATCTCCCGACCGCCAACCGGGGCGACCAGAGCATCGATCGACCTCGAGGCTTTGCCGACGGGCGCGGCTTCCTCTACGATCCATGCTCGCGACGGCTCCTGATCGGGTCCGATCCGGAGCCGTCATCTCGTCCCGTTGCGGGGACATCAATCTTGTCAAGAATGGGCTGGTGCAGTCGTGAATGGAGCGGAGAGCCTTGTACGGACGCTGGTCGCGGGCGGCGTCAATGTGTGTTTCAGCAATCCCGGCACGTCGGAAATGCATTTCGTCACCGCGCTCGACCGGGTCGAGGGGATGCGCTGCATCCTCGGCCTTTTCGAGGGGGTGGTGACCGGAGCGGCCGACGGCTACGCGAGGATGACGGATAAACCCGCCGCAACGCTGTTGCATCTCGGGCCCGGCCTCGCGAACGGCATGGCCAATCTCCACAACGCGCATAAGGCTTCGAGCGCGATCGTGAATATCGTTGGCGACCATGCCGTCTATCATCGCCGCTACGACGCGCCGCTCACTTCCGACATCGAATCGGCCGCCAAGACCGTGTCCTCCTGGGTGCGCACCTCGCCCGATGCCAAATCCGTCGCCACCGACGGCGCCGCGGCGATCGCCGCTTCCCTCACCAGCCCCGGCCAGGTCGCGACCTTGATCCTGCCGGCCGACACGGCGTGGAACGAGGGCTCCGGGGTCGCGCCCGTGCCGAGTGTCGAAAAGCCGAAGGAGGTCGCGAAGGAGGCTGTCGCCGAGGCCGCACGCGTTCTGCGCTCGGGCGAGCCGACGGTGATCCTTCTCGGCGGGCGGGCGTTGCGGCAAGGCGCGCTCGAGCTTGCCGGCAAGATCGCGACGAAGACCGGCGCGCGCCTCGTCGCCGAAGGCTCCGTCGCCCGCACCGAGCGGGGCGCCGGCAGGGTGGCGGCAAGCCGCCTCCCCTATCCGGTCGATCAGGCGCTCGACATGCTAAACGGCGTGAAGCACCTCATCCTCGTCGGCGCGCGCACGCCCGTCGCCTTCTTCGCCTATCCGAACAAGCCGAGCCTGCTCGCCCCGAAGGAATGCCAATCCCATCAGCTGGCGAGCCGCGCCGACGACATCGCGCAGGCGCTCGAACGGCTCGCAGACGAGCTCGGCGCGCGCGCCGAGAAGGCGCCGACCATCCCCTATGCGAAAGCGACGCCCGCCACGGGCGCCATCACACCCGAGACGCTCGGCCAATCCATCGGCGCGCTCCTGCCCGAGAACGCGATCGTTGCGGATGAATCGATCACGACCGGGCGCGGCTTCGCCAAGGCGACGCGGGCGAGCCATCCGCATGA